>JACQXA010000004.1:1865688-2207735 GCA_016208975.1 Nitrospinota bacterium
GCGGACCCTATCCGCCAAAGGCTGGATAAAGTAGCCTCCGGCGTTACCATGCTGGAGCCGGACCTTGGGGACAAGAAGGCCGTTGCGGACATCCTGGTGGAGATGGAATCGCTGACGACGGAGCTCAAGGGCGGCGGATATGACGAAGCGGTGTGCGGCCTGGCGGCCTCCGTGGGGAGAATATACGAGAAAGCCCTGCTGGAAGGGCTTGACGAAGGGCAGAAGGCCATAAACCTTTCAACCAGCGGCATCAAAGCCCTTCTTGCCGCGCTGGAAAAAATAGAGACCAGCGGCGAAGTTGCCAGGGAAGCCTTGCGCATTTCCGGGGACATTGCCGGTTTTCTTGGCGGCCCGCAAGCCGCTCCAACGGCGCAACCTGCTCCTGCGGCGCCAGAACCGCCCAAGACCGCGCCCCCGCCTCCTCAGCCATCCCCAGCGGCCAAACCCGTTGAGAAAATCGGCCCGGTGACACCGGCCGGGGTGGACACGGTGAAAGTGGCCAGTGACGACGACCTCCTGCTTTACACCGAGTTTGTGGCCGAGGCGCAGGAGACGGTGGCCAATGTGGAGAACGACCTGCTGGAGCTTGAGGCAAGCCCCGAGAGCGATGAAATAGTAAACAACCTTTTCCGCGCCATCCACAGTTTGAAAGGCGCGGCCGGGTTCCTTGGGATAAACACCATAAACGTGCTGTGCCATGAGGCCGAATCGCTCATGGACAGGCTTCGCAAGAAGACAGCCTATTGCACACAGGAAATGATAGACGCGTTCCTTAAAACCGCCGATGTCATAAAGTTGGTGAATGAGGGGCTTTCTTCCAGTTGCCAGAAAGCCAAGGGCTCCATGCCCGACGCGTCGCTGGATATCCCCCGATATGAGATAAGCGGTTTGTTGAGAGTGCTTTCGGCCCTTACCCAGCGCAAGCAGGAGGCCGCGCCGCCGCCCCCCTCGCCGGAAGAGGGAATGACTGGGGAACAGGTTGAGGCCGAAAAGCTTGGCGACATACTGGTCCATAAACACGCCATATCACCGGAGCAGTTGGAAGAGGCCCTCCACAGCCAGAAACCCCTGGGCGAAATTCTCGTGCACATGGGCGCCGTGGACGAAAAAGCCCTGGGCGAAGCGTTGCACGAGCAGGAGGAGAAACGCAAGAAGGCCGTTGTCACCGCCTTAAAAGTGGATACCGAAAAGCTCGACAGCCTGCTGGAGCTGGTGGGGGAACTGGTGATCTCCCAGTCCATCGTGGCGCAAGACCGGGTTCTGCAGGAGGAAGCAAACCGGGCGTTCCAGAAGAACGTGCTGAACCTGGGGAAGATAACCAAGAACATCCAGGACCACGTGATGGGCCTGCGCATGGTACAGCTAAAGCAGACGTTCCAGAAGATGAGCAGGCTTATCCGTGACCTTTCCAAAAAGATGGGCAAGCAGGTGGCTTTCCATCTTTCCGGGGAGGAGACGGAAATAGACAAGACCATCATAGAGGAACTCAACGATCCTCTGGTCCATCTTCTCCGCAACTCCATGGACCATGGGGTGGAGGCCCCGGAGGACCGGCGGGCCGCGGGCAAAAGCGGGGTTGGGAACGTTTGGCTGTCTGCTTACCACCGGGGCGGAAACGTTTACATCGAGGTGAAGGACGACGGCAAAGGGCTGGACAAGGACAGGATACTTAAAAAAGCCGCGGAGAAAGGGCTTGTCAAGGATGGCATGGAGCTTTCGGAGCCGGAAATTTTCAACCTGGTTTTCCTTCCCGGTTTCTCCACCGCCGCAAAGGTGACCGACGTATCCGGCCGGGGCGTGGGGATGGACGTGGTGCGCTCCAACATAGACAAGATGGGCGGCAAGGTGGAGATTACGAGCAAGCCCGGCTCCGGCTCCACATTCACAATAAAGCTCCCGCTTACCATGGCCATTGTGGACGGGATGATCGTAAGGATCGGGGGGGAGCGGTTCATCATCCCCACCGTGTCCATCCGGGAATCCATCCGGCCCAGGCTGGAGGAGATATCCACCGTGAGGCGGGAGGGGGAGATGATAAACATCCGGGGCAGGCTGTTGCCCCTAATACGGCTCCACAACATTCTGAAGGTGAAAGACGCCCAGTGCATGAACCCGTGGGAGGGGCTGGTGATCATAGTGGAAAGCGACGAGAAGGAATACGGCCTGATGGTGGACGACCTTTTGGGCCAGCAACAGGTGGTTATTAAAAGCCTTGGCAGAAGGTTCAAAGGGCTTCCGGGCATATCCGGGGGGACAATTTTGGGCGATGGGCGCGTGGGGCTGATACTGGACGTTTCCGGCGTCATCGGGATGAACTGACATCGCGGCGCAGGATTGCCTGAAGTTGCTATAATTTGAAAACCAAATTAATAGGTTTTGAAGATAATGTCCATTAATGTACTCATAGTGGATGACGAAGAGGGGATACGCAAATCCCTTACAGCCTACCTTAAAATGGAAGGCTACTCGGTGGACTCCGCCGAAAACGGCAAGGACGCCCTTGAAAAGCTGAAAAGCTCCAAATACAACATAGTCCTGCTGGACATAAACATGCCTGAGATGGACGGGCTGGAGACGCTTCAGAGGGCCAAGGCGGTGGATTTTTCGATCCAGGTGATCATGATGACCGCCTACTCGACGTTTGAGAAAACAATGAAGTCGCTGGAGTTCGGCGCGTCGGATTATATTTTAAAGCCGTTCGACGACCTTACGGAGATTCTGCGTCTGGTGAGGCTGTCCGAGGAGAAGCTGGAGCGGTGGCGCAAGAACATGAGCGCAACCATCATAAAACAGAGGAAAGAGAGCATTTAGTTCCGGTGAGAGGGGCTGACGTTTTATTTCGCCAGAAATGTGACTTGGGTTATGAGCGCCCGTTACGCGCTACGAGAGGGAAATGCCGGTAAACGCTGACACTTTGGCCTACGGGCCCCTGGACCTGTCGGACAGGGAGTTTGAGATGTTCCGTGCGCTCATCTTCGAGAAGAGCGGCATAAATCTCAACGAGGGGAAGAAAGAGCTGGTGCGCACAAGGCTTGGCGGCCGCCTGCGCAAGGGAGGGTTCCGCTCCTTCATGGAGTATTATAAATACGTCACCCAGGACGTAAGCGAGAGCGAGCTTGTCACCCTGCTGGACGCGATTTCCACAAACCTCACAAGCTTTTTCCGGGAGGCCAACCATTTCAACTATCTTAAAAAGAATGTCCTGCCGGATGTCCTGCTAAGAAAGAAAACAGACCCGTTAAAAGAGATCCGCGCCTGGAGCGCAGGCTGTTCGACGGGGGAGGAGCCTTACTCCATCTCGTTTATCCTGCTGGAGACGCTGGAGAGCATGCCTTCCATGGACGTAAAGCTCCTGGCCACGGACCTTTCCACCAAAGTGCTAGCCAAAGCCGCCCGGGGTATATACACCGCCGAACAGGTCAAGTCGGTGCCTAAAGAGCTTCTACCCCGGTATTTCGATATCGAACACATCAACGATGAGAAGTTCTACAGGGTGGGGCAGAAAGCGCGGGGTATCGTGCAGTTCAAGCGTTTCAACCTGATGACGCCCACTTTCCCGTTCAAGCGCAAGTTCGACTTCATATTCTGCCGGAACGTGATGATCTATTTCGACAAGCCGACCCAGCAGACGCTGATAAACAAGTTTTACAACGCGCTGGCTCCGGGCGGCCATCTTTTAATCGGCCATTCGGAAAGCCTGACGGGCGTGCAACACCGGTTCAAGTACGTCCAGCCCACCATATACAGAAAACAAGAACAGCAGTGACAGTGATGGAAACAAAAATTCTGATAGTTGACGATGAAGAGGGGATAACAAACTCCCTCACCCGTTACTTCAAGATGAACGAATACCATGTGGACAGCGTAAACTCCCCCAGGGAAGCCCTGCGCATGATCCAGAACGAGAATTACATGGTTATAGTCTCCGACATCATGATGCCGGAGATGAACGGCATAGAGCTTCTCAGGAAGATAAAAGAGTTCAACGGCATGATCCAGGTGATTATGATGACCGGGGTGGTGTCCATCGAGAACGTGCTTACCTGCCTGCGCTACGGCGCCAACGACTGTTTCCTGAAACCGTTGGACGACCTTTCGATTATGCGGAAGGCCGTGGATGAGGCCGTCGCCAAGCTGGCCAAATGGGAAGCCCTCATCAAACAGATGGTATGCAGGAAACACTGAACATGATGATGGACGGGATTGACAAGGAGATCCTTGACGAGTTCATCAAGGAGACCATGGAGGAACTGGACGGCCTGGACGCCCAGTTCATATCCCTGGAGAAAAATCCAAAGGACTCCGATGTCATAAACTCCATATTCAGGACCGTCCATTCCATCAAGGGCTCGGCCTCTTTTTTCAACCTGAACCATATCCGCAACTTCGCCCACAAGTTCGAGAACCTGCTAGACGAGCTTCGCAAAGGAAAACGGACGGTAACCTCCGAGATTGTGGACTTGCTCCTGAAAGGCAAAGACTGTCTGGACGGCATGTTCAAAAGGCTGGCCGCCGGTGACCTGAGCGGAGACCTCAAGGATGAGGAGAGCCACGCCCTGGCGGTTGTGGAGCGCATACTCGCCTCCGCCGACGAGGCAGAAAAACCCACTCCGCAAGTGCTGTTCCAGCGCATCCTTGATATGCGGCGGGTGCTAGCCGAAGACGGCCTCCTGCAACGGCCATCAGTCACCGCGCTTTTTGCGCTGGTGGAGGAGTTGAAACTTGCCGTGCTGGGGGACGAGGCGAAGGAAGAGGGGGTTGTCCCCAAACTGGGGGAGATCCTGGTGGAGCAGGGGGTGATAAGCCACAAAGACGTGGCCGAGGCCCTTTCGTCGCAGAAACGGCTTGGGGACATCCTGGTGGAGCAGGGGAAGGTCACGCCGGAGGCCATTCAGCAGGCGGCGGAGCTCCAGCGCAAGAAAACCGAGGATACCGTGGCCGAGAAGGTATCCAAAGAGGCGGAAAAGGTCACCGAAAAAAAAGCCGGCATCAGGAAAACCATGCGCATAGAAGAGGAGAAGATAGACGGCTTCATGGCGCTGGTGGGGGAACTTATAATCAACGCCGAGGTTTTCAATTACCTGCAGAAGAAAATAGAACTGGGTGTTGATCCGGGCAAGATCGCCTCGGAGTTCAAGAACGCAAACCTCGAGTTCAACGAGTTGACCTTCAAACTCCAGCGGGGGCTGGCGGAAGTCCGCAAGGTGTCCATAAACGGCATTTTCCAGAAACTCCCCCGCATGGTACGCGACCTGGCCAACTCCACCGGCAAACAGGTGGATTTCTCCATGGCCGGGGAAGACCTGCTCATAGATAAAAGCCTCTTCGAGCAGTTGGAGGCGCCCATGAACCACATCATAAGAAACGCCGTGGACCATGGCCTGGAACCGCCCACGGAGAGGGTAGCGGTTGATAAAGATCCCATAGGCAAAGTTTTCGTGAAGGCCGAGGAGGATGGCGGCGACCTTGTGATAACCGTTAAGGACGACGGGCGGGGATTGGACGCCAACCGGTTGAGGGCCAAGGCTGTGGAAAAAGGCATAATCAGCCAGGCTGCGGCGGAACTGATGCCCGACAGGGAGGCCTACCGGCTTATATTCGCCGCCGGGTTCTCCACCGCCCAGAAAATCACCGACGTTTCGGGCCGCGGGGTGGGAATGGACGTGGTGATCACCGCCGTCAAGGAGGCCAAGGGGAAGGTGGACATTGATACCGACCTGGGTAATGGAACCACCTTCCTTATAACCATGCCCATGTCCAACACGCTCATTACCATTTCCGGCCTGTTGGTGGCCGTGGGCAAGGAAAGCTACATAATACCCATGGAGTGGGTGAGGGAGTCGTTGAAGCCCGCAAGGGGGCAGATATCCTCCGTCAAACGGGCCGGTGAGGTGGTGGAGATAAGGAACACCCTTTACCCCCTTTTAAGGCTTCACAACGTGTTCGGCGTAAAGCCGAAGTTCACCGACCCGTGGGACGGGGTTGTGATGGTGCTGGACAAGGACGGCCAGCGGTGTTGCCTCATGGTGGACGAGATCGTGGAGGAGACCCAGGTTGTGTTAAAAGACCTGGGCAAAACTTTCAGGAACATAAAAGGCATCCTGGGCGGGGCCATACTCGGCGACGGGCGCGTGGGGCTTGTGCTCAACGTGGAAGGGCTCATGCAGGAAGGCATGGTTGTTTAGGGTGGCGGGAAAATGAACGACGATCTGATGGCGGAATTTTTCACCGATACCCAGTCGCACCTGGAGGCTATCGAGGAGCTTATCCTGATTATAGAAAAAGAGGGGTTCGCTTCCGGGGCCATAGACGACATGTTCCGCCGCGTCCATTCCATCAAGGGGAACGCCGGGGTGCTCGGGCTAGGGCCAATCCATACCGAGGGAATGAAATTCGAGACATTCCTGGATGGGATAAGGGAGCGGAAAGCCGCCACGGCCGATGAGATGGACCAGATGTTTTCAGGGCTCGACGCGCTAAGGGAGATAGTGGGGCGCGTGCGGGAGGAAAAAGGGATGGGGCACGCGCCCAAACGGGAGGAACCGAAACGCCAGGCCCCGCAGGCCCCGGCGGCTACCTCAGCTTCCCCTGTCCCGCCACAGTCCCAACCCGTAAGCGACACGCGAGTGGAAGTTCCCGAAAAACCTTCCTCTCCCATCCCCCAACCTGCCCATGAAGAGCGGGAAAGGGTTTCCAGGGTTATTCATGACGAAGACCTTGTCACTTTCCTTTCCTTCGAGCTGGACAGTGAGTTGTTCGGCGTTGAGATACTCAAGGTACGGGAGATAATACTGCGCGAGATAGTGACTCCAGTGCCTAACACCAAATCCTTCGTCCAGGGTGTGATGAACCTGCGTGACCAGATAATCCCGGTGTTCGACCTGCGGCGCCGGCTGGGGATGGGCTCCGGCGGTAATGACGAGAAAAACGTGGTGATAATAGAGATCGGCAAAGTCACCACCGGCCTTCTGGTGGACGATGTAAAGGGTATTGTGACCATAGCGGGGAAGGATATCGCCCCGCCGCAACAGTTTCACGGTAGCGTTCCCACGGATTTTTTATACGGCATCGGCAGGACCGGCGAAGGCACCATTGTGCTTTTGGACGCTCTGGATCTTTGCGATCCGGAAGAGCTTTTATACTAAACCTCCACGGCGGGGTTTTGCGCATTATGACGGCTAGAGGTTGACATGGCCAAGATACGGGTATTGGTGGTGGACGATTCCTCCATCGCAAGGCAGGTTATATCCAACGCCCTGTCGTCCGACAGGGACATAGAGGTGGTGGGCACCGCGCCTGACCCTTTCGTGGCCAGGGACAAGGTGGTGGAACTGAGGCCCGATGTTATCACCCTGGACGTGGAGATGCCCAGGATGGACGGGGTGACCTTCCTGCGAAAACTGATGAAGCACTTTCCCATTCCCGTGGTCATGGTCTCGTCGCTGACTCAAAAAGGGGCGGAAACCACACTGGCGGCGCTGGAAGCGGGCGCTGTGGACGTGGTGGCCAAACCGGTGATGGAAAAGCACAACCTCAGTGAGATAACCGTGGAGCTTCTGGATAAGGTGAAGGCGGCCTCCAGGGCGCGGGTCCGCAAGGTGGACAGCCATCCGGCGGCGGTGAAAGCCCCGCTGACAGCCATGGTAGCCACCACCAACAAGGTTGTGGCTATCGGCGCCTCCACGGGCGGCACCGAGGCGTTAAAAGAGGTGTTGTCGCGCATGCCCGCCAACGCGCCGGGAATCGTTGTTGTCCAACACATGCCGGAGACCTTCACCCGGGCATTCGCCGAGAGGCTGAATTCCCTTTCCACAATCCGGATAAAAGAGGCCAGCGATGGCGATTCGGTCACTCCGGGGAACTGTCTTATAGCGCCGGGCAACAAACACATGCTTCTTCGCCGGTCCGGCTCCAGATATTACGTGGAGGTGAAGGATGGCCCGCTGGTATGCCGCCACCGGCCATCGGTGGAGGTGCTTTTCAACTCGGTCGCCAAGACCGCCGGCAAAAACGCCATAGGGGTTATCATGACCGGGATGGGCGCCGATGGGGCCACAGGGATGCTGGCCATGAAACAGTCCGGGGCTATCAATATCGCCCAGGACGAGGACAGTTGCGTGGTGTTCGGAATGCCCAAGGAGGCCATAAAGGTTGGGGCCGTGGATAAGATAGTTTCGTTGGACAAGATACCGGAAACCATATTGGCTCAGGCGTGAGGGTTGAATGACTCCCGATATCAACGATCCCAAGGGCAGAAGGAAAAGGAAAAGGATCCACTTCATCACCGAGATCGTGATAAACCACGGGGGGCAGATAACCGTTTACAAACGCACCCACGATATCAGCATGAACGGGGTCTTCGTGTCCACCGCCAAGCCGTTGCCCTTGGGGAGCGAGGGGGATTTTTCGTTGATCTTGAGCGTCGGCATGCGGCGGGAACAGATAAACGGCCGGTTCATAGTGGCCCGGGTGATATCCATGGACGAGGGGCTTTCCGAGCCGGAGCAAGGGCCGGGGATGGGGCTTAAGTTTACCGGGATAGACCCGGACGCAAGCGAGCTTCTCTACAACCTGGTGCTCTACAACCAGCCTGATTAGCGCAACCATAAAAAAAAGGGCCGGGAGCTTTTACAAGCCTCCAGCCCTGTTAAGCCTGTATCGGACCGCCCTAAAAATCCTTGAAATCATCGTCATCCAGAGGGATCAAATGATCCCCCTTGGAGGCGCCTCCGGAACTCTTGGCGGGTTTGTCTTCGGCAGGCTTCTTGGGAGCCCTTCCACCCACAAGACCCTTCACCGGCCTGGTGGCCTTGCCGCCGGGGCGAGCAGTGGACGCCCCTCCCGCGGCGCGGCCCCTGGAGCCGCCATGAGTGCCCTCGACGAGGCCCGTAAGCCTATCCACGACACCTTTCATGGACTCCGCCTGGGCCGACAGCTCTTCGGCGGCGGCGGCGGTCTCCTCGGCGTTGGAGGCGGTCTGCTGGGTCACCGAGTCCATCTGGGTGATGGCCTTGTTCACCTGGTCCACCCCTTGCGCCTGTTCGTTGGACGCGGCGGCAATCTCGCCCACAAGGTCGGTCATTTTCTTCACGCTCTCCACGATGCCGGACAGCATCTGGCCAGCCTTGTCGGCTATCTCTCCGCCGCTGGCGGCTTTTTTCACCGCGTCTTCGATAAGCGCCGCGGTGTCCTTGGCGGCCGTGGCGGACCTTTGGGCCAGGTTCCTCACCTCTTCGGCCACTACGGCGAAACCCTTGCCATGCTCCCCGGCCCGGGCCGCTTCCACCGCGGCGTTGAGGGCCAGAAGGTTGGTCTGGAAGGCTATCTCCTCGATGACCTTGATGATCTTGTTGATCTCCTGCGATGACTGGTTTATGGCCCGCATGGACGATATCATCTCGTGCATGGCCTCGGCGCCCTTCTCGGCTTCCGTGCGGGTATCCCTGGCCAGCGAGTTGGCGTGATTGGCGTTGTCGGCGTTCTGCTGGGTCATGGAGGTTATCTCCTCCAGCGCCGATGATGTCTCCTCCAGCGAGGAGGCCTGTTCCGTGGCGCCCTCAGCCAGCGACTGGCTGGCCCCAGAAATCTGCCCCGCCGCCGAAGTCACCTGGCCGGATCCTTCGCTAAGCTCATCCACGATGACCATTATCGGTTTTGATATGGAACGGGCCAGCCAAATGCCAAGCCCCATGGCCAGGATGGCGGCCACTATCACCACCACCACCATAACTACCTGGGTGATGCTGGAGTCGGATTCGGAGGTTTTCACGGCCTCCTCGGCTATGTCCACGTTGAGTTTCACCAGGTCGTCCAGCAGTTTGTTGGATTTGGCGAAATTCTCGGCCACGGGCCCAAGCACATGGTCCTGCATGGCCTCCACCTTTTCATCGGCCTCGTTGGCCACATCGTGGATGGTGGCCATCTGCTGGCGGACCACCATGGCGGTGGCCTCGGCTTCCTGTAGCACCTTTATCGCTTCAGCCTGCCTGCCTACCGCAATAAGGTCTTTCACCCTTTTCCCGGCTTCATGCAGATGACGGTGGGGTTCCTCTATGGCCTTTAGGGCTTCCTGCAGTTTGGGGCTCTCGGTTTTATAGGCGTAATACCATTTACCGAAATTACACTGGGTTGGGTCTATTTGGCCGGTGAATTCGCTTTTATGGATTACAGCGTCGTTGAGTTTCTCAATCCATTCCACGTGCTCCAGCAGACGGGACTTGATGTTCCATTTAAGCTCCATCGGGGTGTCGATTTTCGTTTCATCCACCTCGCGGGACATGGCCAGGGCTTTGTCCAGCTCCTCCCTCCATTTTTTCCACACGGGCACGAATTCCTGCCACATCCTGGCTTCTTCAGTGGTTTGGGGAAGGGGCTCGTAAATCTTCCAGCCTCTTTCCGCCTTGTCCAGGTATTTGGCCATACGCTCGTACTGGGGTTTCTTCTTTTCCAGCTCCAGTTCGGCAATGGTGAGGGTGCGCATGGCCATGCCCGCTGATGCCTGCCCTTCGGCCATCATTAGCAGACCCTGTACCGAAGGCAACCGGACAACGCCAACTTCATTGAGGTGCCCGCTCATGCGGATGACGCCGAAAAGCCCTATTACACCTGTAAGGGTGGTAAGAATGGCAACCGCAATGAATCCTGCGATCAGCTTGGTGGATAGTTTCATGGAAATCGCTAAGCCCCTCTATATATTTTGGATTGCGATATTTGCGCTATTTATAATTAGTGTAATTTATATCACAACTTGGCTGAATTTGACTGTTTTATTTGCTAAAAGAAGGTTATCCATGCGCTAGTTTATCAACAATAATGGGGCAACGAAAAAAAAGGTCTAATGTCTTTTCCCGGTCCAGCCGATATTAAAGATGCCGTATAAGGTGAGAAGAGTCTATGGAGGGTGTTATGGCTGAAATAACCGGTGTCCGGTCGGAACTGGTGGCGCGGTTCAAACGGGAGATTAAGGAAAAGACCTACAAGGTCAAATCCGAAGAGATCGCCGACAAAATCGCCCAGCGGTTGAAGGAAGACGCCGCCATTACAGAGTCTGTCAAACAGGGGCGATGGACTGGGTAATAAGAAACTTCTGCGCCCTTAAACCGCTTTTACAATCAATCAGTTCCAGTCAATACCGCGCATTCCCCCGTTTCCCTGAAATGCCTATCCAATTCCGGTTTCCAACGGCGCTGTTTCCTCATTGGGGCAGGGGATTTTCTGTATGACTGTCCACAGGCCCACCAATAAGCCGGCCAATGCCACCGGAGCCAAGTTCGCAAAAGGGATCCCCAATGATATGTAACCCAGGAACCCCAAGATCCAGCCAACAACAAACCCATTGTTTTCCATGAAGAAAAGGGTTGAAGATCTGTTGAATATTTTTGAATGGGCCGCAAAAAAGTGCCCTGCCTGGGCCCCTGATACTCCGATCAAAATGCCATGGATCCACAACATTTCAATTCGGAAAGGTACGTAACCGCACAATCCCTCGGATAGATAGAAAGCTAAAACACTGGCGGCTAGCCATAGGGTGAGGTTTAATGGGGTGAGGCCATGACCTGAATGTTTATTCGCCAGCCAAAGCCCCAAGCCGGATCCTGCCAGCCAGGCTACTGTGATGGTGAGAAAGCCTGGATAAGCGGCGGTCACCCAAATCTCCAATTGGAAGAAATAGCAGGTTTGTAGCACGGCGAAGAAAACCCCCATGGACAGGGCGTATGAATGTTTCAGGATATTAGAGATCATCAGAAATCCATGCCGAATAAACTGTCCAGGTCTTTTCCATGCACCTTGTAATAAATGTTGTTGAGACTCCGTTTAACAGGATATCCGACAGATGTCATCCGTATGGGCGGCTGGCCATCTATTATGTTAACCGCGACCGGTTTTAGATAAACATCCACTTCCTCGGCTCCCAGCGATTGGCTGGCCTCCACCAGGTCATTGGAGTTGAAAGTGAGACGCCTTCCGCCGATGGCGAAGCTCCTGCCCGCCTTGTCGGGTGTATAAACCACAAAGTCCTCGAACGCCTCCGCCACCGCGGAAGCCACCGTTTGGGGCGTGGGGTTGTCCCGCCGGAAGGTGCCGCCCAGCGCTACGGAGATTACGCCGTTTTCCGTGAGCCGTTCCCTGGCCATGCGATAAAAATCAACGGAATGCAAAAGCCCAACCTGTATTGTAAGAGGCACAGGCACATCCACGATTATTACATCGTATTTCTTGCTACCGCTTCCCAGGAACCTTTTGGCGTCTTCTATGACCAGTGTCCAGTTGTTCACCTGGTCAAGCCTGTTAATGTCCCACAGGAACTTGCGGGAGCCGTTTATTACAGATTCGTCTATTTCAACGGTTGTGACGAAATCCGAATGCTTGGACGCGTACCGGACTGATTCCATGGAGCCCGAGCCGATTATGAGCGTCTCTTTCGGATGCGTCAGGATTATTGGCACACGGGTGAGAAATGTGTTGAACAGGCTAAGCTTGCTGGAGCCATAGTTATGTCTCCCGTTCAAGAAAATATGCCGATTGGTGTGGCCGGTCCTTAAAAAGTCCACTTTCTGGTATGGCGAGTTGACGCTTTGAATCGTCTCGGCGTCTTCCAATATACCGGCGGAATGATAATAATAGCTGATACTTTGACGCTGGATATCGTCAAAGACGGCGCCATATGCGGCGACGCCCATTAAAAGCGCGGGCCACGCCGCCACCCGTTTCAGCATGAGTCCCACGATAAGGGCCAAAGCCGTTTGGTAAACCAGGGGGAGCGCCCATTGTTCCATTGCGCCGCCAGACACAATCGCCCCAACACCCGCCACCGCCCCGGCCAGTTCCGCCCCGTATAGCCGGGCCAGGCTTTTTTCACCATTGTGGGTGTCAATGAACCTTGGCAGAAGCAGGCTGAAAAATGAAGACAGGGCGAAGGCGGTGAAGAACAAAATGAAGAAGAAAGCCGCGCCATACCCCCGATTTTCCACCAACGCTCCGCCAATATATCTGAGCGAGAATGGAAGGGTTATGTGCAATAGCCAGGTGACCACGGCGGCGGCCTTTATCATCCTTTCGGTAAAGAAGCCCGCGGCGCCGTAACCTATGGAGTAACCGGCGAAATAAGCCACGGTTACCAGGAGGATCACAAGCTCTGTCCCCATGAGCATGGCGGATATTTCCCGGATCATGAAGAACTGGAGGATGATCAGGCAAAACCCCGCCAGAAACAATATCCCTTCCGGAGGGGGACTGGATTTTATTATTTGATTACTTCGGTCTGCCATACATTGCCAATTATACGACAACCGGCGCGCGCGTGTCCCGGCTCATGCCATCAGGTTTAAAATGTTGCAATTTGTACAAAGCCTAATTTAAGATATTCAACTAGTTACATTTAAACTATGATGCATGCATGGATGCGAGGAGCGCCATGCCCTTTGGAAATACAGACGGATCGGAATTAAATTCGGGAGAGTAGCATTTTGTTCGCGCGAATTTATTTGTCTTACGCCGTTTTCTTAATGCTTCTTGTCTATTCCCCCAATACATCCCATGCTCAACCGGAAACGGAGCAAAACCTTATCTGGGGCAAGGTTATCCGTGTGTACGATGGGGATACCGTTGCCATAAAGGATGACAAGGGCCAAACCATTCGTGTGCAATTGGCTTATATCGACGCTCCCGACATGGACTATGTGACCAACGAAAGGCAACCGCTATTCAAGGATTCCATGGACGCGCTGTCACGGCTTGTGATGAACCAGGAGGTTATCATTGAGGCGTTGGGCAAAGACAGCACAGGCAAGACAGAAGGAATGATTTTCCTCGATAAACTGAACGTGAACGTGGAAATGGTCCGCCGGGGGCTGGCGGAGATTTACGAGCCTGTGCGCTCCAGGCCCGCGGCGTACAACAGGGAATATGTGGACCAGCTCAAGGAAGCCGAAGAAACGGCCAAGGCCGACAAGGCGGGTGTATGGGGCCGGAGCGATTATATCTCTCCTTACAAATACAGGCGTCGCCACGGCGGCCAGTAACCAACTCTCCTGCGGGGTTCCGCAGTTCATGGGCATGCCAACGTGTCATTCGAAAAGATGATCTCGAATACCTGGGGGCGCTTCTTTGACTGGGGCGTAACGCCAGCAGAGAAACTTCTTCAATATCCCTGCGATAAAGTTCCAGATCCTCCTGGCGCCATTTTCTTCCGTGGCGTTACTGTAAAAACCAAAGCGGAAAAACTTTTTCCATGGTTGTGCCAAATGAGGGTGGCGCCATACAGTTATGACTGGCTGGATAACTTCGGCCGGACAAGCCCCCGTAGCCTTTCCGATGGGATAACGGATTTGCGGATCGGGCAGGTTTTCATGACGGGTTTTGAACTGGTGGAGTTCGAGCGAGACCGGCATGTCACCATCAGGAGCAGGGATTGGCCCGCATGGCGATTCATGTTCGGCGACATTGTCATCAGTTATTTGATAGAGCCATTGCCGGACAACCAATGCCGCCTTCTTGTGAAAATGCGCGCCGGGTACCCCAAAGGGTTGTTGATGGGGCCGTTAATGCGGATGCTGTTGCCGCCGGGAGATTCATTTATGATGCGCAAACAGCTGTTAACCTTTAAAACGCTTGCGGAAGGCGGGTAGGTTTATGTTTCAATACGGGCGCCCAAACCGGTTGCGTAAAACCTGACCAAAATGATAAGCTTTATCAATGGTCAGTGTGGCGAGCCGCCAGCGATAAACGCATGTTGGAATTGCCGGGCGCCATCACTTTGCTAACACGAAGGAGTAAAAATCAATGATAGGCATTTCAGCCTTATATTGCCAGGAAGAGAACGAAGGGGACGCCATCCGTTACGGGAAGCAGTCCCATCACATGAAATCGCGCCCCAACGCCCACGCGGTACCCAAATCCTCTTCGGAACGGCGCCCGGTGACGGCGTGGAACATCACCCGCACCTGCAACCTGAAGTGCATACATTGTTATAGCGATTCCGAGGAGAAAGCCTACGAAGGGGAGCTTTCCACACAGGAAGGCAAAAACCTCATCACCGATTTAAAAGAGTTCGGCATTCCCGCCCTGCTTCTTTCCGGCGGCGAGCCGCTGGTGCGTAAAGACATTTGGGAACTGGCCGGTCACGCCAGGGAAGTTGGCCTGCGGCTGACCCTCTCCACCAACGGGGTGCTTATAGACGACACCACCGCCCAGCGGATTAAAGACCTGGGTTTCACCTATGTGGGTATAAGCCTGGACGGCATCGGCGAGATAAACGACCATTTCCGGGGCAAGAAGGGCGCGTTCGACAAGGCCATGCGCGGATTCAAAAACTGCGTGGCCATCGGCCAGAGGGTGGGCCTGCGGCTGACCCTCACCCGGCACAATTACGAAAACCTCCACGCCATATTCGATTTCATCGAACGGGAGGGGATACAGCGGGCCTGTTTCTATCACCTTGTTTATTCCGGCAGGGCGCAGGGGATTTCCGGGGAAGACCTGACCCATGAGGAGACCCGTCACGCCATGGACATCATCCTGGACCGCACCGAGGATTTCCACAAACGCGGTCTCCAGAAAGACATCCTTACCGTGGACAACCACGTGGACGGGCCTTACATGTACCTTAAGCTGTTAAAGAAAGATCCGGAGCGGGCCGGGCAGGTCAGGAAATCGCTGGAATGGAACGGCGGCGGCAGGTATTCCTCCGGCGTATCTTTCGCCGACATAGATTTCCTTGGCAATGTGCATGCGGACCAGTTCTGGATGCATTACACCTTCGGCAATGTGAGGGACCGGCGCTTCTCCGAGATATGGCTGGACGAGAGCGACAAGCTGATGAACGTGCTCAAACACCGGCTGGACAACCTGAAGGGCAAGTGCACGAAGTGCAAGTTCCTCATGATGTGCGGCGGCGCCTTGAGGGTGCGGGCGGACCTGGTTTACGGCGACCCCACGGCGCCAGACCCGGCCTGTTACCTTACAGACGAGGAATGCGGCATAACCCCGGAGATGAGGGCGGAGCTTAAGGCCAAGGGGGAGGATTTTCCCGTGCCGGAGCATCTGTTGTCCAAATCCGGCGTTTCGGCGTAAAGGGGAGGAAATCGAGATGTCCCATCCCCATGGCAAAGGGCATCCTGGCGGCCACCCTGGCGGACATCCGCGCGAGGCGGTCATAAAGGATGTTTACAAGGATATAAAGGAAACAGACTCCGCCGGTGACATGGCCAGGAAGTTCATGATGAACTCGGCCAATCAGCTCCGTCTGGTGTTCTGGGAGACCACCGCCGGTTGCAACCTGGAGTGCGTCCACTGCAGAAGGCTGGACGTGGCCCACCAGATGATGAAAGATGACCTGGACACTGAACAGTCCAAACAGTTGATAGACGCCATCGCCGCCACCTCCCCATGCATACTGGTGCTTTCCGGCGGCGAGCCGTTGTTTCGCCCGGACATCTACGAGTTGGCGGAATACGCCGATTCGAAGGGGCTCACGGTGGCGCTGGCCACCAATGGCACCATGGTAACCCCAGAGGTGGCCAGGAAGATTGTGGATGCGAAGATCCAGCGCGTATCCATCTCGCTGGACGGCGCTTCGGCGGAGACTCACGACAAGTTCCGGCAGTTGCCCGGCTCTTACGAGCGGGCCATAAAAGGCATGAAGTACCTGCAGGAGCTTGGGATGAGCACGCAGATAAACTGTACCATCGCCAAGCACAACGCCCATGAAGTCCAGAAGATATACCAGAACGCCATAGACCTTGGCGCCGAGGCTTTGCACATTTTCATGCTGGTGCCGGTGGGTTGCGGCGTGCAGATAGAGAAAGACCAGTCGCTGGATCCGGAGGCTTACGAGCGGATCCTAAGCTGGTTCTACGAGGTTTCCAAAGAGGGCAAGATACAGACCAAGGCCACCTGCGCCCCCCACTATTTCCGCATCATGCGGCAGAAGGCGGCGGCGGAGGGGATAACCGTTACGCCGAAAACCCACGGCATGGCCGCCATGACCAAGGGGTGTCTTGCGGGGCAGAGCATTTGTTTTGTCTCCCACAAGGGGCAGGTGTTCCCCTGTGGTTATTTCCCGCTGGAGGCCGGTAACGTGCTGTCCACGCCCTTCAAAGACATCTGGGACAACGCTGAGGTGTTCAGGACCCTGCGCGACGTGGAGAAGCTGGAAGGCAAATGCGGCATGTGCGACTACAAGGCCGTTTGCGAAGGGTGCCGCGCCCGGGCGTTCTTCTACACCGGTGGCGATTACATGGCCGAAGAGCCTTTCTGCATCTACGAACCGCCCCAGTACCAGGTAATGAAAGCCGCCGAGGAGATGCAAGCGGGGAAATAATTCATAGGCGGGGGGAGCGTTTATTGCGCCCCCGCCATTCATTTTGTAAAGTTTTTACCGTAGTTTTTTTATCGCCAGACCCCGGATTGCGACCCGCCTTTTTGTGTTAATCTTTTAATCACCTTTTCCCTGATTTTATTATCGACTTCGCTGAAAACTTGATTTAGAATCTTTCTAAACTTTTGGTTCCCGAAGGGTCGCTTTTTGAAAAACAATCCCTTTCGTAACGAGCTAAGGGGTTTTTATCTTAAAACCAAGTGGAGAACTTGACATGAAAAAATGGAAATGCCTTGTTTGCGGTTATATCCACACCGGAGAAACCGCCCCCGACACCTGCCCCGTGTGCTACGCCCCCAAAGCCAAGTTTGAAGAGGCCACCGGCGCCGCGGCCGCCATGGACCTCCCGGCTTATGTGGACGCCAACATAAAAGGGGAAACCTGGGAAGTTACCCATTACATGGGCATGGCGCTAAAAGCGCAAACCCTGGGACTGGGCGAAGTCGCCGAGGCCCTCTATCGCATCGCCGCCGAGGAGGCCTATCACGGCGCCAACTTCATCCATCGCGGCCACCGGGACGCCGGGGTGAAGGGAAAGCTGGACACATCAAGCCAGCTGGCCGACGACCTGAAAAAAGACATGGAGATGATGCTTTCTGGTGAGCGCAACGCCCACAAAGGGAAGAACGAAGCGTCTTCACTGGCCTCCGCCGAGGGAAAACACGACCTGGCCGGTTTTTTCAAGATCGCCGCGGAAGACGAAGCCCGCCACGCGAAAATATTGGAAGGCCTGCTAAAAAGGCATTTCGCTTAAATCCATTTATCATTGGTACGCCGGGGAGTTTTCTCCCCGGTTTTTTTTCGTCCCGGTTGCGAGGTTTGATACATAACCAAAAGGGGGATGGAAATTGCAATCCTGGGGGCGTATAGTAGAATTCCGCTGGCAATGTAACATAATGTACATTTACCTGGGGGACGCGAAGGAGATATGGAAAAGATAACCGTTTATGTTCTTGTCTTGTTCGCTTTAACCCTTGGCGCTTGCGGCGCGGGCTCTTCTTCCAGCAGTTCATCAGACAGTTCCACATATTCTGGAACCTTGGACCAGACCGTGTACCGTGAAGGGGCAAGCCGCTTGGAACGCCTGGCCGAATGCGCTTTAAGCAGTCCCATCACCATTACGATAAACACCGATGGAACCGCCAGTGGAACCACCACCAGCGTGGACACATATGGCGCGGCTGAGACAGCTTCATGCCGGTATGTTGGGGACGAGGCCTGGGCCAACTGGACGGGCACGTTCGATAACGGCGCGTTCACCATGAGTTCTTCGGGGTCGGGGCCGCACGTGTCATTTTCCGGCTCTTCCTCCGGCGTTTATACCGACACAACCATCACCGGCGCGGGATCCGGCACGGTTACGGTGACCACGTCCACCGGCGCTCAGGAGACGCTGACGGTGGAGTACACATTGTCCCTCACCAAGGTGTAACGTTCGAATCCCTCCGGGGCTGGTTTGAAACCCTGCCCCGGGGAAGCAGGTCAATCGAATCCTCCTCGCTACACCGCTCAATTCCCCGCCAATTCCACGGCGGGTTGGGGTATCATATCGAGACTGGAAACAGAGTTTTTCGACGAGTTTTGGAGGGGTAGAGTTACATGGCAAGACAGAACATATCCACCGGCTCCAAGTGGGAGCCTATAATTGGCTATTCCCGCGCCGTGCGGGTTGGGAACGTAATATCAGTCTCCGGCACCACCGCCACCGACGAGACCGGAAAGATAGTCGGCGAGGGAGACGTTTACGCCCAAACCGCCCAGGCGCTCAAAAATATCGGCGCCGCGCTGAATAAGGCCGGAGCGGGGCTCCATCACGTGGTACGCACACGCATGTACATGGTGAACATCGGCGAGTGGGAGAAGGCCGGCAGGGCCCACGGCGAGGTTTTCGGCGACATCCGCCCCGCCACCGCAATGGTGGAGGTGAGCAGGCTGATAGACCCGAAGATGCTTGTGGAAATCGAGGCGGACGCCATCATTACGGAGTGACTGCGGCGAATGTATTCCCTATCCTGCTCCAAACCCTCCATAAGCCGGGAGAGGTTCGCCGAACTGGCGAAAGAGGGCAATTTAATCCCTGTTTACCGGGAGATTTTCGCGGACCTGGAGACTCCGGTGTCGGCGTTTCTCAAGCTGGGGGACAACCCTTTTTCCTACCTGCTGGAATCCGTGCAAGGGGGGGAGAAATGGGGCAGGTACACCTTCCTCGGTCAAGCGCCCTCCATAATCCTCAAGTATCACGGGGAAACCGTTACCGTTACTGAAAACGGGCAGGAGACGACGCGCAAGGCCGAGGGGGACCCTCTGGATGAATTGAGGCGGCTGATGGCCCGTTACAAGCCTGTGCGGGTTCCCGGCCTGCCAAGGTTTTATGGCGGGGCTGTGGGGTTTCTTACCTACGACGTGGTGCGGTTCTTCGAAAAAATGCCGCAGACGGCGGTGGACGACCTTGGCACGCCCGACGCGCTGTTCGCCGTTACGGACACTATACTGATATTCGACAACATATCGAACACCATCAAGGTGGTGTCCAACGCCTATGTGGGCGGGGAAGCGCCGGAAAAGGCCTACGAAAAAGCGCTTTCAAAAATTGATTCCATCATAGCCCTTCTTAAAAAACCATTGCCCGACATCGAGCCGGTAGTTGGCGACCCCAATGTGGCTTTTGAGAGCGCCATGGGAAAAGATGTGTTCGAGGGGAACGTTGACCGGTGCAAGGCGTACATAAAAGAAGGTGACATTTTCCAGGTTGTGCTGGCGCGCAGGCTTAAAGCGAAAATATCGGCCCCGGCCTTTCAGGTTTACCGGGCGTTGCGCGCATTGAACCCGTCGCCGTACATGTACTATCTCAATTACGGCGGGGTGAAAGTTGTGGGCGCCTCGCCGGAGTCTTTGGCCCGGGTGGAGGATGGGGTGGTTGAGACTCGCCCCATCGCCGGCACACGGCCCCGGGGAAAGGACGCGGAGGAGGACAGGTTCCTGGCCGAAGACCTGTTGGCCGACGAGAAGGAACGGGCGGAGCATATTATGCTTGTGGACCTGGGGCGCAACGACGTGGGCCGGGTGTCCATCGGCGGCACGGTGAAAGTGGACGAGTTCATGAACATCGAAAAATACTCCCACGTCATCCACATAGTCTCAAACGTGAAAGGGGCGCTCCGCCACGACAAGGACGCGTACGACGCCCTGAGGGCCATTTTCCCGGCCGGCACCCTGTCGGGGGCGCCAAAGATTCGCGCCATGGAGATAATCGAGGAGCTGGAGGGGACGCGCCGGGGCATCTACGGTGGCGCGGTGGGTTATTTCTCCTTCTCCGGCAACATGGACATGGCCATTTCCATCCGCACGCTCCAAATCCAGGATGGGGTGGCCTACCTGGGAGTGGGAGCTGGCATAGTGGCGGATTCCGTCCCCGAGCGGGAGCACCAGGAAACCGACAACAAGGGAAAAGCCCTCATCCAGGCCGTGCGCATCGCGGAAAACGGCCTGGCCCCGTTATAACGCCCTGTGGCCATTTACGCCATTGGCGATATCCAAGGTTGTTTTGAGCCGCTCCAGCGCCTTCTGGCCGCGATGGAATTCAACCCCGCCAGCGACAAGCTTTGGCTCACCGGAGACATGGTTAACCGTGGCGAAGACTCTTTAAAAGTTCTGCGGCTGGCCATGAGCCTGGGAACTTCCTGCGTGGCAGTGCTGGGCAACCATGAAATCCACATGCTGGCGGTGTACGCAGGGGCGCGCCACATCCGCCACAAGGACACATTCCAGGATATTCTTTCCGCTCCAGACGCAGGCCAGATAATTGACTGGCTCAGGAGACGCCCGTTACTGTATGCAGAAGGGGAATACTTTCTGGTTCACGCTGGGCTCATGCCACAGTGGTCCGCCCAGGATGCTCTAAAACATGCCGCCGAAGCGGAGTCTGTTCTACGCTCGCACGGATGGAAAGAGGCCATGGCCGGATTTTTTGGAGACGGGCCGGACCATTGGGACGAAAATTTACCAGGGATGGAGAGGATTCGCTCCATAGTCAACGCCATGGTGAGAATGCGGGTAATCACCATGCATGGCAAGATGGATCTCTCGTTCACGGGGCCGCCGGCGGAAGCGCCGCCAGGTTATATCCCATGGAGCCTTCATCCCGGCAGGATGACCAAGGATAAAGTGGTGGTCTGCGGCCATTGGGCGGCCCAAGGGGCGGTAATCCGTGAAGATATGATAGCTCTGGACAGCGGATGCGGATGGAAACACGGCCTCACCGGCGCGAGGCTGGACGACAGGAAAATGTTTTTTGTGATGTGCCAGTAAGCCTTAACCCTCGCTGGCAATTGGACAGACCAAACAGCGTTGGCGGGATTTTAAAGGTCCATATCCAGCCGCTTCTTCTTCGGCGGCTCGGCTGGCTTCTCCTCCTTGGCGAGAAGGGGGGAAACCGCGGCGGCGGGAGTGTCGATATTAAGAAGCCCCGAGATGATGGTTTTCAGCTTCTTGGCCTCCCCCTCCTCCAGTTCGCAGAACTGGAAAGCGATGAGCATAACGTTTCTATCGTTCGGGTTGTCCCGGTCCGCCTCCATACGCACAATCTCGCCCCGGGCCTTTATCTGTACCCCTGAGGCGTGAATGTCCAGTTCCAGCTCGTCATATATGGATACTGAACCATGATGGAAAAGGGGCGTTTTGGCCAACAGCCCCGTTTGCGAAACGTTCACCAGGGAGGCGTTGTACCGGGTTTGCTCGTTAAAGATAAGCTCTACCTTGTCTTCGCTTAAAGACTTGAACCGGTTCATGGCGCGCCGTTCCAGCAGGCCCATAACCCTGGTGATCTTCTGGATAAGCACAGCCGCGGAGAAGGGTTTGACTAAATACTCGGAAACCCCCGCTTGGGCCGCCATGATTATGGAGTCCCGGTCGTTCCGGGCCGTGACCATTATAAAAGGGATGTCGGCGGTGTCCTGATCCTCCCGGATGGTCAGCAGGAACTCGTCCCCGGTCATTCCCGGCATTTCCCAGTCGCTGAGAATCAGGCTTATGGGTGAGCGTCGGCTTTTGGCCTTTATTATGTCGATAGCCTCGTTGGCGCTGGATACTTGCACGATGCTGGGACAGTTTAGCTGGTTCTTCAGCACCGAGGAGATGAAACGGCGCACCGTAACATTGTCTTCGGCCACCAGAACGGTCTTATTCTTGAGCATCTGAAGTCAAATTTGAATTTTGCAGGGAAACTAGAAAATGCATGAGCCCATGATACCCCAACTCATGGTAAGCGCTAATGATAAATTGAATTTATGCAAAAAGCCATATAAAGAATTTTGAAATGAATGGTTACAAATAAAAAGACCTCGGGTGATTCCAGGTTCCCAGGTAGCCAAGGTTTGTAAGATAATGCCCTGTCGGTCAAATGAAGGGGATTAATGTTTAATGGGCGGGGTGACAGCCATTGTGCAGGCCAGGGTGGCATCCACCAGGTTACGAAGGAAGATTTTAGAGCCCGTAGGCGATAAGCCGCTTATCCTCTGGGTGACAAGCCGCCTGCGCGCCGCCGCGCTGGTGGACGATGTGGTCATCGCCACCAGCCTGTCTCCGGCCGACGACGAGGTTTTTGAGCTGGCCCGGCGCGAGGGTATCCTTTGCCACAGGGGTTCGGAGGATGATGTGCTGGACAGGTTCATAGGAGCCGCCAAATTGTGCCCGGCGGACACCATAATACGCGCCACGGGGGACAATCCCCTGCTGGACTCTGTTACCCTTGACCTGATGATAAAGTCCCATCTGGATTCCGGGTCCGATTACACCGGGGCCAACGGAGTGGTTCCCTTGGGCTCCACCGCCGAGGTTGTGGCGTTGCATGCGTTGAAGTCCGCTTGGGAGGAGGCGCGGGAAACCCCATACCGGGAACATGTCACCCCATTCATACACAGCCAGCCTGGACGGTTTAAAGTCCGCGCCGCCAATCCCGCGGAATATCTGGCCGGTAAAAATTACAGGCTTACCGTGGACACGAACGAAGACCTGGCCCTGATGCGGGTTCTTTGCGCCGAGCTAGGTAAGGCGGGAAAACCGTTCGATGCGCACGGGGCTGTGGAGCTTTTGGATAGGCGCCCGGAGCTGGTTTCCATCAACATGGAAGTCCTCCAGAAAGACTGGCGCCGGGAGCTTTCCGGGGGGGGCACAAGCGGCGGTTGAGGATGGCGGTTACATCTGCGTGCGATAAAAACTGCCGGAATAAAAACCGAACGCCTGGATGAGCCGCATATAGATTGAATAGAACATCCACAGCGGATTGCCATTCTGGTACATCCGCCAAAAATCCCGCCATATGCCCCGGAAGAAAATGTCCACGCTCCGGAACAGCGGGAACCTTACCCGCCCGCGCAAGGCCCGCGCCAGCCGCTGGTACAGGAGCATGTAGCCGTCCGCGGTGAAGTGGATGAGCGGATGTATGACCGCGTCCTTGCAATAGGTCACTTTGCCACTGTTCTCTATGGCCCATCCAAGTATGAAATCTTCTATGTACAGGGCCGGGAACGGATTGTCCAGGAAGAACCGCCTTGAGCCCGCCAGGTTTGAGAACATGAAATGGAAAAACGGCAGACGGCCTGTTTCCTCGGCCTTTTTCAGATCCACCGCAAAATCGTTCTGGATGAAAAAATTCGTGTAAAGGTCCTGGGCCATCCGCCCTGCCACGGCGTCCACGTCGCCCCAAATAATCGGGTGGGTCAGCCTTTCCATCCACACCTGGTTTGAGGGGACCAGCGACGAGTCCAGAAATACGATGACATCGTCATCCCGCTCAGCGATGGCCCGGTTGACGGCGGAGCCGTACAGAAGGTCCGGCACGACAATGATGGCGCTGGACCGTTTCTCGATCCTCTTCATGCTGGCGTCCGAAAGGTCGTAAGGAATGAACGATACTATCTCCATGGGCGGCTCGCTTTGTCTGGGCAAAACGCTCATAAGCTCCCCCACGGCGTAAGGGTCGTCGTGTATCAACGCGTAAACGGTGACTTTCATATGGCCTGTTGGCTCTCCAAAAGAACTCCATCATGCAGGGCCGTGGAGACCAGCGCCCCGCCATACCCGGCTTTTTCCAGCGACATTATATCGCCGCAGGAAGTCACGCCGCCTCCATAAAGCCATTCCTCCCCGGAAAAGGGGCTCAACGCGGCGGCAGGGTTGAATCCCCTTCCGCCAACGGCTTCCAGCCGGAGATGGATGTATTTTCGATGACCCGCCCTCCTGAGGATTTCCAGCGCCATGGCTATTGTCATCCCCTTTTTAGCGGAGACCAGTTCGCCGTTCTTCGTGTCCAGTGAAAAAAAGGCGTTGGGCGATTCCTTTACAGCCTCCCACCGCGTAAATGTCTCCACGCCGATAACCGGGGTTATGGCTGGGCTCTCCAGGATGTCTTCCTGTGAGGTATAGCCGCCGTCCACAAGAAACCGGGCGCCGCTCCGCTCCGCCAGCTCTTTTATCACCGCCTGGTTGTCACCCTGTTTCATTATCGCGTTCAAATCAGCTATATAGAATAGCTCAAAGTTGAAAGATTCCATCAACCGCTCCACGAAATGAAACGGGCCCGCGTTTTTTAGCAATGGTGACACCAATGGCTTGTACTGGCTACGCAACCCTCCGGCGGCCCGCACTACCTGGCCGTTCAAAATGTCCATTACCGGGATGATTTTCATGGGCGGTTTAATTTGCGCTAATGGCCTTTGGTTCAACTGACCGTCTATGGACGTTAAGAATACCCGCCCGCGACCCCTGTTGAAAATAAAAAAGGCCGCAGTTCCTGCCGGTCTTGATAACTTGCGCCGGTGTCTGCCAAAATGGCTTCATCATGATGCAGTCTAAATCACCTGTCGAGGGCCGTAAACCCCATGGATTATAAAAAGGCCCAGGCTTATCTGGATTCGCTGAGTTTCCGGGGAATGAAGCTGGGGCTGGCCAACACTTCAGCCCTGCTTTCGGCGCTGGGCGACCCCCATCTGGCCGTGAAAACGGTTCACGTGGGAGGCACCAACGGCAAAGGCTCCACATCCGCCATGGTCGCCTCTATCGTCTCGCTCGCCGGAATAAAATGCGGGCTATATGTCTCCCCCCATTTGCAGACATTCCGGGAGCGCATAAGCGTGGACGGGGAGATGATAACAAAACCGCAAGCCGCGCGGCTGGTTGGCAGGGTCAAAGAAGCCGCTGAAAAAATGGCCGACCCGGTGACTTACTTTGAGTTTATGACCGCCATGGCGTTCCTGCATTTCGCCGAGGAGAAAGTGGGGCTTGCGGTGATGGAAGTGGGGATGGGCGGCAGGTTCGACTCCACCAACGTAACCACTCCCGAAGTGACGGTGATAACCAGCGTTGCCATGGATCACCGCCAACATCTGGGGGGCTCGCTGGAAAAGATCGCCGCGGAAAAATGCGGCATCATAAAGCCCGGCGCGCCGGTGGTTACCGCCGTCCGCCAGCCTCATGTGGTTGGAGTGGCGCTGGCGGCGGCCGAAGGGCGGCGGGCGCCAGTCAGCCTGTTAGGACGGGATTTTCATTGCAGGCGCACGGGCTTTTTCGAGGGTGGCGAGAGGTTTTATTTCAGATCCGGAGCCACCGTATTTAAAGAAGCCACCGTGTCTTTAGTGGGCCGCCAACAGATTCTCAACGCATCCATGGCCATCCAGGTGGCGCTATTGTTGCGTGAGAGGGGCTATCGTATCGATGACCGGTCCATTATCGCCGCCCTCGGTTCCATCTCCTGCCCCGGAAGGTTCGAGATGGTTTCGGAAAAGCCAGCGATAATCCTGGATGGGGCGCACAATCCAAGGGCCTGCTCGGTACTGCGGGAAACATTGTTGGAGCGGTTCGGGGCGGGCCGGGTGGATTTTGTGTTCGGGGCCATGGCCGACAAGGAGTTCAAGCGGATGATCCGCAACCTTCTGCCTGTGGCCGCAAGCTTCACTTTTTTCAGCCCCTCCGTGCCCAGGGCCGCCGACCCCCAAATCTTCCAGCGGGCGCTGAAAAACAGCGGGGCCAAAGTACCTTCCCGGGTAATAGGGCCGGTGGACGAATTGATGGGATGGATAGGCTCACGGAAACCTGAACGAGTGATTCTCGTCACCGGCTCGTTTTACACAGTAGGGGAGATCCGCGCGAAGCTATCAGGCGGGAAGGTGGAAGACCGGGCGTAATAAAACCCCCGGCCTATGCCGTCAGTCCTTCAATTCCCGCAGGCGCCCCAGTGACTCGTTGAATGGAGGATAGGCAACCCCACGCTCGGTAATAATCGCCGTGATAAGCTCCGCAGGCGTCACATCGAAAGCAGGGTTGAACACGCCCACCCCTTCCGGCGCGATGGAGTATGCTCCCATCACATGGGTCACCTCTTTTGGGTCGCGCTCCTCTATGGGTATCTGGCTACCGTCATGTTTGCCGAAATCTATGGTGGACATGGGCGCCGCCACATAAAACGGCACGTTGTGGCGCCTGGCCAGCACAGCCACCGAATAGGTGCCTATCTTGTTGGCGGTGTCGCCGTTGGCGGCTATCCTGTCGGCCCCCACTATCACCTTGTTCACCCGGCCCAGCTTCATAAGATGGCCCGACATGTTGTCGGAAATAAGGGTGACGGGGATTTTTTCCTTCATAAGCTCCCAAGTGGTCAGCCTTGCCCCCTGGAGCCACGGCCTGGTCTCGTCGGCGAACACGGTAACCTGTTTGCCCTGCAGATGCGCCGCTTTAATCACCCCAAGGGCCGTGCCATATTCCCCGGCGGTGGCCAGGGCCCCGGCGTTGCAATGGGTGAGGATGGCGTCGCCTTTGGCGAAAAGGGCCGCGCCGTTTTCGGCCATCCTGCGGTTGATGGCCAGGTCTTCCTTGTAGATTCTAACGGCCTCTTCCTCAAGCCGTTTTTTAAGGCCGTCGATTCCTTCGCTTATGGAGCCCGAGGCCACGGCGCGCATCCTGTCTATCGCCCAGAAAAGGTTCACCGCCGTGGGGCGGGAGGCCGCCAGGGTGGATAGCGCCTTGTCGAATTCCACCATGAACGTTGAATGGTCACGCGCCTCTATGGCCTTAGCCCCCAGCGCCGCGCCCATGGCCGCCGCCACGCCTATGGCTGGCGCGCCGCGAACCACCATGTCTTTTATGGCCTGGGCCACGCCGGCGTAGGTGGTGTACTCCAGGTAAGTCTCCTCGCTGGGGAGCTTGCGTTGATCCAGAAGCCTTGCGCGGCCATTTCTCCATTCAACGGTCTTGAACATTTTCCACCTTATTTAAAAGGGGCGAATAGGGCTTTTAGCGCCCCCGCCCGGGTTTTTCCGCCCGCTCCAACAGCTTTTCCATCTCGCGCCGGTCGTAGTCGGTTATGTCGTCCTTCTCAGGCTTTTTACCTATGTCTTTGGGTTTGGCGGGAGCTTTCTTGCTTCCGGAATCCTTAGGCTTGACGTTCTCGCGCGGTTCTTTAGGCGCTTCATCCGCAGGAGCCTTTTTGGCCTGGGATTTCTTTTCCTCCCCATTGTTCAACAGCCCTTCGGCGGCCTTGATGCTGTCGGTGATCTTTTTGGCCCTATCTTTGGCCTCCCGGGTCTTCTCCACGGTTACCTTGGCCGCGCCCTCCAGGTCTGAAGCCAGGTTGGGCGCCAGTTTGGCCATTCCCAGCCTGCCCAGGTTTATCAGGACAGGAGCCGCCACAGAGCCTTCGGCCATTTCCTCTTTCAAAGCCGGTACCAGCGCCAGCGGGTAAACGATGATAGCCAGGATAAGGCAACCTTTCACAAGGCCCAAGCCTGCCCCGGCGGTTTTGTCCACCACCGAAAGCGCCGATGAAATATGAAGGACGCGGCGGACGAATATGCCAGTTACCACCACCAATGTAACCGTCAGGAAAAAGAGCGCCGCGAAAGCGGCTATGTCCGCCAGGGTCCCCTCGCCGAAGAACTTGGCGAATAGAGGGGTGGCGCCGGGATAATAGCGCGAGGCCATGAAATAACCGGCAACCACGGAAAAAAGGGAAAACGCCTCCCGCGCAAAACCCCTGAAGAATGACCAAACCATCGAGGCCGTAAGAAATACGGCCACGAATATGTCGAACCAGTGGATGGACAAGAGGCGCCCTTACATCCCGCCGGTAGCCGGGGCGGCGGCTGGGGCGGCCTTGGCGCCCGACTCTATCCGCCGCGCCGTGTCGTTCAGGAAATCGGCGGTCAGATAGTCCGGAAATTCGGTTTTCAGCCGGTTGATGGCCTTTACGGCTTCATCTTTCTTTCCGGCGGAGGCCAGGCTTAAGGCCATGCTCAATAGCGCGTCCTGTTTGGGGTAATAACTGGAATTATCCACAAGCTCCTTGAACCTGGCCGATGCTTCATCCGGTTTTCCCGAAAGCTCCAGCGCGTTTCCCTCCCCGGCGGTGGCAAGTTCATATATGAGCGACCCCTTCCCGGCGTCACCCTTGGCGGCCCTGTAGGCTTCCAGCGCCCCCTGGAAATCGTTTTTCCTCATGTGCAACGCCGCCAGCTCCAGCCTGCCCTGGGCCAGCGTCTGGCTGGATCCGCCTTTTTCCAGCATGGCTTTCAGGGCGGTTATCCCCTTGTCGGCCTGGGCCATGGAGGCCCCCTCCAGCGGAACGGTTTTAACGGCGTTATAGAGCCTCGCCTGGGCGTCCATAGACTGGGAGCCAAGATATGTCCATACCCCGTAAACCGCCGCCATGGCCACAGCCAGCCCGCCTAGCCCGATGGCCGCTTTCTCCCAGTTTTCCTTTAAGTAGTCTAATAAAGAGGCTGGCTGGCCGATAATATCCGCCGCGCCTTCTTCTTTTTTCCTTACTATCTTGTTATAGCGTGCCATTGCGTCTCCGATTCTTTATTGCTCCAGCGGCCCATTAGCGCGCCAGCGCCCGTGGAATCCCCCGTTTTTTAGTGGGGGTTATTATACACGAAACCCATTTCCTGAGGAGGAGCGGCTACATGTAGTCCAGCCGGTATTTCACATAATTACTCGAGGATATTTTCAGGAAGGCCACTTCCTCTTCGGTGAGTTTGCGTTTGGGCCTGGCCGGGGCGCCCATCATAAGCGTGCCTTCCTCCACCACCGTGCGTTCCGTCACAATGGCGCCCGCCGCAATGATAACGTTGGGTTTTAATACCGCCCCGTCCATCACTATGGCGCCCATGCCTATCAGGGCCGGGCCTTCGATTACGCACCCGTGCAAGGTCACCGAATGCCCAACGGTGATGTCGTCTCCCAGAATGAGCGGATAAGAAGGTTGCCGGGTGACGTGGAGTACGGAGTTGTCCTGCACGTTGGTCCTGGCGCCTATCATGATATGGTTCACGTCGCCCCGGATAACCACGTTGGGCCACACGGAGGATTCGGGCCCCATGGCCACATCGCCTATCACCTGGGCCGTCTCGTCGATGTATGCGGACCCGTCAATCTTGGGTAGAATTCCTTTAAACGGCCTGATCAAGGGGCAAACTCCTTATAGGTTCATGTTATAAAATCCAATCTATCTTATAATAAGTCGCAAAAAAGAGCGCGGGGAGCTATATGGAACGGTTCGATGTGGTGGTGATAGGCGGTGGGGCCGGAGGTTATTCAACGGCTGTCACCGCGGCCGGGCTGGGTCTTTCAACGGCGCTCATCGAAATCGGGGACATAGGTGGCGCCTGCCTGAACCGGGGATGTGTCCCGGCCAAGGCATGGATATCCTCCGCGGAAACGGTGGACATGGCCGCGCATATGGCCACGCTCACCCGGGAGCCGCTGGCCTTCTCGCCGGATTTCGGGCTGGCCGCCGAAAAGCAAAGGGCCATAGTGGCCCAGTTCAAAAAATCGCTGGAAACACTTATCGTCAAAAAAGGGGTGCAAATCATTTTGGGCCGGGCGCGGTTCCAGGCTCCGGGCGAAATTTCCGTGGAGACCGCCGAGGGGCCACGCGCTTTAGGGTATAGATACGCGGTAATAGCCACCGGCTCGGCGCCTGCCCGTCTTTTCAACCTGAGCGAAAATGCGGCCCTCACCAGCGACACCATATTCAACCTGAGCGCCCCGCCCAAGTCGCTTCTCATCGTGGGGGGTGGCGCCATCGGTTGCGAGTTCGCCGGGGCCATGAGCCGGTTCGGCGTGGAGGTTACGGTGGTGGAGCTTCTGCCAAGGCTTCTGCCTACGGAGGATTTCGAGGTTTCGGCCACGCTGGAGCGGGAGTTCAAGAAAAGGAAAATAAAGGTTGTGACCGGAACCCGCATAGAGGAGATAGCCGAGGCCGATGGCGGCGTAACAGCCACGCTGGCGGGCGGGGTCAGGCTTTCGGCGGAGAAGGTTTTAATTTCGGTGGGGCGCCGGTTTGTGACCGAAGGATTGGGGCTGGAGAACGTGGGAGTGACCCTGGGGGCCCGGGGGGAGATAGACACCGATGGCCAGATGCGCACATCCGCGCGGAACATCTTCGCCGTCGGCGACGTGGCCGGTAAACACCTGCTGGCATATACCGCCTACGCCGAGGGAAGGCGGGTGGCGGAAATCATCGGCGGGGTGGATAGCCCGGCCAGTAACACGCCTGTTCCCAACACCATTTTTACTATTCCTGAAATCGGCTCCGTTGGTGTGACTGAGGGCTCAGCGCCTGAGGGCTACGTTAAAGGGACATTCATGTTCCGCGCCTTGGCCCGCGCCCATGCCGCCGGGGAGATAGCAGGATTCGTAAAAGTGGTTTCTGACGGGGCCAGCGGCAGGATACTGGGGGTTCACATTATCGGCCCCCGGGCCACGGACCTGATACACATCGCCGCCGTGGCCATGGCCGCTCAAATGACCGTAAAACAATTGGGGGAGGTGATATTCTCCCACCCCACATTCTCCGAAGCCCTGCTGGAGGCTGTCCACGACACCCACGGCGCTTCCATCCACAAGTGAACCATAAGGCATGCCGCGCGGAACACGAAAACTGGCTATAGTAAACCGCAAGGGCGGATCAGGCAAGACCACCACGGCGGTTAGCCTGTCGGCGGGGCTTGCCATGCGCGGGGAGCGGACGCTTCTTGTGGATATGGACCCGCAGGCCAACGCCTCCATATCCCTTGGAGTGGACGGGGCCGTGGCCCCTCTAACCATATACGAGCTACTTTTGGGGGTGGAGACCGACGCGCGCAAGGGGGTTATCCGCTCCGCAGTGGACAGGCTTCATTTGATTCCTTCGGCCCCCCGGCTTTGCGGCGCCGAGATAGAGCTTGCAGATCTGCCCGGGCGGGAACTGAGGCTTAGGGATGTCCTGGCGCCATTCTCCGGCGAATATGATTATATTGTGGTGGACTGCCCTGTGGCTTTCGGCATACTGACATTAAACGCCCTGGTAGCCTGCGATGAGGCCCTGGCCCCGGTGCAGACACATCATCTTTCGCTGGTGGCCATCCGGCAGTTGAGGGACATTGTGAGGAAGGTAAACCAAAAGCTCAACCCGGCTCTGAAGATCGTGGGGCTTGTGCCCACGATGATAGACCGGCGGATGAAGATAAGCCAGGAGCTTGTGGAGGAGATGGAGAAAGAGTACGGCCGAAACCTTCTGCGCCCCAGCATAAGGCTGGACGCCAAGCTGGCCGAAGCCCCGGCCCGCGGGAAGCCAATCCAGGTTTACGCCCCCAAATCCAACGGCGCTTACGATTACACGGTGCTCACCGATGACATACGCCTCATGTGACAATAGCGTCCCGCATAAGGGGGCGCTGTGAAAAGCCTGCCTATCCGCGGGATGGGGCTGGACGCGGTGATAAAAGACACCCTGGCGGATCCGCCAGCGCCCCAGCCCGACCCGGAAGTAACGGCGCGGCTCAAAGCGGCGCTGGAGAAAGAAAGTTCCGCCCTGGCGGAGACGCAGGAACTTCTCCGGCTCCGGAACGCGGCGCTGTTGGAGATGGATGGAGAAAAGGCCCGGCTGGCCTCGGAGCGGGACCGATTGGAAAAGGAACTGGCGGAATGGGTTCCGGGCGGCGCCGGGCGGGAGCTTCTTCTTGCGGCTTTGAAGGAGCGGGCGGAAACTTTCGGCCGCGCCGGGAACCTGCTGGACGCCTTTCACCTTTACAGGCGCGCCCTGCGCCTGAACCCGTTGGACACCGGCCTGCTATACGAGATAGCCACCATTTACTACAGCGCGGGGTTATATCATCCGTCAGCCGAATGTTTGAGGGCCATCGTGGAGCTTGCGCCGGGGCATGAGCGGGCCGCCGAAAACCTGAAGGCTCTTGAGGAAGAACTTCGTGAATCTTGAAAAGGGCTGGTAGAATAAGATATTTTAATGCGATATTCATCCGGGGGGAAAACAGGTGGTTACCCCGCCTGCTAGGAGAATCCTTTGCTAGTTGAAAACGTTTCCAGCGCCTTTTCCGGCCAGCCTCCGCCAGCCACCCGTACAATTTTGATAGTGGACGATGAACGCGAGATCTCGGCCCTCCTCGTGCGCGTTCTAGACAAACAGGGGCACAAGGCTATTTCCAGCGCCGATGGAAGCGAGGCGTTTGAGCTGGTGAAAAAGGGGGGGGTGGACCTGCTTATCACCGACCTGAAGATGCCCGGCATGAGCGGGATAGAGCTTATCCGCGCAGTCCGCCAGATAAACAAGGAGCTGGAGATAATCGTCATCACCGGTTTCGGCTCCATGGAGATATTCATAGACGCCATCCGGGAAGGGGCTTCCGATTTCATCGTAAAGCCCATAGACAGGGACCAGTTCCTCCATGCTGTAAACAGGGCGCTGGAGAAGAAATCGCTGTCCGAAAGCCTCCTGACCCGCACCCAGCAGTTGCTCCAGGCCGAAAAAATGGCCACGGTGGGCGTGCTGTCCACCGGCATAGCCCATGAAATAAACAACCCCACCACTTTTATCCGCACCAACCTCCAGTTGATGCGCGAATATATAAAGCGCCTCGCCCCCAGGATGGAAAACCTGAACGACCCCAAGAACCAGGACTCGCTGAGGAACATCCTCCTCAAGGAGTTCCCGGAGATGATAGACGAGGCGCTGAAGGGCACCGACCGCGTGCAGAAGATCGTGGCCGGGATAAAACATTACGCCCACATGAGCGACGAGGGGGGTGGGGAGAATGTGGACATCCGGGAGGTGATAACCCAGGCGGTGAACCTGGTGCGCGCCAAGCTCCGCAAGAACATCACCATCACCGAAAATTACCTGAACATAAAAGAGATCAAGGGGCATTTCTCCAAGCTGGAGCAGGTGTTCGTGAACCTGCTGGTAAACGCCGGTGACGCAATAAACGACAAGATCATGCAACGCCGGAGCATTGGCGACAACGATTTTATGGGGATAATAGACGTTTCGGCCACCATTATAGATGGGGATGAGGCGGATGGCGTCAAGTCGCCCGAGTACCTGATACTTACTTTCTACGACAACGGGAAAGGCATTTCCGACGAGAAGCTTTCAAGGGTGTTCGATCCGTTCTTCACCACCAAGCCGGTGGGTGTTGGCACCGGTCTCGGCCTGTACATCTGTTACGAGATAATAAAACAGCATGGCGGGGAGATAACGGTGCAAAGTGAAGAGGGTGAGGGCACCGCGTTCATAATAAAATTGCCTGTGGAAGGCGCCGCGCCCAAAGGCCGTGGATAAAAAATAGACGGCTATCGGCCGGCCCCGATGTTTTTTTCAATGATTGTGTGGTCTTGTGAAATCAAAACGTATTCTTCTTGCCATCGAGAATCCCCATGCGCTCAGCGCGTCGGCGGAGGCTATCCGCAAGGCGGGGCACACGGTTACCCTTTCCAGGAGCGCCCGGGAGGCGTTAAGCCACGCCGGTAAAGGCCAGTTCGACCTTGCGGTGATAGATTGCGCCCTGCCGGAGATGGACGGGGTTTCATTCACCCACATCCTCAAGGCCGCCGAGAACACCAGAAACCTTCCGGTGGCGCTAATCTGCCTGGCCGGTGACGAAAGCACCCGCAAGGAGGGGCTGGAAGCGGGCGTTTCGGCCTTTCTGGAGAAACCGGTGGATGAGCGGGAATTGCTGAAAGTGGTGGGCGCGCCCCCCTCGGAACTAATGGCGGCGGAGCCGCCTCCAGGCAAGATCATGGTGGTGGAGGACAGCCCCATAATATGCAAGGCGTATAAGATTATTCTCGAAAAGTACGGGTACGATTATCACATCCAGCAGGACTCCAATGCCGCCATCGAGGCCATAAGGAGTTACATGCCCGACCTTATTTTGATGGACGCCAACATGCCGGGGCTGGACGGGTATGACCTGACCAAGATGATAAAGGCCGAACCCGCCCTGGAGAGCATCCGCATCATCATGGTCACGGCGGACACGAAGAAGCAAAGCATTCTTAAGGCGCTGGAAGCCGGGGTTGTGGATTTCCTCACCAAACCTTTCGACGAAGAGGTCCTGCTGGCGCGCATGCGGACACATCTCAACAATAAGCGGCTTTTCGACGACCTGGCCGCCGCGTACCACGAGCTTAAGACACTCAAGGACAAGCTGGAACTGCTCTCCATCACCGATGGGCTCACAGGCCTGTTCAACCACCGGCATTTTCATGAGAGGCTGGTGGCGGAGTTGGGCATATGCTCCACAGGCGGCGCGCCGGTATCCCTGATCTTGTTCGACATCGACCATTTCAAGAAGTTCAACGACACTTACGGCCACAAAGCGGGGGACGCTGTCCTTCGCGCCGTCGCCGATGTTATCCGGGATGTGGCCGGGGAGAAAGGAATAGCCGCAAGGTATGGCGGTGAGGAGTTCGCCATCATCCTTCCGGGGGCCACCGTGGAGAAAGCCGCTCCAGTGGCCGAAACCCTTAGGGAGAAAACCCAGGCGCGCCAGGTGGAGTTCAACGGCGCCACACTGACAGTCACCATAAGCCTTGGCGTGGCCATGTGGGATGGCAAAATGGCGGATAACCGGTTTATCGAGCTTGCGGACAAGGCGCTGTATAAAAGCAAGGAAGAGGGCAGAAACCGGGTGACCATTGCCTGAAGCCTCCGGCGTTTTGTTTTTCCCCCGTGACAAACCCGATTTTTCTTTGTTAAACTTGCCGAGCCGTAACTGTCCCTATTTATAACCTCATAACTTTTGGTCTATAGTATATGGAAAAACAAGCTGTAAGCGCTGTCCCGTCGTACGATCCCGACCAGGTTGTTTATGCCGCCCTGGGCGCCGGGGTCCTGGCCGTGTTGTATGCGGTATTCCTGACCATACGCATATTGCGGAGGCCGGAGGGTTCGGAGAAGATGGTCTCCATCTCCACCGCCATCCGCCAGGGAGCCGAGGCGTACCTAAACCGCCAGTCGAAAGTGATTGCCATATTCGCCGTGCTTATCTTCGGCCTGCTGGTTACCAAGTCCAGCGCCGCCCACGGTTTCGGGTTCATGGCCGGGGCCATCCTTTCAGGCCTGGCCGGTTACATAGGGATGATGGTTTCGGTGCGCTCAAACGTGCGCACAGCCGAGGCGGCCCGCAACGGGCTGGAGGACGCGCTGGACGTGGCGTTCAAAGGCGGCTCGGTGACGGGCCTTATGGTGGTGGGCCTTTCGCTCATCGGCGTGTCGCTTACATACTATTTCACCCGGGACCCGATGGCCACAATCGGCTTTGGTTTTGGGGCAAGCTTAATCTCCCTCTTCGCCCGCGTGGGTGGAGGCATTTTCACCAAAGCCGCCGACGTGGGGGCCGACCTGGTGGGAAAAGTTGAGGCGGGCATCCCGGAGGATGATCCAAGAAACCCCGCCGTGATAGCCGACAACGTGGGTGACAACGTGGGCGACTGCGCCGGCATGGGCGCCGACCTGTTCGAGACCTACGCGGTCACCCTCATCGCCGCCATGATACTGGCTGGGGCTTCCGCCGCGGTGCAGGAGGTTTACGGGCTGAACGCCGTCCTCTATCCGCTGGCCCTGGGCTCGGCGGCTATCGTGGCCACCATACTGGGCACGTTTTTCATTAAACTTGGGCCGGACAAGTCCATAACCATGGCCCTTTACAAAGGCCAGATAGCCACGGGGCTTATATCCGCGGCGGCTTTTTATGTAATCACCAACCACATGATGCACGGGGACATTAACCTGTTCATCACCTCGATTATCGGGCTTTTTGTGACACTGGCCATCACCGTGTCCACGGAGTACTACACCTCCACCAAGTTCCATCCGGTCAAGGCGGTATCCAAATCCTGCGAGACCGGCGCGGCCACCAACATCATCATGGGCGTGGCCATGGGGCTGGAATCCTCCACGCCGGTGATCCTTATAATCATAACCTCCATGGCGGGATCTTACGCGCTGGCCGGGATATACGGCATAGCCATAGCGGCGGTGTCCATGCTCTCCACCACGGGCATGGTTATAGCCATGGACAGCTACGGGCCAATCACCGACAACGCCGGTGGCATAGCCGAAATGAGCGGCCTGCCCAAAGAGGTTCGCAACATTACCGACGAGCTGGACGCGGTGGGCAACACCACCAAGGCGGTAACCAAGGGATACGCCATCGGCTCCGCGGCGCTGGCGGCGGTGGTGCTGTTCCAGGCTTATTCCGACGAGATAAGCCGCGCCGCCCAGAAAACCATTCCTTTCGCCATTACGGACGTTTCGCTGATGATAGGCCTTTTCATCGGCGCGGCCCTGCCGTACTTCTTCTCGGCTCACTGCATGGAAGCCGTGGGGCGCGCCGCTTTCGCGGTGGTGACGGAGGTGAGGTTCCAGTTCCAGGAGATCAAGGGGATCATGTCCGGCGAAGCCCAGCCGGACTACGCCGAGTGCGTGGACATCGTGACCCAGGCGGCGTTGAAGGAGATGATAATCCCGGGCCTGACGGCCGTGCTATCCCCCATAATTGTGGGATATGTTTTCGGGCCTGTGGCCTTGGCCGGATTATTGGCTGGCGTCATTGTGTCCGGCCTGTTGATGGCCTTATTCATGTGCAACGGCGGCGCCACCTGGGACAACGCCAAGAAGCACATCGAAATGGGGCATCACGGCGGTAAAGGCTCCGACGCCCACAAGGCGGCGGTGGTGGGCGATACCGTGGGTGACCCGTTCAAGGACACCGCCGGTCCGGCGCTCAACGCGCTCATCAAGGTTATAAACACCATAGCCCTTATCATCGCGCCGCATATAGCTACAATAACCCTTCTTTAACAAAAGAAGCGCTATTAGCCTTTAATGATGGGGCGCGGACTGCGGTTCGCGCCCCTTTTCATTTGGCCGGGCCCGCGCTTGACAGCAGGGCATTCCGAGACGATTCTAAGCTTATGAAGTAGTTGGGGCGGCCTTACGCGTTTACAAAACCTATGAGAACCGAAATGCGCAGGAAAGCGGCGGTGGCCGGGCATTTCTATCCGGCCCACGCGACGGCCATAAAACGGCAGATAGAGTCATTGATCACAGAAACAACGCCGCAACGCGAGGTTATGGGCGCGGTGGCGCCCCATGCCGGATATGTCTATTCCGGACCGGTGGCGGTAAAAGTTTACCAAAGGATAAAAGCCGCCCAAACCATTCTCCTGCTAGGCCCAAACCATGGCGCCGGGATGGACATGGCCGCGCCTCCAAAGGCGGCGATTATGGCCCAGGGGACGTGGGACATGCCAAACGGAGAGGCTGATATCAACCTGGCGTTGTCCAGCCTGCTTATGAATGAGACCGATCTGCTTGAAGACGCCCCCTGGGCCCACGAATGGGAGCATTCGCTGGAAGTGCAGGTGCCTTTCCTGCAATATTTCAACGGCGACATCCAGATTGTGCCCATAATCATCTGGAACCTCGCCGATGAGGAAATCACCTCCCTGGCGGCGGCTCTGGCGAGGGGGCTGAAGAAATACGGGAGGCCGGTTACGGTAATCGCCAGCACCGATTTTTCCCACTACATCCCGCACGAACTGGCCAAGCTCAAAGACGCAATGGCCATTGAGAAAATTATTGCGCTGGATGGAATGGGCCTTGTGGAAGTTGTCCGCCGCGAGCGCATATCCATGTGCGGCTACCTGGCTACGGCGGTTGTAATCGAGACATTAAAGGCCCTTGGCGCCACCAAGGCCGAGCTTGTTGATTACAAAACCTCCGGCGACGTGAGCGGCGATTACGCCAGCGTGGTGGGGTATGGCGGGCTTGTCATTAGCTGACGGCAAGGATAAAGATCAGCGTGGATTTGCCTTGCCGGCCCGGAATGTGTTTGCGGTGATGTAACCTCCGTATATCGCCAGGATGGCGCCGATAAGAAAATCCATGAACTCCTGCCCCGTTATAGCCCTGTACAGGAAAAAAACGGCACCGCCCAAAAGTCCGGCTCCAATCAGCAAGGCTGTGATTTTCCCGGACACGGATTTCACGGAGGGGCGCCGCGCCTTCAGCTTGTAACGCCATCGCGCCCGCTCAACTATCCGCTTTAGCTTTTCGGTGAGGGAAACCTTCTGCGGGAGCTTTTCGCCGCAATATGCGCAAACCGTATCGCTGAGCTTGTGCGGCAGGCCGCACTTGGGGCACGTCTGGTATTCCGAAGTCTCCCCGGCGGCGGCGTCTTCCACTTTTCTCAGGCTCATCAGTTTATTTCCAGCGCCTCTCTTGCCAGTTGTATACTCACTTTTTTACCACGAATCAAGGAATATTGGTCTATCTTGCCCAATGCTTCCATCTGGCTGGCAGGATCTCGCGGCAAACGGGACATAAGCCACAGCGCCACTTTCTCGGGAAGGGCCAAGCCCATACCCTCGGCCATGCGCCCTAGCACCTTTGCCCGGGCGTCGTCCCCCACGGGGTTTAACTCCACCGTAAGCCCCCACAGGAGCCTGGTGGAAAGCCATTCCTGAAAACCCCACCGGGATGGAGGCGCGTTCACAGCGGCGGCGAAAAGCCCCCCAGCCTCCACCACGGCGTTGTAAAGATGAAACACCTGATCCTCCACCACGGCGTTGCCCGCCACTTTCTCAAGATGGTCCACGGCCAGAAAGGAGGAGTTTTCGTATTGGTGGAGGGATGTTTTTATCTCCTCGTAGGCGGAGGATGTGCTGACAACCTCCAAAAGCCTAGGGGCATCAAGGTAAAGAGCCGTGCCGTAGTTAGACCAAGTTTTAAAATTGTTCCCCATGGCAATGAGCAGGTGGGTTTTCCCAGCCCCATCTGGGCCGTGTAGGGTCAGGCTTTTGGCCTTTCCTGGCAAGTTTCCTCCCGAGAACCCCTGACAAAGCTTTACGGTGGTTTCGTTCCGGCTATCCACCAAAAAGTCGTCAAAACAGTCCTCCTCCCGCGTGGCGGGGAAGGGGAATTTAAGCTGTGTCACGTATTAAAAAATGAAAAATCCCGAATATGTGTTGAAAAATTCTACGGCCTTTTGCTCCCCTTTGACAAACAAATATGAGCTTTCCGTTGCAATATATTCAATGCCAGTAAAAACAATAGGATACAACGTTGCGCCATTTTTAGGCAATCTGTTGTAACTCGTTTAAATTTAACCTTTTTTTAGCGTTGCCCCCATCTTTATCCACAGGTTTTTCCACAGGCTTTGTGGATGAAATATTCTCTCGTGTGGACATGTTTTGGAATGCATTTTGAGGCACTGCGCATTTTGCGAAGCGGAGCATCGGAATTCTTAACAAGCCACTTTAAGGTTCATGTGTGAAGGCTAAAAAACATTAAGTAATACTTCGTAGAACTTGCTTGTCAGCTACCCATTTCAACAAAAGATGCAAATTAGAGGCGGTTTAAAGCGGTGGATAGAATAAGAGCGATTTGAAGAGCCTAAAATTATTGGCCGGGATGATCCCAGTTGAAAACCACCCGGTCGGACTCGTGCCATACCCCCGGCTCTTCCGGTTCCGGATTGCGCCGGGCCATCTCCGTGGTCAGAAGCTCCACCGGCACCCGGGCCATTTGCAGGTAAAGGTCCACCTGTTCCTCCCGGCCGGCCAGGTATTCATCCACAAGCTCGGTAACATGCTTGCGGGACTCGGCGTTTACATAAAGGGTGGAGTAGAAACCCTGACCAAGTTTATCTTTATCCCCATGGATGAACCCGCGGATTTCTACCTTCCAGCAGGTGATACCCAAAGGAGTCCCATCCGTATCGGTTTCTTCTTCTTCCTCGTCCAGGTACAGGTCATAAAGGTCCGCCAGGTCTTCGAAGGCCGTTAAATAATCGTCCCCGGCTTCTTCATCTAATGGCAAAGGTTCATGGTAATGGGGTTCGTCCCAGAAGAAGCGCATATCCATCACGAAGGGAATCCCCAGTTTCTCCAGGGTGGACTCCATAAGGTCCGGATCCTTGTGATAAACATGGATGGTTTTATGGTCGTCCAGGAAAACTTCCAGCCCCGACCCTTCGGTGAAGATGCCCACACCGAAGAAACCGTCGTCCAAAGCCACGTCTTTCCAGTCTTGTATCCACCAGAGCACCTCTGTTTTGTCGAGTATCTCCTCGCTTATATAGGTGTCATGATCCCTGTAATAGTCGCTGGAGTGGATTTTCACCACAAGGCAGACTTTATCGGGTAGAAGGTTCGTTAGCGCCAGGAAAGTGGGTAGAATCCTCTCGTGGGAGACCATTATCTCGTAATAAAAACAGCCTTCGGTCTCCAGGTAACGCGAGTCGTAACCTTCCCCTTGGGCGAATTCCTCCTCCGGGTAGACCCCGAAAGGAAACGTAAATCCACCCGTTTTAAATCTTTGGGTCATGTCCCTTGTGGCAAGGGGCCGCCCGAAAGCTTTTTCTTTGTCGTCCATAATCTAATTATCAGGATTGCGCGTTATTTTGACAAGAATTAAAACAATGGACGCTACCGGAGACGGTTATTCCTCAGCAAGGTTTCCACCAACCGCATTGTATAATCTGGCGAAATTGGGGAAGGTAATGTCCGCCGCCTCGGCCCTATCGACAGTTGTTATTCCAGTAGCCCGGCTGGCTAAAAAAGCGAGGCTCATCACCACCCGGTGGTCTCCATGGCTTGTAACATTGGCCCCTCTGGGCGCGCCCCCGTGGACGATCAAAGAATCATGGGTTTCTTCGCACTTAATGCCCATTTTCCCCAGCTCCTGGGCCATCACCGCTATCCGGTCGGTCTCCTTTATCCGCGCCTGGGGCACGTTGCCCAGGATGGTGACCCCATCCGCCACCGCCGCCAGCGCGGCCATTGCGGGCAAAGCGTCCGGCGTGGAATTTAGATCAAGCTTGGCGCCATTAAGCTTGGCCCCGCGAACGGTAATCCTGCCGTCTATATGAAAAACCACTTCGGCGCCCATCTGTTTTATATAATCGAAGACAGCCTTATCCCCCTGCGAGTCGGCCATGTCCAGCCCCAGCAGGGTTATCTCGTTGCCGGGCATGGCGCCCATGCAGGCGAAAAAAGTGGCGGAAGAAAAATCCCCCGGGATCTGTTCGTCAAAAGCGGTGTAACGCTGGCCTCCTTTAATCTCGAACCGCTCGTAGCCTTGGCGGGTGTACTTTATCCCGAACCGGTCCAGCCAGCGGAGGGTCATGTCCACATAGGGTTTTTCGTTCAAGTGGGACAATGAAATAACCGTGTCCTGCGGAGCAAGAGGCGCGTGGACAAGCAGGCTGGACAGGTATTGCGATGTGGTCCCGTCCACGGTGGTGAATCCTCCGGCCAACGGGCCCCGTACTGTGGCTGGAAGCTTCCCGTTGGAGCCGGAAGTCTCCGCCCCCAGGTTCTTTAAAGCATCAAGAAGCGACCCCATGGGGCGCGACCGGGTCTGCTCGTCTCCGGTGATGGTTATACGTTCAGTCCCCAGCGAGGCCATGGAAAGGGCGAACCGCGCAGTGGTGCCGGAGTTGCCCACATCCACCGGCTCTTTAGGGGCGTTTATCTTCCCCCCCAGCCCCTGGACAAGCCAGGAATCCTCTCTCTCCTCAACCCGGGCTCCTAAAACCCTTACAGCCTCCCGGGCCGAGCGCCCATCAGCCGAATCCAGCGGGTTTTTTATGATGGATACACCATCCGCCAGCGCCGCGAAGAACAACGCCCGGATGGTGTGCGATTTGGACGCGGGTATCAACACTTCCCCAGCCAGCCGCGCCGAGGGCCCTACTAAAAACTTCATTTATCCTTGCCCCAAATCCCTAAAATTCCCAGCGGATTATTTTATCCATGAACTGATGGTTCGTAAGGTCGAAATGGATGGGGGTGACCGTTACGTACCCATCGTTTAGATAAGTGATATCCGCGTCATCGTCGGCCTTGTCCAGCCCCATGGCTCCGCCTTGCCAGTAATAGTCGTTCTGCCGGGGATCCACCCTCCGCTCGAAAACCTCGCTGAACTTGGAAGACCCCATCCTGCAAACTTTGACCCCCCTGATCTTATCCATATCCGATGGGGGGACGTTTACATTCAGAAGTGTGCCTTCCGGTAGCCCCTCTCTGGCCACACGCTCAACAATTCTAAGCCCGTAATGCTTGGCTCCGGAGAAATCCCGTGAGGTGAATGACGCCAGCGACACGGCTACGGAAGGGATTCCCAGTATCATCCCCTCGGTGGCGGCGGATACGGTGCCGGAATAAATGATATTGGTGGCCACGTTGGCGCCCTGGTTAATGCCGGACACCACGATGTCCGGCCGTTTTGGCAGTATGGCGCGCACGGCTATCTTCACGCAGTCGGCGGGGGTGCCGTTTACCGCTATTCCGAAAAACTCCCCGTCCCGCTGGACGTGTCGCACCCGTAACGGGTCCACCAGGGTAATGGCGTGCCCCACGGCGCTCATCTCAGTCTCCGGGGCCACCACAGTCACTTTCCCCAGCGCCGAAAGGGCTTCGCGCATGGCCTCGATCCCTTTGGCGTTTATGCCGTCGTCATTGGTCAGAAGTATTTCCACTTTTTAAGCCTTGTGTCCCTGGAAAATCAGGATGGTTGTTTTAGAAAAGGCCGAAAGAGTCCACCCATACCGAGCCGGAGCTTTTATTAAGCTGGCCGCCTTTCAGGTATATGCGGATGTTTTCTATTTTTTCCGGCATCTTGCCGGCTTTCAGCTTGATGTAAGTCTTGTCCGCCTTGTTGAAGAGCCATAGGTTGGATTCGTCAAACCAAACAACGATTCTGCCCCATTCTTCATTCACGGGCACATCGGGCCAGTCCCACCGCATGAACGAACTGCCGCTCCGGGTCATAACCGCAACCCCGATGGATTGGGCTCCACGGGATTTGGCGTAAAACTCCAGCCCGCTGGCTCCAGCCGCGTCCACCGGTTTTTTCAGCGTGATGGAACCTGAAACAAAAGTCCCTCTCCCGGTGGTGTCACCCTTTTTCCTGAAAGAGAGGAGCAGGGAAATGGGAGTGGGGCCCTTCTCCGTTTCGTCCAGCGAAAGAGTGGCGCTCATGTCCCGTGACATCTGGGTTCTAAGCGAGAAGTCCAGCTTGGAAGAGCCTATCTCCAGGAACACTTTTCCGGGTGGCGGTATTTGGCGGCTGGCCCGTTTGGGGCTTTTGGCGGATTCCTGGGCGGATTGTTCGCCGGTCAGTACACGCTCCGCCTCGGCCATGATCTCGCGCTTGAGTTTTTCGATATCCGGCGCGAAATCCGGAATGGAAGGGAGCGCGCCCAATCCGCCGCTTACCAGCCCGGCCCCTGCCCAGACAACGGCTCCCACAAGGCAAAGAAGCAACACGGGGGCGAATTTAAGCCAACCCGGAGGGGACTGTTCAGTCATAGGTTAGCGCTCTAAATAAAACCGGGCGGAAGGCCGCCCGGATGTAAAACCCTACGCTGGTGGAGCCGCCGGAGCCACGTCCGCCGGGGCCGTGGCCACCACATGCCTGGGCCTGCCGTCTCCGCCGGATGGCTGTTGCGGGGCTGGCATCTCTATGCCTTTGGCCGCCAGCCCTTTGCGCACCATCTCCGCTATCTCCGCTCCATCCACCACTTCCACCTCCAACAGCGCGTCGGTGATGGTGTTGAGGATGTCCCGGTGCTCGATCAACAATCCTTTCGCTATCTCATAAGCGTGGGTAACGAAACCCCGCACCTCGTCGTCTATCTCAATGGCGGTGTGTTCGCTGAAATCCCGGTGTTGGGCTATTTCCCGGCCCAGGAAAATCTGCTCCTCCCGCTGTCCGAAGGCCACAGGCCCCAGCTTTTCGCTCATGCCCCATTCGCACACCATCTTGCGGGCAAGGTTCGTGGCCTGCTCGATATCGTTGGAGGCTCCCGTGGTGAACTGGTCTAAAACCGTCTCCTCGGCGGCCCTTCCGCCCATGAGTATCGCCAGCCTGCTGGTCAGGTAATTCCTGGGGTGGGTGTGTTTCTCGTCCACCGGCAACTGCTGGGTGACGCCCAGGGCTCGGCCCCTGGGTATGATGCTTACCTTATGGATGGGGTCGGTGCCGGGCAGCATCAAGGCCACCAGGGCATGACCGGCCTCATGCACGGCGGTGTTCTTCTTCTCTTTTTCGCTGATGATCATGGAGCGCCGTTCGGCCCCCATCATCACCTTGTCTTTGGCGGTCTCAAAATGGCGCATGCTCACCTTGTCGGCGTCCACCCGCGCGGCCAACAGCGCCGCCTCGTTACAGAGGTTCTGCAGGTCCGCCCCTGTGAAACCAGGCGTGCCCCTGGCCAGGACCTTTACATCCACATCGTTGTCCATGGGTATCTTGGACACATGGACTTTTAAAATGGCTTCCCGTCCGCCAACATCGGGCCGGGGCACCACCACCTGCCGGTCGAACCGGCCGGGGCGGAGCAGGGCGGGATCCAAAACGTCGGGCCGGTTGGTTGCCGCTATCACTATGGCCCCCTCGTTGCCCTCAAAGCCGTCCATCTCCACCAGGAGCTGGTTTAATGTCTGTTCACGTTCATCGTGCCCGCCACCCAGGCCCGCGCCGCGATGACGGCCCACCGCGTCTATCTCGTCCACGAAAATTATGCAGGGGGCGCTTTTCTTGGCCTGCTCGAACAAGTCCCTCACCCGGGAGGCTCCCACGCCCACGAACATCTCCACGAAATCCGAGCCGGATATGGAGAAGAACGGCACATTGGCCTCGCCAGCGATGGCCCGGGCCAACAGGGTCTTGCCGGTGCCCGGGGGCCCCATCAGCAGGACGCCCTTGGGGATTTTCCCGCCCAGCTTCTGGAACTTGCGAGGGTCTTTCAGGAAGTCGATTATCTCCTGCAGGTCTTCCTTGGCTTCCTCTATGCCAGCCACGTCTTTAAACGTGGCCTTCTTGGAGCTGTCTGTTATCATCCGGGCCTTGCTTTTCCCGAAGGAGAGCGCCCTGGAGCCGCCGTTTTGCATCTGCCGCATGAAGAATATCCATATGGCGATAAGCAAAACCATCGGGAACCACGATATGAGCACGCTCATGTACCACGGAGTGGACTCGGCCGGCCTGGCCGTAACCTTCACGTTGGCGGCGCGAAGCTCCTTGAACAGCTCCGGATAGTTCATCAGATAAACCTGGAACAGTTTCCCGTCGGAAAACTTGCCCCGGCCCATGTCGCCCTGGATTGTTATGTCCGCCACCTGGCCGTGATCCACCGAATCCATGAACTCGGTGAATGAAAGTTCTTTTATCGTGGTGTGTGGCTGATTAAAAATGTTGTACAAGGCCAGCATCACAAGCCCCACCACCAGCCAGAGGGCAAGATTTTTATAGAACTGGTTCAAACGTCTATCTCCTCAGAGTTTTTAACCCGCGAGGGGCGGGGTTTAAGACACATCTTAAAATTATAATAGCCGCAACGGCCCTTAACAATCAATTTCGGGACGGGGTTCCTGAGGGAGGGGATCCAGAGGCGCTTGTCAATACCGGTTGTCAAAAGAGGAATTGGCCGGCCGGGAGGGTTTGCCGCCGCCCATGTAAAGCGCCGGGTCGTCGCTTATAGGTCTGCTTTTCAAGCCGGAAAGCTCTTCCTCCAGCTTGGCCACCCGCCGGGACAAACGGAAATTCCTGCTTTTCTCACTTATGATGGCCACCGCCCCGGCCACCACCGAAATAGCCGCGCCCAGGCCGAAACACAACGCGGCCATCAGCCACATGGGGGCCGTGTACTGGTAACCGAAAAAGAAGGTCACCCCAACGCTTTGCTGGTTCTGGGCGGCGAAAAGCACAAAAAGGAAAATCACCATCAACCCAAGCACAAGCTTTACGGCCATATATCCCTCCCGCGCCCCGCGCAAGCGGAGCGGCTCCGGAAACTGCCGCGCAAAAAAGCGGTCACGCTCCATTAGACTCTCCACCACCGGAGTTCCCATCGTTTTTCCCGGAACCATCGCTTCCGCCCCGGAGGCGCTCTTTGAATATGCCTCTATCTTCCGAGAGTTCGGTTTTCTTTACGTTGATAGCTTCTTCCGCCCCGGATATTTCCAGTTCCGCCCGGCGGATTTCCTCCACCATGGAGATGATGCCCTCGTCGGCGGCCACCAGCCGGTTGTCCTGAATGGCCCGGAAAGTCATCTCCCCCAGCCTGGTAAGGATGCCGCTACGTTTATTGGAAAAACCGATGATGCGGATTTTCAGTTTTAAAATGGCCCATATCCCGCCAGCCTGGCGGATAAAGAACCCGGCTATTTCAGAAAGCTCGTCCGCTACGCTCATGGCCGCGCCATCCCGCGCCTTCAGTTCTGCTCAGCAGGGGAAGGAGCCGCGGATTGCTCTGGAGAGACAGGCGCTGGTTGGGCATCTTGAGGCGCCGCCTCGCCCGCGGACTCCGCTGGAGCCGCGGGTTTGTACGGCTTGGCCGCCGGAGCTTTCGCCGGAGCGGCGTAAGGTGATACCGCTATGGAGCCCGCCGCGGGCTGGCGCTCCTGGACGCCGCCCAAAGTGACCAGCATGTCTTTCACCTCGTCCCTTAATTTTAAGGCGCGGGGGGTTACCACCGGGTCACCCATGGCGATGGCGCTGTCCAGCGCCACCAGGGTCTTTCTAAGCTCGGAGCGCACCAGCGCTTTCTCCGCCGCCTTGTAGGCTTCCCGTTCAGAGTTGAGCCGGCCGGTAAGTTCGGTCACGTTCTGGTTCATGGCGTCTATCTTGCCGGTAACCCCGGAAACAAGCTTCCATCCCAGAAACACCACCATGGCCACCAGCAGGAAAGCGGCGGCTCCGATTATGGAGCCTGTGGAGAATCCGGAGCCCGAAGAGAATCCGCCGGGTTTTTTCCGGCGCGTTTTCATCTCTCCGGAAAAATCGTAAGGGGTCCTTCCATGCTCCATCTCGTCGGCCATCCGGAACTTGGCGTTCTCTACCATGGGGTCGATAGAAGAGCGGGCCCCTCCGCTGGAGGGCAGGGGCGATTCCGCGGATAAAGGCACATCGGGCATCGGGTGAACCCATTCATCCCGCGTTGGCGGTTTTTTCTTTCGTAACCACATATTCACACCGGTTCTCCCTCAACCCAAAGGCGGATTGTGTTTGACCTCGCCGCCCCGCCCACGGATAATCTTTAAAAAAAACGGATGGATTGGCCTGGGCCTTTCCTCCGGCGACAAAGAAATTATATCTTCGCCTTTGGGGCGGGGTCAATTGAAGACTAGGGAGTTTTAACGAAAAATGGCGGTAATTATAGACGGCAAGGCGGTGGCCGCCTCTATCAGGGTGGAGATCAGGAAAGAAGCGGAGCGGATAAAGGCGGACCGGGGCGAGGAACTGGGCCTGGCCGTGGTGCTGGTGGGGGACAATCCCGCTTCCCACGTTTATGTCCGCCTCAAGGAAAAAGCCTGCCAGGAGGCGGGTATCGTATCGTACAAGCATGAGCCGCATAAAGACATCGCCATGGACGATCTGCTGGGTCTCATAGACAGGCTCAACGCCGACCCGAAAGTGAACGGTATTTTAGTGCAGTTGCCTCTTCCGTCCCATCTGGACGAGAGCCGCGTGCTGGACAGGATACATCCGGACAAGGACGTGGACGGGTTCCATCCCATGAACGTGGGGCTTCTTTCGCAAAAGCTGGCCAAGCTTATGCCCTGCACGCCCGCCGGGTGCGTTGAGCTTCTGGACCGCTACCAGATACCCATAGAAGGCGCCCACTGCGTGGTTGTGGGCCGCTCCAACATAGTGGGTAAGCCGCTGGCCATGATGCTTCTGCACCGCAACGCCACTGTAACCGTGTGCCATTCGCGCACGAAAGACCTGGCCGCAGTCACCTCCCAGGCCGACATTCTGCTGGCCGCCATAGGCAAACCGAAAATGATAACCGCCAACATGGTGAAAGAGGGCGCGGTGGTGATAGACGTGGGCACCAACAAGGTGGACAACCAGATTGTCGGCGATGTGGATTTTGCTGGCGTCTCCGGGAAGGCGAGCCACATAACCCCCGTCCCCGGCGGCGTGGGGCCCATGACCATAGCCATGTTGCTGGAAAACACCCTCACCGCGTACAAGATCCAGCGCGGCCTGCTGGTTTAACTTCCATTATGCCCCTCCTGGACGATGAAGAGGGCGGCAGGCAGGTTTATACTGTCGCCGAGCTGACATCTGAACTGAAAGATGTCATTGAGGGTGGGTTCTCCAGCGTCTGGGTGGAGGGTGAAATATCCAACTTCAAGTTATACCCGTCCGGCCACGCCTATTTCACCCTCAAGGACGAAGAGGCCCAGGTGCGGGCCGTCATGTGGAAAGGCCTGCGTAACCTACTCAAGTTCGAACCGCAGGATGGCGACCATGTGGTGTGCCGGGGCCGCCTTACGGTTTACGAGAAACGGGGAGAGTACCAGCTTTCCGTGGAGGCCATGGAGCCCAAAGGGATCGGGGCGCTCCAGGCCGCTTTCGAGAAGCTGAAGGAGAAGCTGGCCGCTGAAGGGTTGTTCGACCTTGCCCGCAAAAAACCCCTGCCATACATCCCGTGGACCGTGGGGATTGTCACATCCCCCTCCGGCGCCGTCTTGCGCGACATGGTGCGGACCATCAACCGCCGGTTTCCGGGGTTGCGGATAGTGTTCAAGCCTGTGGCGGTGCAGGGGGAAGGCGCGGCCCAGCAGATAGCCGCCGGGATAGCCGAGATGAACGAATACGCGAAGGTGGACGTTATCATCGCGGGGCGCGGGGGCGGCTCGCTGGAAGACCTCTGGGCGTTCAACGAAGAGGTGGTGGCCCGGGCCATAGCGGCGTCCCGCATTCCGGTGGTTTCCGCCGTGGGGCATGAAACCGATTTCACCATAGCCGATTTCGTGGCGGACGTGCGCGCCTCCACCCCCACGGCGGCGGCGGAGATAATCGCCCCGGCCCGGGTTGACGTGGAAGAGGGGGTGGAAGAGTATGTCCGGCGAATGAGTATGGAGCTACGTGACAGGATGGAACGGGGCGCCATGACGGTGGACGACATGGGCGCAAGACTCGCCCGGGCCGGAAGGCAAACGGCCGGAAAGCTCAAAGACAACCTGACGGCGGCTTTGCGGCATCTTCGGGCGTTAAGCCCCAGCGCCCAGCTTGCCCACCGGCGTGAAAGGGTTTTCAATCTGGACCGGCGGCTGGTTTACGGCCTTACCAGGGTTAAAGAGAAAAAGAGCGCCGAAAACGAGAGTTTCATGGTCCGTCTGGCTTCCGCCAGCCCCAGGATGAGGGTTGAAAGCCTTCGGGAAACCCTGGGCAGGCAGGAGGACAGGCTGGACGAAAAACTGGGCGCGTTCATGAAATCGGCCCGCAACAGGTTCTCGATGGCCGCCGGGAAGCTGGACGCGGTGAGCCCCCTAAAGGTGCTGGGCAGGGGGTACAGCATTGTCACCTCGCCCGACGGACGGAAGATAATAAAAAGCGCCGCCTCGGTGAAACCCGGCGATGGCGTGAAAATCCGCTTCGCCGATGGCGAAACCCAGGCGGTAATCAAGAGGGGGGGGGCGCCGAAACAGGAGAATTTGTTTTAAAGCGCCGCGCCATTTCCCTTATGACGCGGCTATGCGCTTATGGGCATTGCACCCACGAATTTGCCACCGGAACATTTGCGGGATTAAACGTTCCTTGAACAAGGCAGGAGTTGCCCGCGCTGGCGTGGAACGAGTAGAAGTTGGGGTTTACGCAGTTATAGGTGATCGTTTGAACCTGCCCCGAAGCTACAATGCCGTATTTATAGTCGTTGCCCAACAGGTTGGCCGGCAAGGCGGTGTCTCCATATTCAGCCCACAGGTTGTACACGGAAATCCCATCCAATCCCAGCGCGACAGGATAGCTTACATCCACGAAAATCTGCCCGGAACCTACGCCCCCGGCCACCACATTTGAGACCGTTACAGTCTGCGGAGTGTTAAAAGAGCATAACGCGCTGAAAGAGGTGGACGCGCGGACCACGTTGTTCTGCAAGTCCCGGATTATGAGGGTGGCGGTATAGGTTCCCGTAAACCTGGGGGAGAAATTGACCGATTGCCCCTGGAAACGGAACATCTTCCCGTTGGGGGAGAGTATCTGCCACCGGTAAGCCAGCGTGTCGCCCGGGTCGGGGTCGTAAGCGTCGCTCGTCAGCGAAACGATGTTGTTTATATACACCGTGGATGGGGAAGCCGACACGTAGTTTATCACCGGCGCGTTCCCCGTGGCGCTGAACTGGTATTCGGCGTAGTCGGTCCCCCCATTGCCGTCGTCCACGGTCAAAGATATGGAATAACTGCCTCCCCTCGTCGAGATGCTTTCGGTAAAAGACGGGTCGTAATAGTATTTGGTGATTCTGCCGTTATAGACCGACCAGAAATAGCTTACCGTGTCTTCCGGGTCGGATTCCTCCACGGTGGCGCTGAAGGTGACCGAATCACCGGGAGAGGGGTTCGAATTGGAAGCGTCTATGCTGATTATCTGTGGCGGGCCGTTCACTTCCAGTTCTATTTCCACCTGGTTGGTTGCGTCCGGCGACAGGTTTACAAATTGTGTGCCGGTGAAAGTGTCGCCATAGATGCTTTGGGCCATCACGTAGAACTGCCTCTCGCCGGGGGTGAGGACCAGGTCCGCCGACAGTGTGTCCAGCGGCAGTTCCATATATACAGGCTCCATGTCCGCGCCGGTAATGTAAAGGCTCACAAGGGTTATGTATGACGGGGCGGAGAATCGGGATGTGGAAGGCGAATTTGCGGCGATACGGCTATATGGGTAGCTTTCCATTCCCTCCGGCCAGGAAACGCCAACCTTTGCTTGGGAGGAGGCGCCTTCCTTGCTCTGGTCGAGGGACACGTTGCATCCGGTGGAAAGAACCATGGCGCCAGCGGCTAACACGGCCATGGCAAAATTATTCAAAACTTTCATAGCTACCCGCCTTCCCATAACTTACAATGCCAATTATACATTTTTTTAAGATGTTCAAAAACCGGTAAAAATGGGCGTAGGCGCGGTAGTGGCCCGTCCTGCCCATCTTTTACAACAACTCCCCGTCTGGTAGAATCCGCCAATCTGTACACTTCGTGAAACTTTGCCGATGAACAGGTTCTTTGACCTTTCGCCCCAGCGGGTGGCTTTGTTCAGCTATTTCTTCCTGATAGCCGCCGGTACGGCCTTGCTGAGCCTGCCCGCTTGCGTCACCAGGCCTATCACCCTGATGGACGCCTTTTTCACCTCCACTTCCGCGGTGGCCGTTACGGGGCTTATAGTTCTGGACACACCAAAGGATTTCACTCCTTTCGGCCAGGGGGTGATTCTTGCCCTTATCCAGATGGGCGGGCTGGGTTACATGACCATCTCAACTTTTCTACTTATCACGCTCCGGCGGAAAATGGGGCATAAGGACAGGCTTGTGCTGGCGGAGTCGCTGAACTATCCGGGCCTTCATGGGCTCACCCGTTTCCTTATAAAAGTGGTGGCGTTCGTGGCGCTGGCCGAAATTCTGGGCGCGGTGGCCCTCACCCTGGCCTTCGCCACAAGGCAAAGACTGCCGGAGGCCATTCTAAGCGGGGTGTTCCATTCCATTTCGGCGTTCAACAACGCCGGATTCTCCACTTATTCCGACAACCTCATGTCGTTCCGGGGTGACCCCGCCATAAACATCATCATCAGCCTGCTTATCATCCTGGGTGGTATCGGTTATTACGTGGTGGACGATATCCACATGGTTTCCACCGGAGCCGCCACCCGGCTGGCGGCGCATACGAAGATAGCCCTGGCCTCCACCCTCTTTTTGATAGTCGCCGGGGCGCTGGGGGTATTAATTCTGGAATACGGACATGTGAAAGGATTATGGGGCTTGCCGCTGTGGGAGAGGGCCTGGGCTTCCTTTTTCACCAGTGTAAGCGCCAGGACGGCGGGGTTTAACACCATTGATTTCAGCGCGCTATCGGAATCCACCCTCTTTTTCGTGATGATCCTCATGTTCATCGGCGCTTCCCCCGGCGGCACCGGCGGCGGCATAAAGACCGTCACCGCCGCCGTTATCGCGTTGCATGTATATAACTTCGTTCGGGGTCGCAGGGAAGTGGTGGTTTTCAAGCGTTCCGTGCGTGAAGAGGCCATGCGGCGCGCCATGGTAATTCTCACCCTGTCTTTCGGGATAACCACCGCTTTCGCCCTGGTGTTGAGCAGGCTGGAGAGCGTACCGGTAGGTGTGGCGCTGTTCGAAGTCATCTCCGCGTTCTCCACGGTGGGTTTGTCGGTGGGGGACGGGGGCGTGTTAAGCCTTTCCGCCAAATTCTCGGATATCGGAAAGCTTATGATAATACTCAGCATGATAATCGGCAGGGTGGGGGTGCTTTCCTTCGCCATTGCCATGCTGGGCAAGAGCCGGGAGAGCAATTTAAAACATCCGGAGGCTACGCTTCTATTATGAAAAACAGGACATTCGGCGTCATCGGGTTGGGAAGGTTCGGGTACCACATGGCTAAAACGCTGGCCGAAGGGGGCGCCGAGGTGATAGCGGTGGACAACGACGAGGGCGTGGTCCGCGAAGTGGGGGAGTTTGTGACCGAGGCCTACGCCCTGGACGCCACCGATGAAAAGGCGCTCAAAGAGAGCGGCATAATAGAGGCGGACACGGTGATAGTGAGCATCGGCGAGAAGGTGGACGCCAGTTTCCTTGTGGTGGCCCTTCTTTTAGGCCTGGGCGTCAAAGACATCATAGCCAAGGGGATAAACCCGCTCCACGGCAAGGCTCTTCTGAAAATGGGGGTGCGGAAGGTGGTTTTCCCGGAGATGGACTCCGCCGTGCGCGCCGCCCACTCGCTTCTGGTGACCGGCCTTTCCAACGAGATTATTTTCGCCCCCGGACACAGTATTTACGAGATAGAGGCCCCCGCCGCCATGAAAGGGCGCACGCTTGCGGATCTGGACCTGCGGGCAAGGTTCAACCTGAACGTACTGCTGATAAAACACAAGGACGGGGGCGTAAAAAGCCCAGGCCCCGGCGACATGATCCAGGATGGCGACAGCCTGCTGGCCATGGGGGATCCAAAGAGCCTGTTAAAGATGGAGGATGATCTTTAACCGCAAGCTGGCCGGAGACCAGGTAGTGTCTTTAGTTTGAAAGCACAGGGGGAGATTCTTCACTTACGCTCAGAATGACAATATAAATGCCGTTGATAACATTGTCATCCTGGGCGAAGCGCAAGCGAAGTGAAGGATCTGTCTGTTATTTGAGATTCAAACTGGGACACCACCGGAGACCAACAAAAATTTTAATAGCGCCCCTTAGTTGATATAATCACCCTCTATTGTGAGATAGGGAGAACGACATGTTATCGGGTTCTTATGTGGCCATAGTCACCCCGTTCAATAACGGCGCTGTGGACGAGGCCACCCTCAAGGCGCTGGTGGGCTGGCATGTGGAGCAGGGAACCAGCGGGATAGTGGCGGTGGGCACCACCGGCGAATCCCCCACCTTGTCCCATGAGGAACACCACAGGGTGGTGGAAATCTGCGTGGAAGCCGCTGGCGGGAGAATACCGGTGATGGCTGGAACCGGCTCCAATTCCACCACCGAGGCGATAGACCTTACCCGGCACGCCAAAAAGTCGGGCGCAAATTCCGTGTTGATCGTGAACCCCTATTACAACAAGCCGACCCAGGAGGGGATATACCGCCACTACATGGCCATAGCCGATGCGGTGGAAATCCCCCAAGTGATATACAACATACCCGGCAGGACCGGCGGCAAGGTGGATGTGTCCACCATGGCCAGGCTGGCGCCGCACAAGAACATCGTGGGCATAAAGGACGCGGTGGGGGATTTGAACTACACTTCAGACCTGATAGCCCGGCTGGGGCCGGAGTTTGCGGTATTCTCCGGCGATGACGCGCTGACGATTCCCATGATGTCTGTGGGGGCCAGGGGTGTGATATCCGTAGCGGCCAACGTGGCTCCGGCCAGGGTGGCGCAGATGGTGGCCGCCATGCTGGAAGGGGATATGGAGAGGGCCCGGGCGGCGCATTTTGAGATGTGGGACTTGATGAACGCCATGTTCTACGAGACAAACCCCATACCCGTTAAAACGGCGCTGGCCATGATGGGCAGGATAAAAGACGAGTTCCGCCTGCCCTTGTGCCAGATGGGCCAGGCCAACCGGGAGCGGTTAAAGGCCGCCCTGATAAAAGCCGGGCTTGTGGCCGAGGACGCGGGCCGGGCCTGAGATTTATTTAGAGGATCAAATGATTAAAGCAATAGTTATCGGATGCGCGGGCCGGATGGGCCGCCGCATTGTGAACGTGATAGAGGAAGCCGGGGGGATTACCGTGTACGGCGGCACGGAGCAGAAGAACAGCCCCTTTGCCGGGCATGATATTGGCGCCGTGGCGGGGCTTTCGGACAAGGGTATAAAAATATCCGCGGACCTCTCCTCCATAATAGGCGGGTGCGACGTGATAATAGACTTTTCGGTTCCCGCCGCCTCGCTGGATCATTTCCTTATGGCGCAGGAAGCGGGCAAGGCCATTGTTATAGGCACCACCGGATTCACCGAGGAGCATTGGAAAACCTTCGACTCCATGGCCAAAAGCGTAAGGGCCGTCATAGCCCCCAACATGAGCGTTGGCGTGAACGTGCTGTTCAAACTGGTGCGCGACGCCGCCCGCATCATGGGGCAAACCTACGACATGGAGATAGTGGAGATGCACCATAACCAGAAGATGGACTCTCCTTCCGGCACCGCCGCCAAACTGGCGGAGATAGCCGCCGAGGCCGTGGGGCGCGACATAAAAAAGGTGGGCGTTTACGGCCGCGAGGGGATAGTGGGCAAGCGCAAGCCCGAGGAGATAGGCGTTATGGCCCTGCGGGGCGGAGACGTGGTGGGGGAACACACAGTGATGTTCGCCGGGACCGGCGAACGGGTGGAGCTTACCCACATGGCCTGGAGCCGGGACAATTTCGCCATGGGCGCCACGCGCGCGGCCAAATGGATTGTTGGCCAGCCCAACGGTATTTACGACATGCAGGCGGTGCTGGGCCTTAACAGGTAATCCCGCCGCCACACCAGAGGTATTCAAATGCTCGACAAGTTCAGGAATATACGCAAGGCGCTCACTTTCGACGATGTCTTGCTCGCGCCCAATTACTCGCAGGTGCTTCCCAACCAGGTGGAGACGAAAACCAGGCTTACCGGCAAGATAACCCTGAACATCCCCATGGTCTCCGCCCCGATGGACACGGTGACCGAGGCTCGGCTGGCCATATCCCTGGCGCTGGAGGGGGGTATCGGCATCATTCACAAGAACCTCCCCATCGAACGCCAGCGCAAAGACGTGGACAAGGTTAAGCGCCACGTGACCGGCATGATTACCGACCCCATCACGTTGGACTCCGCCCAGAAAGTGGGAGACGCTTTCCGGCTGGCGGACAAATACGGCTTCTCCGGATTCCCGGTGACTTCCGGCGGGAAACTTGTGGGCATCCTGTCAAACCGTGACATGCGGTTTGAAACCAGCATGGAAAAGCCTGTGGGCGAGCTTATGACCAAGGAGCGCCTTATTACAGCCCCGGTGGGAACAACGCTGTCGGAGGCTAAAAAGATCCTTCACGCCAACCGGATAGAAAAACTTCTGGTGGTGGATGATAAGGGGGCGCTGGCGGGCCTTATAACCATAAAAGACATCGAGAAAAGCCAGCAGTACCCCAACGCCGCCAAAGACGACCATGGCAGGCTTCGGGTGGGCGGGGCCGTGGGGGTTGGGGCCGACCGGGACGAACGCGCCGCTGAGCTTATCCGCGTGGGGTGCGACCTTGTGGTGATAGACACGGCCCACGGCCACAGCCAGTCGGTACTGGACGCGGTGAAAGCCATCCGCAAAAGGTGGCCGGATATCCAGATAATCGCGGGCAACGTGGCCACCGCCGAGGCGGTACGCGACCTGGCGGAGGCTGGGGCGGACGCGGTGAAAGTGGGTATCGGGCCAGGCTCCATCTGCACCACCCGCATTGTGGCTGGCGTGGGTGTCCCGCAGATAACGGCTGTGAACGACTGCGCCATGGAAGCGGCCAAATATGGCATTCCGGTAATAGCCGATGGCGGAATAAAACATTCCGGCGATATAGTGAAAGCCATCGCCGCCGGGGCCGATTGCGTGATGATTGGCTCCCTTTTCGCCGGGGTGGAAGAGTCTCCGGGGGAGAAGATACTGTACCAGGGCCGGGCGTACAAGGAGTATCGCGGCATGGGTAGCATAGGCGCCATGACCGAGGGTAGCGCGGACAGGTATTTTCAGGACAAAAAGCTTTCCGCCGGGGGCAAACTGGTGCCCGAAGGGGTGGAAGGGCGCGTGCCGTACAAGGGCGACCTGGCTTATGTGGTCCATCAGCTCATCGGCGGGTTGCGCTCCGGCATGGGCTATTGCGGCGCCGGGAGCATCAAGGACTTGAGGGAAAAAGGAAGGTTCATCCAGATAACCGCCTCGGGCCTGCGGGAGAGCCACGTGCACGACGTGCAGATCACCAAGGAGTCGCCTAACTATTCGGTGGAGAAGTGAATCACTGATAATGGGACTCAGGCAAGATAGCCAAAACCATCGAAACGCCTTTGCAACTAATGGAAATGATGCGGGGCTAGCCGGGAAAATGTTCAACCCTGGTAGCCGGATGCGCAGGAATCAGCCCCATCGGGACTAAAAAAGGAGACCGGAAAATGAAGTATGTAGCCATTCCCGTAGTGGCAGGGGTTTTATTGGTGTTCGGCTTGATGTTTTCACCCATCACCACGATCAGCTCGGGGCATCATGGCGTGGTCACCGTTTTTGGAGAGGTGAAAGATGAGGTTCTTACGGAGGGTTTGCACCTGGTGAATCCCCTGGCCAGGGTGATAGAGATCGAAACGCGCACAAGAAAACTGGAAGTGCCGGGTGAAGGGGCCAGCAAAGACCTGCAAACGGTTGGAACGCACGTCGCCGTGAATTACCGGCTCAACGCGGCCTCTTTGTCCACGTTTTACAAGAATATCGGCATGGAGTACGAGGAGCGGATAATGGTTCCTGTAATCCAGGAGTCGTTCAAGGCCATAACGGCCAAGTACACCGCCGAGGAGCTTATCACCCGGCGCGATGAGGTGAAGGACCAGATAACCGCCAATCTGGCCGGGAAGCTGACCCATTCGTCCGGAGGCGGAATAGGGGTTGACGCCATATCCATAACCAATTTCAAATTCTCCAGCGCGTTCAACGCGGCCATCGAGGCCAAGCAGGTGGCCGAACAGGACGCCCTGAAGGCCAAACGGGAGTTGGATAAGGTGAAGATAGAGGCCGAGCAGAAAATAGCCAACGCCAAGGCCGAAGCGGAATCCTTGCGGCTCCAGAAGCAGGAGATAACTCCGGACCTCATCAAACTCCGGGAGATAGAGGTTCAGCGGGCCGCGGTGGAAAAGTGGAACGGCGTTCTGCCCGTATATACGGGTAGCGCCATGCCGTTCATAAATTTAAAGCAGTGAGGCGGCGCGTCAAACCGCCATGCCACGCTTTGCTGAATGCGTGAACGTGTAATATTGTTGAAACAACTCACAGGCGCCAACGGTCTATTAGGTTTTTAAGGAATGAAACAGAGCGGTCACGAAAAAATACTTATCCTCGATTTCGGCTCACAGTACACCCAGCTTATCGCAAGGCTCGCTTGAGGCGCCAGGTTAGCTAATGGAAACGGCGCCAAGGATATTCGTCATCGCCGGGCCGAACGGGTCGGGCAAATCAACATCGGCGCCATTTTTCCTTCGAGAACTGTTCGGGATACTAACCTATGTTAACGCCGATGCCATTGCGTCAGGGCTTTCCGCCTTCGCTCCGGAGCGTGAGGCGATTGAAGCGGGAAGGATAATGTTGCGGCAAATACATCGCCTACGGGGTGAAAAAACCGATTTTGCTTTCGAAACAACCTTGGCTTCAAGAAGTTACGCGCCATGGCTCAAGTCCGCCAGAGCCGAAGGGTATGAAATTTACATTTTATTTTTATCGCTACAATCGCCGGAAGCGGCATTGTCCAGAGTGGCCGAACGTGTCAGGCTTGGCGGGCATGACATCCCGCGCGATGTTGTGATCCGGCGGTTTCACCGAGGACTGGGCAATTTTTTCAATCTGTACCTTCCCGTGTGCGACCGGTGGTTTCTTTTGGACAACTCTAATTCGACTGGCCCGGTTATAATAGCCAATGGTGGGAAACAAATTCCCTTGAAGGTGGAGGAACCGGAAACCTTCGATTATTTGAAAGGCAAATATGGAGCCGGATAATTCCGTGGAAACAACGGAGCCGCGTAAGGAAGTCACAGCCGAGGAAGTGTTATCCGCCGCGCGTGAAGCGGTGCGTCATGCGTTAATATTGCATAAAAAGCTGGGCAACCCCATTTGCGAATGGCGCGAGGGAAAAGTGGTGTGGATTCAACCCGAGGATATAAAGATACCCGGATGAGTAAATGTATAGTAATGAGCGCCTGCGAAATGTTCGAATGACGCTACATTTTTTGTTAAAGGCTTGAACTAAAAAATATGACGCAACACGAAAAAATACTTATCCTCGATTTCGGCTCGCAGTACACACAGCTTATCGCCCGCAGGGTGAGGGAGGCGCGAGTTTATTGCGAGATACATCCATACAATATCCCGTTTTCGAAAATAAGGGAGTTCGGCGCGCGGGGGATAATCCTCTCCGGGTCGCCAAGCTATGTCACCGCCGAGGACGCGCCCCTGGTTGAAAAGGAGATTTTCGGTCTGGGCGTCCCGGTGCTGGGGATATGTTACGGGATGCAGTTGATGACCCATCTTCTGGGCGGCGCCGTGGCAAAGTCCGCCTATCGCGAGTACGGCCCGGCCAGGCTGGTTTGCGGGGTGGACACCGGCTTGTTCGACGGCATGGCCGCCGAGCAGGACGTGTGGATGAGCCATGGGGACCGCATCGAGCGGGCGCCCGAAGGCTTCATTGTAATAGGTTATACGCAAAATTCCCCCATCGCGGCCATGAGGCACAAGGAAAAACCGTGGTACGGCATCCAGTTCCATCCCGAGGTGGCCCATACCCCCAACGGGATGGAGATGCTGGAGAATTTCGTTTACAGGATATGCGCCTGTTCCGGGGACTGGACCATGCGCTCTTTCGTAAAAGACCAGGTGGCCCATTTGAAAGAGCGCGTGGGCGACAGCCACGTGATATGCGCCCTTTCGGGCGGGGTGGACTCGTCGGTGACGGCGGTTCTCCTGCACGAAGCCATTGGCGACAAGCTCACCTGCATATTCGTGGATAACGGCCTTCTGCGGGAAGGGGAAGCCGAGAAAGTGATGTCCACTTACGCGGGTCATTTTAAGATCAAAGTGATCAAGGTGGACGCCTCGAACCTGTTCCTGTCTAAACTTGCTGGCATTACAGACCCGCAGGAGAAACGCAAAATCATCGGCCCGGCCTTTGTGGACATTTTTGTGGATGAGGCCGCCAAACTTACAGACGTGAAATTCCTGGCCCAGGGAACGCTCTACCCTGACGTGATAGAGTCCATAAGCTTCAAGGGCCCGTCCGCGGTGATAAAAACCCATCACAACCTGGCGCTGGGCGACAGGCTCAACCTGGGGCTTATCGAGCCACTGCGGGAGCTTTTCAAGGACGAGGTGCGGGCGCTGGGTGAAGAGCTGGGCCTGCCCCGCGAAATGGTATGGCGCCACCCGTTCCCCGGCCCGGGGCTGGCCATCCGCGTAATCGGGGAAATAACCAGGGAGCGGCTGGCCATCCTGCGGAGGGCCGACGTGATTATACTCGACGAGCTGAAAAAGGCAGGATTGTACGACTCGGTTTGGCAGGCCTTCGGCGTCCTTCTGCCGGTGAAATCCGTGGGGGTGATGGGGGACGAGCGCACATACGAAAACGTCATAGCCATCCGGGCGGTCACCAGCCGCGACGCCATGACGGCGGACTGGGCCCAACTGCCGTACGATGTGATGGGCAAAATGTCCAACCGCATCATCGGCGAGGTGCGGGGGGTGAACCGGGTGGTTTACGACATAACCACAAAACCGCCCGGAACCATCGAGTGGGAGTAAACCCCGCCGCGCCATCTTCCGATATGTCTATATGACCCCAAAAGACGAACTGGCCAAACGGGGAGTGGAAGATGGCTCCCACGCCTTCACGGGCCCCTATGGCATCCAGGTGGGCCTGACGGGCTACTGTAATTACCAGTGCGAGTTCTGCTTTTCTTTCAGCCACAGGCGGCCCGAAAACCTTCCGCCCGCCGAAAACCACCCTCAACTATCCCCGGAGAGTTTTAATTCACTGGTCCGGGAAGCGGCTGAAATGGGGGTGGAGCAGATTTCCATCGTAGGTGTGGGGGAGCCTTTCCTGCATCCGTCCATCATGGATTTCATCTGCCTGGTGAAAAGCCTGGGTATGCGGTGCATGGTGACCACCAACGGGTCGTTGCTTAAGCCCCAGGTGGTGGAGCGGATAATTGAAACCGGGGTGGACATAATAAACGTATCCTTCAACGCAAGCTCTGAAAAAACATATGGATTCATACACGGTTCCGGGTCGGCCCGGTTCTTCAACCCCATAGTTGATAACCTGGCCTACATGAAAACGCTTAAGGAAAAATTGGGGGCCGGCGCACCGAAACTCTCCATCCGGTTCGTGTTATCCAAAACCAACCTGGGCGAGATGGGCGACTGGATGGACCTGGCGTTGAGCCTTGGGGCCCAGGAACTGGTCGTCCAGAAGATAGCCCCCCCGTTCTTCGCTCCGGATTTGGCGCTGGGGGAAGAAGACGAAAAAACGGCGCTGTCGGCCATCGGAAAAAGGGAGGAGCCTCTCCGGAAGGTTGTTTTAAAATCCAACATAGGATTTATAGTAAAGGCCTTCCCCTGGGTTGCGGGGGGAAATGATCTCACGAAATACCGGGATTTGCTATCGGGCGGCTTCTACAAGCGATATCCATGCCTGGTGGGCTGGACATACGTTATGATTTTAGAGGATGGCTCGGTACGGCCATGCTGTTATTGTGGAACCAACATGGGGAATATTAACAGCGCCAGGTTCTCGGAAATCTGGAACGGCGAAATATATCATAGGTTTCGGGAGAAATCCATCCGGTTGCCGCAGGAGCCGGATGGGATAACCGGGTGTGTGTGCCACTCCGGTTGTGGCTCGGTAATGGAGAATATCAGGGCAATGGAGAAGCTGGATTTGAAATTCTGAACGAAACCACAATGTCGTATTTTGCAACATGCAAAAGCGCACTTGAGTTGAAGGCAAAATTTAGTTGCCTTTTTGATTCACATTAGGTATCACTAACACGGTGTTTCCAAACGTCTTGGACGGTTAATTAACGGAAGGCATATGTCTCATCCCAAGTACGGTGACAAATTCACCTGTTATAGTTGCGGCACGAAGTTTTACACTATGAAAAAACCGGAGCCGCTATGCCCGAAGTGCGGGGCGGACCAGCGCAAGGCCCCGAAAAAACCTTCCGCCAAATCGGCTCCCAAGCCTTTGGTGCCGGATGAGTTTGAGGGTGAGGAAGAAGAGGCGCCGTTGCTGGACGAGGACGTGGAATCGTTCGGCTTCGATGAGGATGAGGAAGGTTTTGAGCCTGGCGGGGGGAACCTTATAGTGGATGACATGCCCGATGAAGATTACTAGCGTCCGGCTGGAGCGTGGCCATTTGTCCCGGTTTCCCGGGGCATAGGTCGGCAAGATGTCGGATTTCCTTGACTCCAGCGGGCTCAACATACCCCTTCCCCCCGAGATCACCATCCATCATTGCAAGAGCATAGCCGCCACAGCGATTAAAACTTTCGCCGCCAACCTGAACAAGGCCATGGACGACGCGCTGGCGGAGGCGGATCCCAAGCTCTCCCCGTTCCTGCGCAAATATACCCAGATAGCCATGCGCGACGCGCTGATCAAGACCATGGATTCCGTGGAGCGCGAAGCGGCCAAGAAGAACCGCGAATGCGCCAACGCGGTGGGTGAGGAAATCAAGAAGATAGTGGAGATGGTGGAGATCGAGAGGCTCCGGTCGGACCATTTCGGACGCATAATGATCCGCCAGATCGAGGACTATTTTCCGCTCCGTCACGACATTTACCTGAATATCCGAGTGCGGCAGGAGCATGTGAAGGGGGTTGTGCCCCGACAGATCATCGGCGGGTTCCTGCAGGTGATAAAAAACGTTTACGGGGCCGATTTTCTGACCGACAGGGAAGACGAGTCCCATTCAATTGTGAAAAAGTACCAGACCAAGATCCGCGTTACCAACTGGAACGGCGTGTTCAACGACGATGGCGCCAAGAGGATAATCCGCGAGATTTTCTCCGATACTCTGAAGATGCGCCTGGTGGGGCGCAACAGGGGCTGGTTTATGAGCATGATCAAGGACGGCAAGAGCTACCGGGAGATGCGGAGGGATTTCGACGACGAGGACTACACCATCCTCATGCGCGTCATGTTCCTCAACCAGGAAGACATGCGGGCCTCGGGCAGGCGGATAGCGGCCTTGTCGGACAAGTTTTACGCGGGGGATCCCGAAGGTTCCGCCGAGGCGTTCGAGACGCTAAACAACATAATAAACTCCATCGCCAAGGAGAAACGGGACCTGTTCGTGCTACAACTCATCCATCAGCGGATGCTGGAGCCTCATATAGTAGGGTTTGCCCTGAAGTTCCGTTACCAGGGGCAGAAAAGCCTCTGGGAGGGGCTCAAAGACGAGATGGAATGGGTGGCCCATGAGCTTCTGGAGAGGGCGAGATGGTTCAAGAACCTGCCGGACACCAAGGACCCGGACGCGCAAACGGCCTATTTCAAGAATAAAGACGAGGCCAACCGGCAGTATGTGCAGACCCGGCAGGCCCTCACAGCGCTAGAATACCCGGAGATCCGCGATGTGTGAGCGGAACCTGCGCGCCATGCCTTGCCTGCTTTAGGCCCCGGCCCCAGTTCTGCCATAAGGGATTGACCGTCCGGAGATGTCCATGAAACACAGCGAATTCGTCCATCTGCATCTGCACAGCCAATACAGCCTTCTGGATGGCGCCATCCAGTTCGACAGCCTGCTGGATAAAGTCACCCAATGCGCCATGCCCGCCGTGGCGGTTACCGACCATGGGGTGATGTTCGGCGCGGTGGAGTTTTTCAACGCCGCCATAAAAAAAGGGGTGAAACCCATCATAGGGTGCGAGGTTTACATCGCCCCCGGTTCCCGGTTTGAAAAGGGGCCCGGCTCCGCGGATCCTTACGCCGAGAGATATTATCACCTGGTTCTGCTGGCCCAGAACAAGAAGGGCTACCAGAACCTTTGCAAGCTCGTCACCGCCGGATTCATGGAAGGGTTCTACCACAAACCCCGGGTGGACAAGGATCTTCTTGCGGCCAACTCCGACGGGCTCATAGCCCTTTCAGCCTGCCTGTATGGCGAAGTGGCGCGCAACCTTGCCGCAGGAGCGCACGAACAGGCAAGGCAGGCCGCGGGTTTTTACAAAGAGGTTTTCCCGGACAGGTTCTATCTGGAGTTGCAGGATCACGGCATGGCCAGCCAGCGCAACGTGAACCGGCTCATGATACCCCTTGCCAAAGAGATGGGCTTGCCGCTGGTGGCAACCAACGACGCCCATTACCTCAACCGGGAGGATTCCGCCGCCCACGACGCCCTGTTGTGCATAGGAACCGGCAAGAACATATCGGACGAGAACCGGCTCCGTTATGAGGGAGACCAGTTTTACGTTAAAACCCCCGAGGAGATGCAGGCCCTTTTCAGGGACGTGCCCGAGGCCCTCTCCAACACCATCCGCATAGCCGAGGAGTGCAATTTCACCTTCGATACGGGCAAGTATCACCTGCCCCGGTTTCCCATCCCCGGCGACACCACCATAGACGAATACCTGGAGCAGGTGGCCTCCCACGGGCTGGAGTTGCGGTTTATCCAGTCGGCCCGGTCCGGCAGGCCCATCAGCGATGAAAAACAGGCGGAATATAAAAAACGGCTCCAGTGGGAATTGCAGACCATCGGCAAGATGGGGTTTCCGGGCTATTTTCTTATAACGTGGGATTTCATACGGTTCGCCCGGGAACGGGGGATACCCGTGGGGCCCGGGCGCGGTTCGGCGGCGGGCTCCATGGTGGCTTACGCGCTGAGGATAACCGACCTGGATCCCATCGAGTACAACCTCATATTCGAACGCTTCCTTAACCCGGAGCGCATATCCATGCCCGATATAGACATAGACTTTTGCATGGACAGGCGCGAGGAGGTCATAAATTACGTCAAGGACAAGTACGGCGGCAAGGATTTCGTGTCGCAGATAATTACCTTCGGCACCATGAAGGCCAAGGCCGTGGTGCGCGATGTGGGCCGGGTGATGGGCATGCCTTACGCCGAGGTGGACAAGATAGCCAAGCTCATCCCCAACGACCTGAAGATGACGCTGGACAAGGCGCTGAAGCAGGAACAGAAGCTTGCTGACATGGTGGCCGCCAACCCCCAGGTGGCGCGCCTGTTCCAGCTTTCAGGCACGCTGGAAGGCACCGCACGGCACGCATCAACCCACGCCGCCGGGGTGGTGATAAGCCCGGAGCCGCTCACAACCTTCATGCCCCAGTTCAAGTCCGGCGACGATGTGACAACCCAGTTCCAGATGACCGACATCGAGAAGCTGGGCCTGTTGAAAATGGATTTCCTGGGCCTGCGCACCCTAACGGTGTTGAGCAACACCGTTAAACAGATTAAGGCCGGGAAAGACCCGGATTTCGACCTGGACACCATCCCATTGGGAGACAAGAAAACCTTCCAGCTGTTAGGCGCGGCCCAAACCCTGGGCGTGTTCCAGCTGGAGTCTTCGGGAATGCGGGACCTGATCCGCAAGATGAAACCCACCGATTTCTTCGACATCATCGCCCTGGTGGCGCTGTACCGCCCAGGCCCCATAAACTCCGGCATGGCCGACCAGTATGTGCGCCGGAAACACGGGCATGAGAAAGTGGAGCTACCCTTCCCGGCTTTGGGCTCCATTCTGCAGGAGACCTACGGCGTTATCGTTTACCAGGAACAGGTGATGAAAATCGCCAACGTCCTTTCCGGCTTTACGCTGGCCCAGGCCGACACCCTGCGAAAAGCCATGGGCAAAAAGGACGCGGGGCTTATGGCCAACCTGCGGGACAAGTTCATAGACGGCGCCGCCGGGAATGGATACAACCGGGAGAAGGCGGAGGCGCTGTGGGGGCAGATAGAGAAATTCGGCGAGTATGGGTTCAACAAGTCCCACTCCGCCTGTTACGCGCTGGTGGCATACCAGACAGCCTACTTGAAAGCCCATTTCCCTGCGGAATACATGGCCAGCCTGATAACCTCGGAAATGGACAACACCGACAAGGTGCTCCGCTATATACAGGAGTTGCGGGACATGGGCATCCGGGTGCTTCCGCCGGACGTGAATGAGTCCATGAGCGATTTTACTGTGACGCCGGAGGGCATCCGGTTCGGCCTCGCGGCCGTGAAAGGGGTTGGAGCCTCGGCGGTGAACGCCATGATAGCCGCCAGGGAGAAGGAAGGCAGGTTCACTACGTTGTTGGGTTTCCTCGAATCGGTGGACTCCCAGCCGGTGAACAAACGGACGCTGGAGGCGCTGATAAAGTGCGGCGCGTTCGATTCCACGGGCAATACCCGGGCCGCTTTGATGGGCGGGCTGGAGGAGTCGCTGGCGGCGGCGCAAAAAACACTGCGTGACCGGGAGGTGGGCCAGTTCTCCATATTCGGAGGAATGGGGGCGGCCGAGGCGATAGAGCCGGCCATCTCGAAGGTAAAAGACCTGCCCGAATGGCCCGAGAAGGAGCGGCTGGCCTACGAGAAGGAAGCCTTGGGGTTCTATATCTCCGGCCATCCGTTAAACTCCAAGGCCCGCGACCTGAAAATACTCTCAAACTTCAACGCCTCCACCATAGAGAACGCCACCCATAAAGCGGAAGTGCGTATAGGCGGGGTGGTGGTTGCCAAAAGGACCCAGAGCACCAAGAAGGGGGACACCATGGCCTTCCTTACCCTCGAAGACCTGCACGGCGTTGTGGATGTGACGGTATGGCCCGATGTGTACGCCAAGAGTCTGGACATTCTCGACAAAGACGAACCGGTGTTCATAAAAGGCGCCGCCGAGGTGGATGACGAGGGAGGGGTTAAGATAATCGCCCAGGAGATATTGACCTTCGACGCCGCCAAGGCCAATTTCACCAACTCCGTGAAAGTCACCATGTCGTCGCCGGGGCTGGAGGAAGAGACCCTGCGGGAGCTCAAGGGCCTGTGCGAGAAGCACCGGGGCAAATGCGCGGTGACACTGCAGTTCATCGTGCCGGGCAAGGGGGAAGTCACTTTGCGCGCCGGGGGGGTGACGGTGAACCCTACGGAGAAATTCATCCAGTCGGTGGAGGAGCTTTTAGGGGAGGATTCTGTTTACCTGGAGTAAGCCCCCCGCCCGCCGCCATAAAGCCTCGCCAAAACCTTCCGATAAGTAATTATGAAGGGCTGACCGCCCGTAAAGGATGGTGATTGGCATGTTATTGAAATCACTAAAACCAACGGCGCTCTTCGATTCGATAGCGCATGCATCGCCCGCCAATAGTTATATTGGAGGCAAGTTGGGGGCAAAGCCTGCCGGAAAGGTTCCGGCGGGGCCAAAACCCCTGGTGGCCGACAGGGTGGACTTGCTTGGCGAAAAAAAGCCTTCCGGCCTGGCGGTTAATTCGCCTGTCGGGACGGTTTACGATTATGACGTGTCCGATTACCACCAGCTGGTGGTAAAGGTTGTGAACGCGCAAAACCGCGCCGAGGTGGTGCGACAGTATCCATCTGAAGAGTCGCTGAGTTTGAAGGACGCTTACAGGAGATTCCTGAAGCTCATAGGGATGTAACGGGGTTTTCCCCGGGAAGGGGCCTGCCCACGGGCAAGCCACCCTCCCGGAGGGCTCCGTTTCATTTTTCTTGGGGGAGCGTACGGGCCTTTAGCCTATAATAAACCCCCATGCGGCAAGACCATATCAGCGATCCAGCTCCAGAATCCCCCGAGGAAACCAGGTTCGACATGACCCTGCGCCCATCAAGCCTGGGCGAATATGTGGGGCAGAAAGCCTTAAAAGAAAGCCTGGAAATATTCATAAAGGCGGCCCTTAACCGGGGCGAGCCGTTGGACCACTGCATTTTCTACGGCCCGCCGGGATTGGGAAAAACCACTCTGGCGAACATAATTTCCCGCGAGATGGGGGCGCAATTGCGGGTTACCTCAGGCCCAATTTTGCAAAAGGCGGGCGACCTGGTGGCCATCCTCACCAATCTTCAGGAAGGGGACCTGCTTTTCATAGATGAGATTCACCGGTTGAATCCCGCCGTGGAGGAGGTGTTGTACCCGGCCATGGAAGATTTCCGGGTGGACATCGTGATAGGCCAGGGCCCAGCGGCGCGATCCATTAATTTGACACTCCCCAGGTTCACCTTGGTGGGGGCCACTACCCGGGCAGGGTTATTGGCCTCGCCCCTCCGGGACAGGTTCGGTATAAGCCACCGGCTGGATTTTTATAGCCGTGAGGAGCTGATGACCATCCTCAAAAGGTCGGCGAAATTATTGAACATAGAGTTAGGCGAAGAAGGGTCGGGGGAGATAGCCTCCCGGAGCCGGGGCACGCCCCGGATAGCCAACCGCTTGCTCCGCAGGGTAAGGGATTACGCCGAGGTGAAAGCCGGAGGCTCCATAACAAAAGATGTCGCCGATGCGGCCCTAACTATGCTGGAGGTGGACAAGCTGGGGCTGGACAAGATGGACCGGCGGCTTCTTTCCATCATTGTGAACACTTTCGGCGGCGGCCCCGTTGGGATAGAAACCCTTGCGTCGGCCATCCATGAGTCCGCCGACACCATCGAGGACGTTTACGAGCCTTTCCTTATTCAGGAGGGGCTCATCCAACGGACGCCTCGGGGCAGGGTGGCTTCCGGCGCCGCCTACCGGCACCTGGGGCTGACGGAAACCGCCGGTAGAGAGGGCAAAAGCCTGCGGCTACCCCTTTAACCGGTAAAAAAAAGCCAGCTTCCGTAATCCTTAATTTTTCTTTAAAGCCGGGGGGTTGCTGTATAATCATTGCCTAATCTTTGTTATACATCTATGGAAAAAAAATTAGTTTATTCAACTAAAGCCCCCCGTCCAGTGGGCGCGTATTCGCAGGCGGTAATAATCGGCGACATGATTTATACCGCAGGCCAGCTGGGGCTGGATCCTGTCACGGGCAAGCTTATGGGGACTGATATTGAATCCCAGGCCCGGCAAGCCCTGGCCAACTTGGAGGCGGTGATCTCCGAGGCGGGGGCGTCTCTCAACGAGGTGGTGAAAACCACCATTTACCTTGTGGACTTGTCTCATTTTCCCGTGGTGAATGAGCTTTACGGATCCATATTCAGGGCGTCACCGCCGGCAAGGACCACTGTGCAGGTGGCGGCCCTTCCGTTGGGCGCCTTGGTGGAAATCGAGATGATAGCCTATCTGCCCGACGGGTCGGCGTCGTTTTAGGAGGCCAATGGCGCGATCCATGACCGGTTATGGCCGGGTTGAAACTGAGATAGACGGCAGAAGGGTGGTGGTGGAGGCCCGTTCGGTGAACCACCGGTTCCTGGAAGTTAACGTTAAGAGTCCGGCACGGGTGTTCCCCTTGGAGGAGTCCGTCCGCCAGTGGGTGAAGGCGAGGTTCGCCCGGGGGTATTTCGACGTGATCATTTCCGTCCCGCCAAATGGCCAGTCCGCTGGCGCGGTCAAGGTTAACGATGAACTGCTTACAGGCTACCTTCGCGCCGCCGAGGAGCTTTCGAAACGGTACGGAGTGGCTTATCCACCGGCATTCGGCGACCTTGTGCAGGTGAAAGACCTGTTTGCGCCCGCGGCGGAGGATTTTTCACTGGAGAAAAAATGGGGCGAGTTGGAGGCTCCAATCCTTGACGCGCTCGGCCAGCTGGACAAAGCCCGCCAGACCGAGGGCGAAAACACAGTCAACGATGTGAGGGCCCGATTTTCCCGGATCAGGGAGCTTTTGGCCAAAGTCAGCGTCGAGAGTGTCAACTCGGCGGCGGAACGGTACGAAAAACTGCGAGGCAGGCTGGCCAAGCTTTTGAAGGACGCGGAGATGGAGGAGTCCCGGCTGGCCCAGGAAGCGGCTTTGCTGGCGGACAGGAACGACATATCCGAAGAGCTGGAAAGGCTGACCAGTCATTTAAAACAGGTGGAAGAGCTTTTCGGGCTTGCCGAGCCGCTGGGCCGGAAGCTGGAGTTTTACCTGCAGGAGATGAACCGGGAGATAAACACCATCGGCTCCAAATCGGTATCCACCGAGATAACTTTTATCGTGGTGGAGGTCAAGGGCGAGATGGAGAAGATCCGCGAACAGGCGCAGAACCTGGAATGACCGGGCATGCCGACCAGAAACAGGGGGTGCTGATAGTCCTCAGCGCCCCATCCGGCGCCGGGAAGACCACGGTGGCCAACAAGCTGTTGAAGGCCGTGCCAGGGCTGGAGCGTTCCATATCCCACACCACCCGGCCCATCCGGCCCGGCGAGAAAAACGGGGTGGACTACCATTTCGTCACTAAAAAAGAGTTTGAGGGGATGGTGGCGCGGGACGAATTTATAGAATGGGCCGAGGTTCATGGCAACCTTTACGGCACCGCCTTCGCTAACATAGACGACGTGGTGCTGAAGGAGAAAAAAGACCTTTTACTGGTGATAGACGTGCAGGGCGCCAGGACATTGTCGCGCCGGGGGGTGGAGTTTTGCTCCATTTTCCTGATGCCGCCTTCACTGGAGGAATTGAAGCGGCGGCTTGCGGGCCGCGGGTCGGATCCGGCGGAAGTGATGGAGCTTCGGCTCCGCAACGCCATGGACGAGGTGGCCGAGATGGGCTCGTTCGATTACACGGTTATAAATGGCGATCTGGACCAGGCCGTGGCCGAAGTGGCGGCCATTATCACCGCCGAACGTTTGAAAACAAAGAACCGGGGGCTGGTTTTCCCGGATTTTAACCGTTGATGAAAGGGGTCTTGGAATAATGGGGTCTAAGCTGGTTCGTTACTTGATGGCGTTCGTGGTTCTAACGGCGGTCTCCCTGGCCGTGAGGGAAGGGGTGCGCCGGTTCGTGCCGATGCCATCAGGCAAGGGCGTGACCGTACCGGTGATGGACGAGGCCACCTCCCCGTTTTACATCGCGGAAGCCGCGCTTGGCCACCAGATGGACAAGTCCTATGTATTTACAGACCAGGACGGGGCCGCGTTCGATATAGCCTCCTGGTATGACAAGCCGATGATAGTCTCCTTCATTTTCTCCAGTTGCGGAGAGGTCTGCCCGACAATTACCGCCAGCATTGCCAAAATAGCCAAGAACAACGCGGAAAGGCTGGGGAAGGATTTCAGGATAGTTACGATAGGATTCGACGAAAAACGGGACACTCCCGCCAATCTCCACAAGTTCTCGGGCAACTTCAATCCCGACTACAACAACTGGAAATTCCTGTCTGGCAAGCCGGAGACGGTGAAAGCCATGGCGGACAAGCTTGGGATAACATTCAAGCCCGACGGAAAAGGCTCGTTCCTGCACACCGTAGGGGTCACGGTAGTGGCCCCCGGCGGCATCGTGTACGCCCAGGTGTTCGGGCCATCTTACTCCAACGAGCAGGTCTTGGATCCCATAGACGAGACACTGGGAAGAAAGAAAAAGGAGAGCTAGGTTTATACCCGGCCCCCGGCAAGGCTACAAACGCGGCGGATAGGATAGAGAGACAGGCCCGCCGTTTAATAATATTCATAGGAGTTTTTATTATGCTGTTATATGTAGTGGAAGCGGATATTCCCATCCTCGTCTGGTTGTTGGGCTGGGCGCTGGTCCTTGCCATGAAAGGCGATCACGAGAAACACAAGAAAGTGGCCATCTGGCACGGGGTGGCCACGTGGGCCTCGGCGGCCATAGTGTTCGTCCTTGTCCGGATGGGTTTCCGTATGGGGCAGAGCGCGCCGGAATGGATTCTGGACCTTCACCTCAATATCATTTACACCATTCCGCCTCTGTTGATCTTGCTGGCCATCACCGCCATGAACAGGAAGTCGCTGGCCCATAAAGGCACGGCGGCGGCCTATCTTATGCTATGGGCCGCGGCGCTTGTCACCGGCGGCATGATATTCGCCATGGACCGGGGCTGGATTCAGGGATAGCAGGCGCGTTTTTTAATACGGCCTTGATTTTATAGTGTTTGCCAGCCGCACGGGGGCTGGCAAACCTCCTTCAAATTGGGGGCCCTGCCTTGAAGGTGTTGCCCCTTTTTCGAGTGGATGGCCCTCCTGGAAGAGATTTCCCGCAGTTCCGGCGGTATGTGATATATAATAATACGCTTTTAATCCGCAGGTTAGTGATGAGCGCAAGCAATATAAACGCCGGTGTCATAGGCTCCGGCAGGATGGGCCAGTACCATGTGGGCGTTTACTCCGAGCTCACAGGCGTTACCCTCGCCGGGGTGGTGGACATCAACGAGAACCGGGGCGCCGAAGTTGCCAAGAAATACCGCGCGCCTTATTTCAAGGATTTCAGGGACCTCTTTGGCCGGGTGGACGTGGTCTCCATAGCCGTTCCCACATCCCGCCATTACGAGATAGCCAAGGAATGTCTTGAAGCCGGCATCCACTGCCTGGTGGAAAAACCCATTTGCGACGACGTTTCCAAAGCCGAGGAGCTTTTCAACATCGCCGAACGCAAGGGGGTAACCCTTCACGTGGGGCATGTGGAGCGTTTCAACGGCGCTGTCCAGGAACTCAAAAAAGTGGCCACAAACCCCATCCTCATAGAAAGCAGGAGAATGGGGCCTTTCGACCCTCGGGTGAAAGACGATGGCGTGGTGCTGGACCTTATGATCCACGACATAGACATCATATTGAACCTGGTGGATTCGCCTGTTGTTGAGATAAACGCCATGAGCGTTTCGGTGTTTACCGACAAGGAAGACGTGGTGAACGCCCAGATACGGTTCGAGAACGGTTGTGTGGCCAATATCCTTGCTTCCAGGGCCACACAGGAGAAGATCCGCACCATGGCCATAACCCAGGAAAAAGAATACATAGTGCTGGACTACACCACGCAGGACATCCTTGTCCACCGGCGCGTGTCCACCCAGCACCAGATTTCAAGACAGGAACTGCGATACGCGCAGGAGTCGTTGATAGAGCGCATTTTTGTCCACCGGGACAACCCGCTCAAGCTGGAGCTCAAACATCTTATCGATTGCGCCGCCAACGGGGCGGATCGCCGCATATCAGTGGAGAACGAGCTTAAGTCGCTGAGGGTTGCCTTCATGGTGCTCGATAAAATAAGGCCCGTAGGACGGGCCATCCACGCCGGGGTGTAATGGCCCCGGATAAACCTCTCGGCCTCATCGCCGGGAAGGGATCGTTACCCCGAATCTTCATCCGTGAGGCCCAATCGCGCGGGCGCGGCGTGGCCGTGGTGGTTTTCGGGGAGGAAGAAGCCTCTGGTCTGGCGGAAATCGCCCCCAACCTGGCCCATCTTGGGCTGGGGCAGGCAGGGAAAGTGATAAACACTTTCAAAAAAGCGGGGGTCGAAGAAATAACCCTTCTGGGTAAAATAGATAAACGCGTTCTTTACAAAAACCCGAAGTTTGACCTGCGGGCCCTTTCCATCCTAAAAAACCTGGACTTGAAGAACGACGACGCTGTGATGAACGCCGTGGTCGGTGAGCTTAACAAAGAGGGTTTTACCGTGGTGAGCCAGGCCATGTTCCTGAAAGACCACATGCCCCCCGCCGGTTTGCTGGCGCCCCGGGAGCCGGACGGGCGGGAGAGGAATGACATGGAGTTCGGCATGCGCATGGCCAAGGGAGTCGCCGGGCTGGACATCGGCCAGACGGTGGTGGTGAAGGACGGCGCCGTGGTGGCGGTAGAGGCCATTGAAGGGACCGACGAGGCCATTGAACGGGGTTGCCGGATATGCGGGCCGGGAGGGGTTGTGTGCAAGGTTAGCAAACCAGCCCAGGATGACAGGTTCGACATTCCCACGGTGGGGCCTAAGACCGTGGAGGTAATGGAACTGTTCGGCGCATCGGCGCTTTGCATTGAAGCGGGGAAAACATTGGTGGTGGACGCGCCGGGCATGGCCGAAATATGCCGCCGGGCGAACATCACGTTCCTGGCGGTATGACCGGGGCGGGCGGCGAACGGAAACTCGCCTGGTATTGCGCGCTCCTAGTGGCCGGGTTCGCCCTGTTCCGGCTTGTCATGATGGGGCTTACTGGCCTGGGGGACTCGGAGAGCTATTACTGGGCCTGGGCCCACCACCCGGCGTTGAGTTATTACGACCATCCCCCCATGGTGGCTTGGCTTATACATCTGTCCACATCAATAGGCGGGGATAGCGTTTTCTTCACCCGGCTGCCATCGGTGTTCCTGTTCATATTCATCGGATGGGTTTTCTACCGGCTCTCGATGAGGCTGTTCAACGACGGGCGGGTGGCTTTCATCTCCATCCTCACGTTCAACCTTATACCCATGTTCGGTATCGGGGCGTTGCAGATGGTGCCGGACATACCATCGGCGGCCTGTTACCTTTTGTTTATCCTTATCATCCATGACCTTCTGGCGAAAAACGGCCCGGGCTGGATGTGGCTGGCCCTGGGCGTGGTGATGGGGGTTGGGCTGTTGGGGAAATATTTCGCTATCCTGCTGTTGCCGTCGGCGATGCTTCTTGTGGCGATGGTTCCAGGATACCGTCATTGGTACAAGCGGCCCGAGCCTTACCTTATGGGGGTGGTGGCCCTGCTGGTGTTTTCGCCGGTGATAATCTGGAACTATACAAACGAATGGCCCAGCTTCAAGTTCCACCTGGTGGAGCGCCATCATGGGCCTTCATTCTCATGGGATAACGTGGGGCGTCTCATCGGGGGGCAGATGCTTTATGTAACCCCGCTATACCTCATCGCCCTGCTTTGGAGCGCATACGCCGGGTTTAAAAAAGCCCTGGCCGGTGATAACCGTTACGCCCTGCTTTCGGCGTTCTCCGTTCCCACGCTGGTCTTTTTCTACGTGGTGACCGCGTGGACCAACGAGGCGGAGCCTCACTGGCCCGCTTTCGGCTATCTGCCCGCCGCAATTATGATGGCCTCGCTGGGGGTGGAGGCCTGGGACAGGCGCGATGGCAAAACCGGAAAGCGCCTGGCGGCCTATTTCGGCGTGGCTACGGCCATGGCCGGTATGGTGTTCGCGCTGTTTTACATCCACGTGTTCCACCCAATCCTTCCCATTAAACCCAAGTATGACATTGTTAACGAACTGATAGGGTGGGACAAGGCCGGACCCGAGATAGAAAAAGCGTTCGAAAAACTCTCGGTTGGCGGCCAAAAGCCCTTCGCCCTGGCGCATCATTGGGTGCTTTGCTCACAGTTGATGTTCGCCACCCATGACAAAATCCCGGTGGCCTGCATAAACGAGAAAACCGACCAGTTCGACTTTTGGGACAGGGAAAGTGAACTGCGGGGCCGCCCGGCCGTGATAGTGACCGATTTGAGGTTCGAAGAGACCCCGGACAAGCTTTACCTGTTCGATTCCGTGGAGAAACTGGCCGAGATACCGGTTATGCGCGGCGGGGAAGAGACCCGGCGGTTTACGATTTGGGCCGGTAAGAATTTCAAAGGCTCCAGCGCCAGCGTCCCGCCGGTGATAAAGATCGAATAGGGCTTATTTGCGCCCTTTGCCGTTCCGGGCGGGTTTTATTTTGAGATCGTCTATCTTTCTTCGCAGAGTGTTCCGGTTCAATCCAAGCACCCGCGCCGCTTCCGTTTGGTTTCCGCCGGTTTCCTCCAGCGTGATTTCCAGAAGGGAGCGCTCCACAATGTTGACTATCATGGAGTGCAGGTTGCAACCGTTCTCCATGTGGTTCAGCTTTTTTATGAATTTCTTCAGGTCTGTCCTGAGGGCCGTTTCGAAGCAGACCGGCGTCAGAGAGCCGTTATCGCAAGTCATTTTGTTCTCTTCCATAACGGGGGAAAATTCAACCGGCCACAAAAGGATTTTTGTATAACTAACACCACCCCTGCCCGCCACCCACAGGCAAGGAACGATGCTAGCCATATCGAACGGTGAAGTCAATACCCAAAAGTCCGTTTCGCCGGCCTGGATTGCGCCAGTTTTACCGTAGCGGTTATTCGAGGCTGTAAAGGCGCGCCAAACGAAGATTTTTCTTTTACGCCGTGTTGAATAATGTTAAATTTTCCTTTAAGGATTATTTTATGCCGGGACTGGCGCAATTGCTGTTTTAAGCCTTGTTTTCCAGCCGCTTCTTGCCGGGCTTTTTCTTCCCCCAAAAGAGGTGAAATAGCGGGTGGGTTTTGCGGGTGGCCATGAACATGCGGCGCTGGCGGCGTTTTTCTTTTTGCCGGAAATTTTAGAATGAAGTTCACGCAGGACTCTAAAGAGCTTACGGACATAGCCAGGGAACTTAGGGTTGATATCCTCAGGATGCTGGCCCGCTCCGGATCCGGCCATACTGGCGGATCACTCTCATGTATAGACATTATTACGGCGCTTTATTTTTCCAAGATGAACCACAGCCCCCATTTCGGCAAGGACGCCGACAGGGACGTGTTCGTGCTGAGCAAGGGGCACGCCGCCCCGGCGCTGTATGTGGCGCTGGCCCGGTGTGGTTATTTCGACAGGTCCCACCTGGATTCGCTCCGGAAACTTAACGCCATCCTTTCCGGCCATCCTTACTCCCCCTCCACGCCCGGTGTGGAGGTGTCCACCGGCTCGCTGGGGCAGGGGCTTTCCCTGGCAAACGGCATCGCGCTGGGCTACAGGCTGGACGGCAAGAAGGGCACGGTGTTCTGCATGATGGGGGACGGGGAGAGCCAGGAAGGCCAGATATGGGAGGCGGCCATGACCGCCGCCCATTACAAGCTGGACAACGTGGTGGGTATCGTGGACAACAACGGCCTTCAGATAGACGGCAAGGTGTCCGACGTGATGAACATCGAGCCCATTGGCGACAAATGGCGCGCCTTCGGGTGGGAAGTCATAGAGATAGACGGCCACAACATGGAGTCGATCATGGACGCCGTGGATAGGGCAGTGGCGGTAAAAGGAAAGCCCGCGCTCATCTGGGCGCATACAGTCAAGGGGAAGGGAGTTTCCTTTATGGAGAACAAGGTTTCTTTCCATGGCACAACCCCTTCCGCCGATGAGTTGGAAAAGGCCATGGCCGAGCTTGCCGCCGTTTGACACGCCGGATTATTAGGAATTGAAATGAAAAACCGCGAGAAAAAATCCCTCAGGGACGCTTATGGCGCCACGCTGGCGGAGCTTGGGGCGCAAAACAGGAACATAGTTGCGCTGGACGCGGACCTTTCGGGCTCAACCCGCACATCCGTGTTCGCCGCAAAGTTCCCGGACAGGTTCTTTAACATGGGCGTGGCCGAGCAGGACATGATATCCACGGCGGCGGGGCTGGCGGCGGCGGGCAAGATACCCTTCGCCTCAAGCTTCGCAATTTTCGCCTCCGGGCGGGCGTGGGAGCAGGTGCGCCAGTCGGTATGCCTGTCCAACCTCAACGTGAAGATAGTGGCCACCCATGGCGGCATCACCGTGGGGGAAGACGGCCCCAGCCACCAGGCGCTGGAAGACCTTACGCTTATGCGGGTGCTTCCCAACATGACGGTGATAGTGCCGTGCGACGCCGTGGAGACCGCGGCGGTGATGCGCAGAATAGCGGACACTTATGGCCCCGTTTACGTGCGCGTGGCCCGGGAGAAGTTCCCAGTGATATTCGACGCCGATTACAAGTTCAACATCGGCAAGGGCGTGATATTGCGCCATGGCTCCGACGTGGCCATCATCGCCTGCGGCTATTTGGTGAGCAAGGCGCTGGAGGCGGCGGAGGAACTGGCCGAGGAGGGTATCTCCGCGGCGGTGGTGAACATGCCCACCATAAAACCGCTGGACGAGGACCTTGTGATTCAAATGGCCTCCACCACCGGCGCCATCGTGACGGCGGAGGAGCATTCCATTACCGGCGGGTTGGGCTCGGCGGTTATGGAGGTTGTTTGCGAGAACGAGCCTGTGCCGGTTATCCGGGTGGGCATGAAAGGGAGATTCGGCTCGTCGGGCAAGCCCGAGGAGCTAATGGACTATTACGGAATGAACGCGCCGGCCGTGGCGGAAGCGGCCCGGAGGGCCATGGCCCTCAAGACCGGCCCGGTTCAACAGAATAAAAAGGATTGATTGGGCAAAATGCCGGAAACGAAAATCGACGACGTTAAAACCTCCGGGGGAGCCCCCCGCAGGGAAGGTTTCTTCTCCCGCTATTCGATGTGGGCAATGACGCTGGCTTTCATCATCGGGGTGGGGCTTGGCGTGGTCAAGTCCGACTCGGTCCTGGCGGTGGTGAACACCTATGACGAGCTGGAGATTTTCGCCGACGTTTTAAGCCTGGTGGAAACCAATTATGTGGAGGAGGTGAAATCCTCCAAGCTTGTGGAGGGCGCCATAAACGGCATGCTCCGCACACTGGATCCCCATTCCAGCTACATGACCCCCGAGGTTTTCAAGGAAATGCAGGTTGAGACCGAAGGGGAGTTCGGCGGCATAGGAATAGAGATCACCATAGACAACGGCCAGCTTATGGTGGTTGCGCCCATGGAGGAAACCCCCGCCTGGCGCGCAGGCGTGAAGCCGGGCGACAGGATAGTGAAAGTGAACGGCGCTCCGACCCACGAGATGACCCTTATGGAAGCCGTCCGCAAGATGCGTGGCAAGAAGGGCTCCACGGTGGTGATAACCATAATGCGCGACGGGTTCGACGAACCGAAGGATTTTAACATCGTCCGCGACATCATAAAGGTGGCCAGCGTCAAGAGCCAGATGTTGCCCGACAAGTGGGGCTACATAAGGATACGCAGTTTCTCCAAGGACACCGGGGAAGAAACGGCCCGGTCCCTGGAGGAATTGAAAAACCAGGGAATGAAAGGGCTTGTGCTGGACCTGCGCAACGATCCGGGCGGGCTTTTGAACCAGGCGGTGGAAGTGTCGGAGCAGTTCCTGAAAAAGGGGGAGCTTATCGTTTACACCAAGGGGCGAATGCCGAACCAGAACATGAGGTTCACCGCCCAGAAAACCGTGGATAAAGACACTTACCCGATGGTGGCGCTGGTAAACAACGGCTCGGCCTCGGCGTCGGAAATCGTGGCTGGCGCCCTGCAGGATTTGAAGCGGGCCATAGTGGTGGGCACCCAGACTTTTGGAAAAGGCTCGGTGCAGACTATCATTCCGTTAAAAGGGGACGCGGGGCTTAGGCTGACCACGGCCCGGTACTACACCCCGTCCGGCAGGCAGATACAGGGAGTGGGAATAACGCCGGACATCGTGGTGGAACAGCCCGATGAGGAAAAGGCCGAGGCGGAGCAGAAGGCCAAGGAGAAAAAGCCCTCCCATTTGAGAGAGAGGGATCTGCAAAACTCCTTGGACTCCGACAAGCTCGAAAAGGAAAAGAAGATAAAAGACGTCAAGGAGCCCGCCGACAAGACGAAGCTTTCCAAGGATAGCAACGGGAAACGTCCGCTGGTGGACATTGAGAAGGATGTCCAGCTCCAGCGCGGCATTGCGGTGCTGAAAAGCTGGGAGATAATCGGCGACATGCAGAAGAGGCAGGGCGCCGCCAAGTGATTTTATACTGGGCGGGTGCGATGGGCCGCAGGCGCCTGGAATAAAATTCCGTGGCGACCCGCGGCGGTAAAAAGAAATCCAAACCTGCCGGAGGCGGCGGGCGAAAGGGCCCCAAAAACCCGCTCCGCCGGTATATGGTGGAAATCATCCTTGGTTTCGCCATCGGCATATTGGCCATAGCCGTATGGCTTCTGGCTTCCGGCGCGCTGGTGGGCGACAAGCCTGTTAAAAAGTCCGGCGCCGGAAAATCCGTAAAAGAATATGGGGAATATGGTGAAGGGCGACCCGAGGCAAGCCTTGCGCCACCGTCAAAACTGTTCATTCCATCACCCCCTCCGAAACCAAGAATAGCCATAATCATGGACGACCTGGGGGCGGACACCGCCGTTGCGGAAAAACTCCTTGCGCTGGACGCGCCCATAAACTTCGCGGTCCTGCCATACCTCCCCCATTCAAAAGACGTGGCGGTTAAAGCCACCCGGGCGGGAATGGTTGTATTACTTCATCTGCCCATGGAGCCCAAAGGTGATGATGTTCCACCGGGAAAAGGGGCGTTATACATAAAGCAAGGGGATGCGGAGATAGGCTCCATCGTAGCGGGCGATCTGGATTCGGTTCCCGGCGCCACTGGGGTGAATAACCACATGGGCTCGCGGTTCACGGAAGACGGCGCGAAAATGGCCGTGGCCTTAAAAGAGATAAAGGCGCGCAAAATGTTCTTCGTGGACAGCCTTACAAGCCCCCAATCGCAAGCTTATGAAACAGCCGTTTCCATGGGCCTGCCCGCTGTCCGGCGGGATGTTTTTCTGGATAACGAGAAGGATATGGAGAAGATAACGGCCCAACTGGAAAAGCTTGGCAAAATTGCCCGGAAACGGGGTTACGCCATCGGCATCGGCCACCCATACCCTGAAACGCTGGAGGCGTTGCCCGCTGGCATATCCGCCATCAAAGACAGCGGGGTGGAGATAGTGAAAGTGACAGAACTGATCGAACAACCTGCGCGGTGAAATCAGCTAATTAGTCGAGCCCGTATAAATAAAAATCCTCCGGGCTTGATACGGTAAATTCCAGCCGGAATTTTTTCTTCTCCCCGGGTTTTAATGTTACGTCCCATGTAAGGATGTTGCGCTCATCCCGTTTGTCGAATTTGGGTTCCGCCACCACATCCTCCACCCTCACCTCCTCGTTTTGGGGCAGGGGAAGCTGGTCCTTTAACTCCACGACCCGTTCGGTCTTCTTGAAATTCTCCAGCTTTATCTCGTAAACGTAATGGACTGATATCCGCTTTTGCACGATTCCCTTGTCCGCCCGCTCTTTCTTTATAAGCTTGCGCTCCACCTTCATCCCCTCGTCGGCCCCGAAATCCAGCTTCACCTCCTGACCCGGGGCGGCCGGTTTCAGCTGGGATGCGCCCGTCAGGCTGTCACCCACAAAGGTCTGCGCCTCCCCGGCCAGTAGCGGGTAATCGCTGTTATTCACGAACTTTGACCGCATGTAAATATAGGGGGAAATCTTCGGTATCGTCACGTATGTGGTCTCGGGCTTGAAGGTAAGCTCCACCACGGGGATGCGGGTTTTATCCGCCCCTGATTTTATGGTGTGCCTGCCCGGAGCCTGGAAAAAAGCGTAAGCCCCGGAAGACGCCACTTCCGCCGTGTCCGTTCTGGCTTCTTCCTCTTTGGCGGGAGCGGGCGCGGCCATGGATTGGGGCGCCATCAACGCCATATCACCCTTTTTCGTTTTCTGCTCCCTCATCGGAGAGTATGCTCCAATAATCCAGGGCTCGATGTCCGGTAGCGAGGGACTCAACAGCGGGTTAGCGGTGGAGAGGGCCACTTTTACGTTGCCCCAGTCTTCCCCGGTGCGCTGATGGATCATGGCCGAATAGCCCACCCGCACATCATCGCTGTCCTCGGTTCGCGCGGTGTAAACCGGTTCCCAATAGGCGCCAGGCGTGGTGTATTCCAAAGTGAAAACGCCCTTTGCCGGGCCGGCGGAAACAAAATCCACCGCCACCGATTTCAGGCTTTTCCTCGACTGGCTCTTCAGCTTGTTAAGTTCCCGGGTTAGCCTGTCCAACTCCTTTTTCATGGATTCCTGCTCGGTTTGGGCGTCTAACACCCCGGCGCCCGCTTCCACGCTTCTGCCGTAGATCATGTCCAACAGCTTGTTTAGATCGGCCACGGTGGGGCGGTATAGCGGCGGGGAGGAGGATGCTTTTTTGCCGTCCGACCCGGCAATCTTTTCAACGAACTTCAACTGCTCCTTGCGGGCGGTGATTTTGTAATCCAGTTTTTTTATCTCGCGGTTGAGTTTTTCGATCTTCCCGGTTAATGCCGCTTCTTCCGGATTCGCGGATTCGGAAAGCTCAACGGAGGATACCCGCGCCCCTTTAATGATAACGGTAGCGCCGGTTCTGGCCGAAACCCGGACCGATGAATCGTAAAGCCCGGATGGGAGGTTCTCGAAAACAATGGTATGGGCGCCAACGGTTGTTTCCACATCCGCCACCCTTTTAACAGATGCCCTGTCCCGGTAGATAGACACCGAATCCACCTTCCCCTCCACCCGGATTTCCGATGACAACGCGGGGGTTGGTGAAGCGAACGACAGGGAAACCATCAGGGCGATTGATATGCGCATATAGACCCTTCCTGGCTAGGTTGCGGGAGGATTATTCCACAATGCCTATGGGTGCGTGGCCGGAAGTTTTAAGCTTTTCAGCGGCCTTGGAGGCTTCCTCCCGGCTTTCGTAACGGCCCACGCGGACTATATAAATATCCGCCCCGCCGTCACGCTGAATTGTTCTGGGGTCGAACCCTGCCCCTTTAAGCCTGGCGGCAATATCGCTGGCGGCGGATTGGCTGGTGAACACCCCGGCGGTGATAATAAGCCCTTCATTTCCCTGTTTTGTGATTTTAGGCTCGAACCCGGCTTTTTCCAGCGCCGCCTTGGCCTGTTCGGCCTCCTTGCCGGTCTTAAAATCGCCAGTCTCCACGGAGTAAATCTTGCCTTCAAGTTTGCCGATGGATATCCACGAGTTGAAACCTTTGGCGGAAAGGTCGTCTTTCAACGCCAGGGCCCAAGCCACGTCGGAAGCGCCTGCCACCTGCACGGCAAATCCTTCCATGGGGTTGGTGGCGGGAAGCTGGATGTCTTTTTCATCCACGGCGCCGGGCGCCTTGTCATCGGCGTCTATCAAATTCTGTTTTTGCAGGACGGCCATCTGGGCTTCGGATTCTTCCAGTTGCGGCGCCTGCTCGGCTTTTGCTTCCAGTTTCTGCGGAGCCGGTTTTACCGCGGCTTGTTCGCCGTCCAGCATCCCGGTCGCTACCAGTACCGCGCCAACACCCAAGGCTACGCCAGCCACAGCCAACAGCAACCTTTTGGTCTTGGATTTTTCCTGCGACTTAAACTCCCCGGCGAAATCGTCAAGATTATGGTCCACCTCGTCGAATTCGTGGTCTTCCCTCAATCCGTCGTCCATTATGTTTCCCCGGTTTTTTCAATACTATTTAGCCGTTTGTACCACAATCAACGGCCCCGGGCAAGGGGGCAATGGGAGATGCGACGGTTACACACCCACATCCAATACCGGAAGGCCCATGCGGATGGACTGCACGTAATAGCGTTCGAACACCAGCTTCATCAAATGGAATATCCTGCCCTTTTTATAAACCAGCCTGTTCCTTGGCGCCAATAGCGGGTCTGCGGCGATAAAAAAGGCCTTGTCGCCCGCGTCGGCCACGCATGTCACGGAAAAATTCTTGCCATCCTTTTTCAGAGCGCCAGTTATGTCCGCCACAATATTGTCCGCCGCCACACGCGCCATCCGCTCGGTCATCTGGCCTGTTTTCGGGACGCCGGTAGGCACCGGTGTTTTCAATGGCGGGATGGCCAGCGCCACCCCGGCGGAGTATATCTCCGGGTATTTAGGGTTCGAAAGGTCGTTATTGGCCAGAACGAATCCCCGCGGATTGGCCAACCCTTCCACCCCCATATAGGCGTGGCTCCCGAAGAACGGCGGGATGATTAGCGAGAAATCGTTCCCGAACTGTGGGCCATCGGAAAGATCAACCGTCTCCTCGGTTACCTTGGACAATGAAACATTGGATTTCCAGGAAATCTCCCTGTCCGCGAATTCATCCTCCAGCGCCCGTGTAAGGCCGCCAAATCCGCCCACGCCAAAATGGCCCAGGAACGGCTCGTTGGTGAAGAAAGATATGTTGAACCGGCTCCTTATGCCTTTGCGCCGCAACAGGGTGTCCGTGAGCATGGCCATTTCGTAGGCTGGGCCGAGGCACGAGGCGCCTTGGGCGTTGCCGAAAACCAGCGAGCCCGAGCCTTTTGCGATGGCCGCCTCCAGGGCGCTTCCCGCCTGCAACGCCTGGTCAACCGAGAAAATAGAGTAACTGTTCCCCCCCTCCGGCCCCATGCCCGGCGCGACTCCGAAATCCAGTTCCGACCCTGTGGCGATAAGCAGGTAATCGTAACGGTAGTCACCCTTAATCCCCTTGGCTATCCTGTTTTCCGGCTCCAGCCGAACTATGGTGTCCTGGGAAAAACCCACCCCCTTCCGCGCGAAAAGCCCCGGCAGGGGTATTTGAATGCGGGTGGCGTCGCGCCAGCCCATGGCCACCCAGGGTAGTGACGGGGTAAAGGTGAAATGGTCATCTTTGGAGACCACCGTTATGGAATGGCGGCCTCCCAGTATTTTGGCCAGCCGGGTGGCGGCGTGATAGCCCCCGAATGAGGAGCCGAGAATAAGGATTTCCTTGCCAGCCATGACGGTTTCCCCTCCACCAATTTAAAAAGTTACCACCCGGTCACTGTCCATGATCCACCGGTTCAACTCGCCCATTGAACCCACTTTTAACGATGAGGCCATTTCGCCCTCCCCAACGCCGCACCGGTCTATGCAGGTCTTGCAGTATTTTATTTCCGCCCCTTTCGCGGCCAGATCCACTAGCATGTCGCACAGATCGAAAGCGCCGTCTGGAGGGGTTAAAGCATCCCTCCCCGCGTCAACCGCCTCGTTGATGAGGAATACCCTCGTCACCGAGCCGTTTTTCAAGGCCGTCTCCGCGAGCCTTATGGCGTTCCACGCCGCGTCGGATCCTGCGTATGGAGCGCTACTAATTACCACCAGCAAAGATTTGGATTCCATAAATATCAGTCCTCCCATGTTATTTTTCCAGGGGCCATCCCTGTTTTTTCCAAAAGGTCACCCCCCCTTGCGTCACCACAGCGTCGAGCCCCTCTTTTATCAGCCGCTCCCTGGCGGAAGAGGAACGGCGATCTGTCCCGCAGATCAAATAGACCCTGGCTCCGCTTTTTATCTCCCCAATCCTGGTCTCCAGCTCCGGCAATGGGATGTTCACGGCGCCGGGCAGATGACCCTCCACAAATTCCGCTACGCTCCTTACATCCACCACGTAAGGATTCCCGCCGGACTCGATCATCCGTTTCAGCTCTTGCGCCGGGGTGAATAGCTTCGCCTCCCGGGCCCTTTTCACCAGCCTTGGTAGAACGAACATGGCCGCCACCAGCGCCGCCGCCACTAGGCCGTGCCGGACGGCCCCTTCCCCTCCGGCCAGCGCTTCATTACCCGCGTAGCCTAAATAGGTGTAGGCGAAGCTTGCGGGCGCCATGAAGACAAAGGAGGCTATAACGTATTGCGCCAGGCCTATCTTTGTAAGGCCCAGGGCGTAGTTCATCACATTGAAGGGGAATACCGGCACAAGCCGTATGAAGGCCACAAACCACCATCCTTCCACCTCCACGCCGTCGTACATCCTTTTCAACACGCCGGATCCCAACCGGCGTTGTACCCATTCGCCCGCCACGAACCTTGAAACAATGAAGGCCAGCGTGGCGCCCAGCGTGGCCCCTGTGAGGTTTAGAATCGTGCCCCACACCGGGCCGAAAAGCGCTCCGCCCATGATGGTGAGGGCCGATCCGGGGATCATTAGCGGGGTCATCGCGGCGTAGAGCGCCACGAAAATCACAGGCCCCCAAATGCCAGCTTCTTCCAGCAAGGGCGCAAGCTGGCCCGGATCCAGCGATTCCCGGTTCAAAATCGCCACGACGATAGCCACGATCACCATGGCGGCGACCAAGGTCCTGATAAAATTCCTGTTCAAAATCGCCTCAATCCAAAACTATCTGTTGATGGCGTAACCGCTTCCGGGTGAGACGAATGGCTGGATGAGCATCCTGTCCAGCCGGTTATCTCTCGGGCCGCGGAACTCTTTTATTCCTATAACCATCCCCAGGTGCCCCTTGGCGGGCTGGGGGAGGTATGTGCCGAAAAGCCTGTCCCACCAGGGCAGGTTGAAACCGAAATTGCTGTTGGCCTCCCGGGGCTCCACCGAATGATGGACCCTGTGCATGTCCGGGGTCACCACGAAAAGACGCAAAACAGCGTCCACCCTTTCCGGGATGCGGATGTTGCCATGGTTGAACATGGCGGTGGCGTTGAGCAAAACCTCGAATATCAGCACCGATCCCGGGCTTGCGCCGATGGCCGTCACCACACCGAATTTTATTAGCATGGACAAGATTATCTCTATCGGGTGGAACCGAGCGCCGGTGGTAACGTCATAATCCAGGTCGGCGTGATGCATCCGGTGCAGACGCCAAAGGGATGGAGCCGCGTGGAACAGAACATGCTGAAAATATATGGCCATGTCCAGAAAGACCACGGCGCCCAGGGTTTCAATCCAGAAGGGGAGGTCAACGTTGTTTAACAGGCCCCATGCCCTGTCTTGAACGGTGAAGGCCAGCCCCACCGCAGCCGCCGGGAAGATAAGCCTGAGCAGGAGGGTGTTCAACGCCACCAGCCCCAGGTTCGAAAGCCACCGGGCCGCCTTGGGTGTTGTCAGCGCTCTCCTGGGCGCCGCAAGCTCCCACATGGCCACCGCCCCGAAAACCCCGAAGAAAAACGATAGCCTTACGGCGGCCTCCCACGCCATTGAACCCTCCCCGGCCATGATTTAATATACCCCTTCTTGAAAAAGTGGACGCGCTGGCGTATTATTCAACTGTTCAATTGAATACTAAAATATCTTGGGGAAGGGGCAATGTCAAGCGTAAGCCGTAAAGGCGAGATTTACGCCCATTTGGCCAATGCGGGCAAGGCGCTGGCGCACGGGGCCAGGCTGGAGCTTTTGGAGTACATGTCACAGGGGGAACGAAGCGTAGAGGAGCTGGCGGAGCTTTCAGGCATGCCGGTGGCCAACGTCTCCCAGCATCTGCAAAAACTGGGCAGGGCCGGAATGGCCGTTTCCCGCAAGGAGGGGCAGAGGGTGTATTACTCCATATCCGGCATGGAGGTGGTGGCCCTGCTTTCGGCGCTACGGAGCGTGGCGGAGAAGAACCTGGCGGAAATTCGTGGAGTGGTGGACAGATACCTGAAAGTCAAAGACAGCCTGGAGCCTGTTCGCGCCCGGGAGCTTTTGAAGCTGGCCAAAAAAGGTTCCGTGACGGTGATAGACGTTCGCCCCCCCGAGGAGTACGTTCAGGGGCATCTGGCCGGGGCCGTGAATGTGCCGCTAAAGGAGCTGGAGTGGCGGTTGAAGGATATTCCCAAGGCGGGCGAAGTGGTTGCGTATTGCCGGGGGCCTTACTGCGTTATGGCTTTTGAGGCAGTGGTCGCGCTTCGCAAAAAGGGGTATAGGGCGCGAAGGCTGGCTGATGGATTTCCAGAGTGGAAGCAGGCGGGCCTGCCGGTGGCCGCCGGGACCGGAAAAAGCTGAAGACGCGGGGGGCTTATCCGTTGTCGGCCATTTGATGGGAGTATAGGACCAGCCTTCCGCCACCTGCCCTTTTAGCCGCGTACATGGCGTCGTCGGCGAACTTCACCAGCTCCTCAGGATCGCCGCCATGGGACGGATAGATGCTTATTCCTATGCTGGCCGAAAGCGAAAGGGGGATGCCGCCGATCTCCACGGGGCTCTTGAGGGCCGCCAGTATCTTTTCCGCTATAAATTCCGGCTCTTCCCCTTTTTTCATCCGGGGGATGAGCGCCATAAACTCGTCCCCCGCGATGCGCGACACGGTGTCGGACTCCCGGAGCGAGTGTTTCAGCCGTATGGCCGCCTCCTGGATAAGCTTGTCCCCCACATCGTGGCCATGGCTGTCGTTGACATGCTTTAGTTTGTCCAGATCCAGGAAAAACACCGCCAGCATCTCTCCGTCCCGTTTGGCGTGGGCCAGCTCCAGCGAGAGACGCTCGAAGAACATTTGCCGGTTCGGAAGCCCCGTAAGCGCGTCGTGATAGGCCAGGAACCTGATAGTTTCCTCTTTCTGTTTGCGCTCGGCGATGTCGTTGAACACGCCTATGTAGTTTGTCACCAGGCCAGAATCGTCTTTAATGGCCGCCAGGGATAGCCACTCGGGGTAAACCTCCCCGTTCTTGCGGCGGTTCCATATTTCCCCCTGCCATTGCCCGGTGTTTTTCATTTCCTCCCACATCGCCTGGTAGAACTCGGGCCCATGGGCTCCGGACCTGAGAACCCTGGGGGTGCGGCCAATCACATCCGCCTGATCGTATCCCGTAACGGCCGTGAACGCGGGATTTACCGTTTGTATAACCCCGTTGGCGTCGGTGATCATGATCCCCTCGATGGCGTTATCGAACACCGTGGCGGTCATTTTCAGCCTGTCTTCGGCTTGTTTTCGCTGTGTCCGGTCTATCCCGGTGACGATGATGTGCAGGGGGGCGGTTTCACTCCTAAAGAGCGCCGCCAGGGACCATTCGATATATCGCCGCTCATGGGCGCTGGTCCTTATATAGTGCCAGAAGCTTACGTTTTTACCTTCGTGGATTACCTGGCGGAGCGCATCCTGCGCCTCATCTTTGTCGTCATCGCTCCAGGAAAGCTCCTGGAATTTATGACGGTCCAGGTCTTCCGGGGTGTATCCGGTGGTGTCGGAGAAAGCCCGGTTCATCCTCAATATCCGGCCAGCGGGATCCAGAACGGCCACAAGGGCGCCAACCGTGTCCAGGATGCCCGATACAAAGTTGCGTTCTTCCTGCAACTGTATGGCCAGCATGGTGCGGCGGTCCACCTCCTTGCGGAGCGCCGCCTTGCTCCCTTTCATAAGGTAAATGGTCTTGGTGAGCAAATCGGCTTTAACCTCCGCCAAATATGCGTTGCACCGCATCTTCAGCGCTTTTTCGGTGAGGTTCTTGTTGATCCCCTGTATTTCCTTCATGTGCCTTGCGCCGGTCTGCCTGATGTTCTCGTCCATCGCCCCCTCCCGGTTAAACCAGGTCCACCCCGCATTTCAAGTTTTTCAGCCGGCCGATGGCTTTCCGGACATTCTCCCCCTCCAGCACCGAGCCGTGCTGGGGAAGTATCCTTTCTATATCCATCTTCTCCAGCATCTCCATGCATGGGCGCAAAATGGCGGAGCTTGGCATGTAAAGCTCGTGCCACCGCTCCATGGGGGAAAGGAAATCCCCGTTGGCGAACAGGCTCCAGTCCTGCGATATGGCCCCGAAAATGTCTGAAGTGAACAAAGTCTTGGTCTGGCTGTCGTAAGTGACTATGGCGCCGGGCGCGTGCAGGTACGGGGTGAAGATAAAATCCAGTGTCCGTCCGCTTTTCAGCTGGAGTTTGTAGCCGTTTTTGTCCACCGCGTAAAACCCGGACCGCAAGCCGTAATGCCTGAGAAGGCGCACCGTGTTGGAGTGGGCCACTATCTGGAGGCTTGCGCTGTTTATTACCTCCTCCACCACCGCCAGGTTGCCAGCCACGTCGGGATCCTGATGATGGGCCACCACGTAGGTGATGCTCTCCGGGTCCACAAGGTCTATGACCTTTCGCATCACCACGGAGAAGTGGGGGATGGAGCCCGGATCTATGAGAATTATGTCCTCATCGTCGATAAGCACATACGGGTTGCAGTGGAGGTTGGCTTCCCTGTCGTAGAACCCGACCCAATAGATGTCCCGTGTTATGGAAATAGCGTTATCGTAATCGAGTTTTAAAGCCATGGGCCTTTTAAATAAGACTTGGTTAAATTGTAAAGGGGCGTTACTGAGCCATTCTACACAATCATGGCGCCCCGTGTCTAATCAACAGACCCGCTCTAAAAACAGAACACCCCAAGAGCCCCCGGTCCAACATGGGAGCCTAACACCGGCGAGACCCGGCCGGTGAGGGGAGATTCCACCCCCAGCCGTTCTTTTATAATGGCGATAACCTGGTCCCGGCTGTCCATGTCGTCCGACCAGGCGACGGCCACGCGCCCTTCAAAGCCGGGCCGGGAGGCGCGTTCCTCCAGCAGTTCCACCAGTTTTTTCATCATCGCCTTCCTGCCCAGTGCCGACCGGCATGACGTTGCCTTTCCATCCTTGTATTCAAGGATGGGTTTCACCCCGAAAGCATAGCCTATTACCTTCTTGGCGGTTCCAATACGCCCGTTTTTGGAGAGATATTCCAGCGTGTCCACCGTGAAGAAGGTGGAGAGTTTCCCTTTTATCCCATCCAGCCGCGACAGAATGTCCGTAACCGCGGCTCCGCTTTCCGCCATGCGGGCGGCTTCCACAACCATCATCCCCAGTCCCAGCGAAACATGGCCCGAATCGTAACTTATAACCTTTCCGCCGCCGAACTCGTCCCCAAGCCTTTTCCCGGCCTGGTAGGCGCCGGAGAGGGTGGAGGATATGTAGATGGCCAGGACCTTGTCGCAATGGGGGATGAGGTGCTCCAGCGCCCGGATGAAATCGCCCGGGGCCGGAAGGCTGGTGCGGGGTAAAGATCCGTCCCGCCGAAGGCGGTGATAGAACTCGTCGGCGGTGATGTCCATCCTGTCGCGGAAAGACTCGTCGCCGAACATCACCTGGAGCGGCGCCATCTCCACGCCCAGCTCTTCGAGCAGAGCCAGGTCCAAGTCGCAGGTGGAGTCGGTGAGCATCCCGATGGCCTTGAGCGCCCGTTCCGCCCCCGCCAGCTGGCCGCTTTGGGCCACCATGTCGTCCACCTTGGTCTTTATAAGCTGGCCCAGGCCGCCGAGGTAACTGAACACTTTGGGCGGGTCGTTGGTGTGCACATGTATTTTCAGCAGGCCGCTGTCGCAGGTTACTATCACCGAGTCCCCCAGGGAAGACAACTGGCCGCTTATGTCGCTCCTTACGAATCCGCCGCCGCTTACAAGCCCCTCCACGCAATAACGGAACTTGATATCCTCCGGCTTGGCGCGGGCGAATACGCGCCTGATAGGTTTTAACGCCGCGCCCCATTCCCCCTTCATGTAGTTTAACGCCCCTTCCCAGAACAGCAGGAACCCATGGGCGCCGGAATCCACCACTTTGTTCTCCCGGAGTAGCTCCATCTCCCCGGTGGTCTCGTCCACCGAGTGGCGGGCGCTTTCCACCAGTTTCTCTATGGTCACCCGCATGTCCTCGATATCCGTCTGGGCTTCTTTGAGCCTGTCCACAGCCTTGCGGATGGTGGTGAGGATGGTGCCCTCCTTCGGGTTTGTAAGGGCCGCGTAGGCCGCCTGTTTGCCATGGTCCATCGCTTCAATGAACCCGCCGGGGCGGACAGACTCCTCCTCTTTTAGCTTCAAAAACATGCCGTGGAAGAATTCCGAAAGTATGATGCCGGAGTTACCCTTGGCGTCCATACGAAGTTTTTGGGATAGCGTGCGAAGCACCTGGCTTAAGGAATCGCCATCGGAGCCCTCCAGCGCCTCGGCGGCTTTTGTGAGGGTGTGGGCCATGTTCGTGCCCGTGTCGCCATCGGGCACGGGGAACACGTTAATGCTGTTGAGGTAGTCGCGGGACTCGGAAACCCGCCGCGCCCCCGCAATGAAAAGCTCCCGGAACCTTTGTCCGTCCAGCGTATCCTTGGTCATGGCGTCACGCGATGAAGGGTCAATGGAGGCTCACACCCCCATGGCCAGTTTTCTGATAGGTTTTTTAAGCTTGTCCATCATCCTTATAAGCCGCTCGCCGTGGCGCGAGTAGTACATCTTGTAGATGAGCGCTTTTTTAAGCGACTTCTCCCGGTACACGTTGAAGGCGAAGTTCCTGTAGCAGTCCAGGATGTCCTCCCGGGTGAACTGGGGCATGGTAAGCGGCGTGTCGGTCCTGGAGATGAAATCCTCGTCCAGAAAATCCGGGCTCAGGAAACCGGCCTCGATGGATATGCGGTGAAGGGCGGTGCCCGGGTAAGGGTTGAATATGTAACATACAAGGCTGTCCGGCTCTATCCTGCGGTTCACCTCCACGGTGTCCATATGCATCTGGCGGGTTTCATGCGGGAAACCCACGATGTTGTAAGACTTGGTCTTCAACCCGGCCTTCCTGGCGTCGGCGAAAGCCTGCACAATTTTCCCGTTGGTCATCTTGCGGTTCAGCACTTTTCTGCGCAATTCCTCACTGCCCGACTCCACCCCCATGGCCACCCTTGTGCATCCGGCGTCGGCCAGGTTTTTGAAAGTGTCGTAATTGGCGCTTTCAACCCTGGTGGTCACCTCGAAAGGCAGGTCTATCTCCCTTGTGTACGCGTCGCAGAAGTCTTTAACGTACTTTCTGTCTATGGTGAACACGTCATCGGCGAAGAAGATGTTTTTCACCTTGAACCGGGTCACAACGTCCTTTATCTCGGCGATGCCGTTCTCCACGCTCCTGAACCGCACGTATTTGCCCTCCTGCAACCTGCCCATGGCGGGGCTTCCGCAATAGTTGCAGTTATAGGGGCAACCGCGGGAGAGCATGAAGGTGGCCCGGTCGTAATCCGAGTCCACTATCTTCTGGTAGTCGAACATGTCCCGGTCGCCGAATGGTATCTGGTCCAGTTCGTGGATGAAATAGCCCGGAGGGTTTTTTATGAGCGACCCGTCGCTGTTTCGCGCCCACACGCCGGGGATGGTCCTGTAATCCCCCCCCTTCTCCAGAGCTTCCACAACTTTTAAAATTACCGTTTCCCCCTCGCCCACGCATATGGCGTCCAGCCCCTCGGCGTTTTCCAGGAACTGGGGATATAAGGAGGGGTGGGTTCCGCCCGCTATTTGGAACACTCCCGTGGGCCTCACCATGGCGGCCAGTTTTTTCACATGGCGCACTTGTGAGGAATCGGTGGTGTAGCCTACGATGTCCGGCTTGAAATCGCTTATATGTTTGAGGAGCCCTTCCGGATCCCACTGGTCGAACATATAGCGCAACTGGGTCTGGTGGCCCGCTTTCTTCAACACCGACGATAGGATGCCCAGGCCGAAATGGTAGCTTTTGGCCCCGCCCTTCACGTTTATGTCGGTATAGACAAACAAAACTCTCATGCTTTATCCTGTTTATTCGCCGATGGAAGGTTATCCATAGGATAATCACATCTTAATTTAACGTAGGGTTTAATGCAATTTTTAACGGACGCAAGCGGCGTTGGGGAACATAGGCTGTATGGATCCCTCCGATAAGCTGAACATACAGATTCAGCACGAGTACCGGGGCAAAGGCAAGTCGCGCCTTGAACAGTACCAGGACCTGGTGGTGGGTAGCCGCTCCATATGGTTCCTCATGAAGTTCGAGCTTATTACCCTGCTTTTTTCCCGGATTCCCGGGGCGTTGGGGCTCATCCTGCGAAAAATATTCTATCCCTTCATTGTTAATAAAGTGGGGCATGGGGTGGTGTTCGGTGTGGACGTGTCCCTGCGGCATCCTCAAAAGCTTACAATTGGCGAACGGGCCATTATAGACGATGGCGTTCTTCTGGACGCCAAGGGGGCAGATAACAACGGCATCAGCCTGGGCGCCAACAGCTACATAGGCCGGGGCACGGTGTTAAGTTGCAAGGAGGGGGATATTGTAATAGGCGACTACGCCAACATATCCACATGGTGCAACATCTCGTCCAACTCCAAAATAATAATAGGCGAGAAAACCCTGCTGGGGCCTTATGTTTCCATCTTCGCCACCAGGCACAATTTCGACCGGCTGGACGAGGCCATACTGGACCAGGCATGGTCCAGCAAGGGTATAACCCTGGGCGCCAACTGCTGGCTTGGGGCCAAGGTGACGGTGCTGGATGGGGTCACTGTGGGGGACAACACCGTGGTGGGCGCCGGGGCGGTGATTAACGCCGATCTGCCGCCAAACGTGGTGGCCGTGGGAATGCCCGCCAGGGTTGTACGGGAAAGGAAATGACCCAAAGCCCGGCAAACCGCCCAGCCAGGCCGTTTTCGGTTTTTGCCCTCTTTTTTCTCATCGGCCTGTTTTTTTCATGGCCGCTGGCTGGAAACCTATTCAATTCCATTCCATACGCGTATATTCCCGCGGCGGAGCTTTTAAAATCGAAGCTTATCCAGGGAGACCATCTTCAGTTTTACTATCATCTGGGTCTGCTCAAACACGCCGCGTTGGGGCATATAGAGTGGTTTACTAACCCTCTGGAATTCGCCACGGAATACCAGAGTAAAGGCTTTTACAGCTATTTCATGCCGCTCTCGTTTCTTTATTTGCCGTTCACTGCCGTTTCAACGCCACTGGCCTACAACCTGTTCCTGCTGATAACGTTCGCTCTCGGCGGGCTGGCCATGTATTTATGGGCGTGGCAGGTTACCGGCAACCGGTTTGCGGCGCTTATGGCCGGGGTGGTGTTCAACTTCGCGCCCATAAGGCAGGTGGAGCTTTTTGGAGGCCATCCCGCCGGATTCGCCATATTCATGGCCCCGCTGACCATGTATTTTTTTGACCGGGCCATGGCCAGCCGGAAAATCGCGCAGGGCGTTCTGGCGGGGCTTTGCGCGTTCCTGCTGGCGTTCCAGTATCTCCAGTTCGGTTATTACATGCTGATGTTCCTGATTGTGTACATCCCATGGATGGTCTGGACATCCACAACAGGCTCAGGTTTGAATTATAAAACGGCGCTCCGCGCTTTTGCGCCAACAATGGCCCCGTTCCTCACGGGTTTGGCCGGGGCTGTCGGCTGGATGTACTACTTCAAGAAATCGGCCGTGAAAGAGGCCGTGTTCTCCGCCGGGCGCACCATGGACGAGATAAGCCTTTTTTCCCCGAAACTTTCTTCCGCGTGGGATCCGGACACGGATTTCAGCGTTTACATCGGCCTGCCGCTTCTGATGGTAGTAGCCGCGCTGGCCCTGGGCGTGGCGGCGTTAAAGTGGAAGTCCAATTCGATGAGAGACGCCATTTTCTTCAGCGCCGTTTTCGTGTTGGCGTACATCCTCTCTTTCGGCGTAACGCTGAACGGGATTATTCCGCTGTACACGGTGTTCTATAAATATTTCCCTTATTTCAACCTTTCCCGCACCCCCGCCAAGATGATGCTGGTGTCGCTTATGTCCATCGCCATGCTAACGGCGGTATTGGCGGCATGGTCCATAGAAAAAGAGCGCTGGCGACGGGTTGCGGGAGTTGTCCTGATCGCCTTCACCCTTGTGGTAATGGCGGACTGGCGCCCGGCCAGAGGGGTGGGGATGTGCGTCCTTGACGAGGGCAACGCCATATATAAAGATGCGGCTCAGCGAGACGGCGGGAAAATACTGAACCTGCCCATATGGCCCGGGGAAAGCTCCTGGGAGTCTATCTATCAGTATTACGCCATATCCAGCGGGGCGCCGATGATCAACGGCTATTCCCCCCTGGTGTCCAAACGGTACGCCGAAAACGTCTTCATGCCCCTCTTTTCATTAAACGCCGGGGATGTCACCCAGAAACAGGCCCACCTGTTGAAAGAGCTGGGGGTGACAAACATAATATTCCACGAAGAGGCATATCCGCCCAAGGTGTCGGCCTATCCGGCCGGTCTGGCTGTGGCGAGACTGGCCAGGTCTCCCTATCTAAAGCTTGTGAGGCATGAAGGGCCGTTATGGCTTTTCGAGCTTTCGCCGGAGAGTGGGGAGGGGAAAGCGGAAACCATTCAGGTATCATCCCCGGTGGGAGTGTTTTACGAAGCGGAACATCTGGCCCCTATTGGGGGAAAACGTGTTGAGGATAAGCGAGCCTCTGGCGGCATTGCGCTTTTGATGGAAAAAGCGGAGCCCGGCAATCCCGCTGGCATAATAAACGCCGGGCCGTACAGGACTTTTCCGTCCGGAAAATATACGGCCGTGTTCCGCATGAGAACCGTTGACGGGATCCCGGCGGAGGCCCCGGTGGCCAAACTGGACGTGGCCGCCGATGAGGGACGGACAATTGTAAAATGGCGGAAAGTCAACGGCGCCGAGTTTGGCCAGGATGGCGGGTATCAGGATATACAGCTGGAGTTTGAGCTTGCCCCCGGCGGCGCATGGCAATTGGAGTTTCGCGCCTATCTTGCGGGGAGCGCGCCTGTATGGCTGGACAGCGTGTATGTATTGCCAGCCGAAAGGGTTGACCCCCAGTTTGAATTCGAGGCAGAAGAGCTTTTCCATACGGGTGACGCGATAAAAGATGAAAACGCCTCCGGAGGTCTGGTGGTGCGGGCGGAGCCGGGGAAAGATCCCATAGGCCCAATGGTTTTCGGCCCATGGCGGATGTTTGAAGCGGGGGACTATTCGTTACGTGTTTATATGCGCTCAGAATGCCCTGCCGGAATCCAGGGCGGCGCAGGCGTTTCCATCCACAAGGGTGGAGAGGGTAAACTGATAATGAAAAGTGATACGCCGCCCGCGGGTCAGGCTGGCAGTGGATATGGTGAAACCGCCCTTAAGTTCCACCTGGACGAAAAAGGGCCGCTGGAGTTTAAGGTGGTTTTTAGCGGAGCCTGCGCGGTGATGGTTGATAAATTGCGGGTTGAAGCTGATAAAACCTCCAATTGACCCTGTATGTTACAATGGCCAGCTTAGAGAGATCATAGGCGCGGATAATAAATTGAGCAGGCTGGAACAACAACAGATCCTCGAATTTGTGGACAAGCTCCCGGGTTTTTCCCCGGCGGCGCTGAAGATAATATCTTTGGCCAACAATCCCAACACTTCCCCCACGGAGTTGGTAAACGCCATAAGCATGGACCCCATGCTTACCGCCAAGATGCTCAAGCTTGTAAACTCGGCCTATTTCGGTTCGCGCGGCGTTGCCTCACTTAACCGGGCTGTGATGCTTCTGGGTTTCAACACGGTCAAGAACATATCCTTGTCCCTGGCGGTGGTGGGGGGCATCCGTGTGCGGGGCGAGTTCAAGTGGTTCACCAACGACCAGTTCTGGGAACATTGCCTGGCGTGCGCCATAGTCACAAAGAGCCTGGCCAAAAAGATGAATGTGGGGGCGCTGGAGGTTGAGGAGTTTTTCGTGGCCGGCCTGGTGCACGACATGGGGCTGGCGGCGCTGATACAGAAAATGCCCAAGGAGATGGGGGATATTTACGACCCGTCCTATCAGCCCGAGCGTCCGCGGCACAACGTGGAGAAGGAAATGCTGGGTTTCTCCCACCCCGAGCTGTCCGGGCTTATCGCCCGGCGGTGGAAATTCCCGCCATCGCTGGTGGCGGCCATCGAACATCATCACGACCCTCTCGCGGCGCCCGAGGAGCATCGCAGGCTGGCCGCCGCGGTGCACCTTGCCGACAGTGGTTGCCACTCCCTAAAAATAGGTATTCAAACCGAGATAAATATTGGTAATATCACAAAAGAAGAACTTGCCGCCGCCGGGCTGGAGCCGGACCAGGTTGAAGAAAGCCTGGTGGGCCTGCCGGAAGCGGTGGAAGGCGCCAGGTTCTTCCTAGAGAAGGTGGACTAAAAAGCAGTCATGCAAATCCAGTTTTGGGGGGTTCGAGGCTCCATTCCCTCACCTGCGCCGGACACGGCGCAATTCGGGGGCAACACACCATGTGTTGAGGTTCGCAACGAGGGGGAGCCGGTCATAATACTGGACTCCGGCACTGGCATCCGCAAGCTGGGGATGGAGATAATGAAAGACCCCTCGGTGCGGGAGATACACATTCTCCTCTCCCACACCCATTGGGACCATATTCAGGGCCTCCCCTTTTTCGCGCCTCTGTTCAGCCCCAAATACACCATAAAACTATACGGCCCCGTCCATTACTCCAAGAACCTGGAGCAGATTTTAAGCCTGCAGATGGACTATACCTATTTCCCCGTGAGGGTAGAGGAGCTGGCGGCCAACCTTTCTTTCCACGACATAAACGAGCAGGAACTCACCATCGGCAAGGGTGTCAGCATAAAGACCAAATTTGTGAACCATCCTGTGGTGTGCCTTTCATACCGCATTACCCACAACGGCAAGTCTTTCGTTTATTGCACGGACCATGAGCCGTACAGGAACCTTTTCGATGACGGAGACGAGCTTAACCGCGAAGAGGGCAGGCTTGTGGCCGAAGAGCAGACCGAGGCGCTGATAAGGTTCATGGAAGGCTCAGACCTTCTGTGCATGGACGCCCAGTACACGCCGGAGGAATACCGCACAAAGATAGGCTGGGGCCATTCCCATGTGGACTACACTTACAGCATGGCCAGGGAGAGCGGCGTGGGTGAGCTGGTGCTGTTCCATCATGACCCGGACAGGACCGACTCGGAGCTCATGAAAATCCTCAGCGGCCTGCAGGACCGTTCATGGAGCCCTGTCAGCGGCGCCGTCCCTGTCCGCCTTGCCAGGGAGCGGCTGGTAATCACGCTGTGATTCCCCCCAGTAGCTGGCTCACCGGCCTATGACCTCCGTCGCCCACAGCATAAGAAGGATATTCTTCACCGGGCTTCTGGTGAGCCTTCCGCTGGTCATTACCATATTCATATTCAAGTTCGTTTTCGAGTTGTTCGACGGCCTTTTAGGGCCGGTGGTGACAACGGCCATCAGGATAATGGGCGCGCCCATACCTCCCGATTTCCGCATACCAGGCATAGGCGTGGTAAGCACCATCGCGGTGATCTTTTTCATCGGCCTGGTGTCGGCCAATTACCTGGGCAGGAAACTGTGGGACATGGCCGAGACGGCTTTAACCAAAATACCCATAATCCGCTCGGTGTACATCGCCGCAAAGCAGGTGATAGACACATTTTCCACCAGCAACGGCGCGGCCTTCCGCAAGGTGGCGCTGGTGGAGTACCCGCGGAAAGGGATGTTTTCGCTGGCGTTTATAACCGGAACCACGCGCGGAGAGGTGGCCCAGAGGCTGGGCGGGGAGATGGTGAACATCTTCATCCCCACCACGCCCAACCCCACCTCGGGATTCCTGCTTATCCTGCCCAAAGAGGCTGTTATTGAACTTGACATGGCGGTTGAGGATGGCGTTAAGATGATCGTGTCATGCGGGCTGGTTGTGCCCCCCACCGCTGGGGCTATTGTGGAGGGGAATCGCTCCGCTCCTTCTGACGAGCCCGTTTCTAATGGAAGTGTTTAAAGAAAATGTCTGGGAAGTTTTGCGTACAAATAATCTCTAAAAAGGCTGGCTCAGGCCTCATTAAAAAACTGGCCGCGGGGTTCGAGGGCGAAATTAAGGCGGTGGTGGACGTCAAGCGTTCCATCATCGCCGCCGGTTGCGAATGGCACGACGAGGCGCGGGACATGCTGGTGAAGAACGGCTCCGACTCCGACGATTTGTGGGGGGCCAGGGTTTGCGTGAAAAGCGGAGACATCATCTTCAAATCGCAGATAAACGAGGGCAGGGTGGGCGCCGAGAAAAACGAAATTTGCGACCAGGAGATCCGCTCCGAAGTGGAGTCGGTAATTAGGCAGTTGCTTATCTAACCCCGGCCGTCTTTATATCGCTCCTTCGGCCGCAAGCCTGGCTCCGTTGATGATCATCTCCCGTTCTTCCGGTCCAGCGCCAATTATAACGGCGGAAAGCTCCTCGCCGCCCGTGTCCATGGGCAGGGCTCCCCGTTTGGTTAGAGGGTTGAACGCAAACTCACCCAAAACCTCCAGCCACCGGGCCGCGGAGAAAACTTTTCCCGGGGCCGGTATCCTCACGCTGGCTCCAAGCCCAGTATCAGCCATCACCATCGGGTCGCCAGTCAAGGCGCGGTTTACAAACCAAAGGGCGGCTGTGGAAGTGTTGTGCCGGGCGTTCATCTCCACAGCGTAAACTTTCCGGGTCTGGCCGGTCACAATAAAATCCACTCCCACCACGCCTCTTAGCCCCAACAGCGCCGCCTCCCTTGCCAGGTGATGGCCCTGATCCAGAAGCTCCGCCCTCACGCGCCCGTCGGGATGGATGTCGAAAAGGTTGCCCGTATGTTTTAAATCCGCGGACATCACCTGGGCGCTCTGCCCGAAAAGGATTGCTTCATTGTCTGTGATGTAAAACTGCAGGTTGGGGCTTTCCTCCACATCCATAAGAGGCTGGAGCACATAAAGGCCGCCACCTTGCCGCTCCACACGGCTGGCCAGCGCCAGCTTTTCATCGGCGTCTCGCGCTATAAACACCCTGGAGCCGCCGACGCTTTTCGCTCCTCGGACGATGATGGGACCACCGTTCCATTTTCTTATCCGGGACGCCACCGCGTCGCTGTTGCCTGAATAGGAAGGGATGAACGGCATACCCATGTCTTCCAGGAGGCGCAGGAAGAAAGCCTTGTCGTTCAACAGGTCCACCACTGCGGGATTGGTGAATCCGCCACGTTTGCCCGCCATATCCATAATCCTGTTTTCAACCGGACCCATTATGTATGGCTCCACGCCCCCTTGCCAGCGCCGGATAAACTCCATGACGCCGGGGCTTTTTATTACGTCATCGGCCAGGGAAGCGCCTGCGGACACTTCGGGGGTAAGGATATCGGCCCCGCCAGCGCCGAGGGAGCGAAGAAGGCCCAGATAGTTTTCTTCCACCTGCCCATCCAGGATTACCGGGTCTTCCGGCCCCGCCATCAGGAGCGCCCGGCGCGAAAGGCGTTTTAAAGCCCGCTCGAAATTAAGGTAGTCGCTGGACTTTTCCGGCCATATCTCCCTGCCCCGGGTGAAATGCACGCTGGGCAAGTGAAGCAAAGGGTTTCTCAATTCTTGCCCTTCCGCCTGTAGCCGGATGGATCCACTCCCGCCGCTTTCATTTTTGAATAGAGGGTTTTTCTGTCCAGCCCGGCCTGTTGCGCAACAGCGCTTATGTTCCCTGAGAACCTGGCAAGTAGCGACTGGAAATAGTTTCTTTCCACGGCGATCAAGGCTTTCTCGCGCATCTGCCGGTAGGGCAGGGCGGCCAGGCCCTCCTGCGCTTCGCTTTTTACCGGCAGGGTTCCAAGTCCTACGTCGGCCTCCCTTATAATTCCATCTCTGGCCACTATCACCGCCCGCTCCATGGCGTTTTCCAGTTCGCGCACGTTGCCGTCCCACCGGGCGGCGGCAAGTTTGGCCATGGCGGCCGGGTCTATGGAATGGGCGGCCCGGCCATGCCGGGCGGCGTATTGTAACAGAAAATGCTCCGCCAGAGCCGGGATGTCCCCGGGCCGTTCCCGCAGGGGCGGCACATGCACCGGGAATGTGTTGATCCTGTAATAAAGGTCCCGCCGGAACCTTCCTTCGGCCACGTCGGCGGCCAGGTCCCGGTTGGTGGCGAAGATAAGCCGGATATCCGTTTTTATAACGGTGTTGCTTCCCAGCCTTTCCACCTCGCCTGTCTCAAGCGCCTTTAAAAGCTTCACCTGGGTTGCGGGGCTTATCTCGCCGATTTCGTCCAGGAACAGGGTGCCGCCATGGGCTATCTCGAACTTGCCCGGCTTTTCCCGGATGGCGCCGGTGAAAGCCCCCTTCTCATGCCCGAATAACTCCGATTCCAGCAACGACTCGCTGAGGGCGCCGCAGTTGATGGTGACAAACTTCATTCCCCCTCTACGACTGAGCTTGTGCACCGCCGCCGCGATAAGCTCTTTGCCCACACCGGTCTCGCCATGGATTAGCACCGCCGAGTCGGTTCCCGCCACCGAGCGTATGGTTTCGTAAAGGCCCAGCATTTTCTCCGCCCGGCCGATGATGCCGCAGAAGTCCCGCTCTTGCCCTGCCCCGCTTCCGGCCATGGCGATGGCCCGTTCCAGCGTCTCGTCGGAATAGGGTTTTGTCAGGGCGCAAATGGCCCCGGCGTGGAGGAAGGTTTTTTCCAGCGCCTCGTCGGCCCCGCCAAGAAGGATGACTATGGGCGACCCCGGGGATTTGGAGCGGATGTGGGCCATTATGTCAGTAGGGCCTGGTGTGGGAAACCTGGGGTCCGCGAAGATTATGTCAAACCGTCCGGAATATATCTCCAGCCTGTCCACCTCCTGCCATGCGTAAGCGGCCCGGGCGGCCCACCCGAGTCTTTCCAGCTTACCGCGAAGGCTTTCCACGGCATGCCTGTCCAAATCCACGATAAGGGCGGAACCGGCGTTCATGGCGCTTCCAGGCTAAGCTCTACCCCGGCCTTAGCGAGAGCCAGCCCTACGGCTTTCCAGTATCTGGCGGCGGCTTTCCGGGCTGAACCCTGGGCCAACAGTTCCGCGGCGCGCTGGGCCACCAGTTCTTTCTGGTATTCGAGGACAGCGAATGGCGTTGTGGCCCCGGCCTCCAGTTTTTTTGTTTCCCCGTCCAGCCGTTTTTCCGCCAGTTCCCGAGCCGCCCTGGCCGCCACTGTCTGTTTTAATCCCGAAGCCAGATTGCGCGCCGCCTCGCGGACCTCCAGCGCCGCGTCACGCCGGGCCATTTCAAGCCTGGTTTGCGCCGCCTTCAGGTTTAACCCCGCCAGCGCCGCCGCTGATGACGCCCCCCGGGAGTCCAGCGGGAGAGAGAATTTAAGGCCCACCATGTAATCGTAGTAATTGCCCGAAACCACATCCGACACAGAGTCGGAAAAACCTCCATTGAGCGGCGACAAAAGCTCCCCCTCGCCGGTGAGGCTCGTTACTGGGCGCGCCTCTCCCCGAAGGCCGGAAAGATTTACCGTTCCCACCATGTCCAGCCCGGGCAGGGTTTGGTTGTTGCGGTATAAAAGCTCGGCCCGCCGGTTCTCCACCTCCATTTGCGCCGCCAGGATATCCGGCCGCAACGATAAAGCCTGCTCCAGCGCCTCCAGGCTCTCTTCCGGCGGGCTTTCCGGCTCCGGGGCTCCTCCAGGTTCCAGCGTGGTATCCCACCAGGCTGGATCTTTTCCCCGGGAACCCATGAGCTTTATCAGGTTGTCGGAAGCCCCGCAGTATGAGTTTTCTGCGGCGATAAGTTTCTCCTCCCAGGAGGCCACCGAAGCCTGGGCGGCGATGATCTCGATGGGCGCCAGCGCCCCCGCTTTCACCTGGGCGGTCACCCGCCGTTCCAGGTCGCGCGCCCTGTCCAGCGCCTCTTTTTGCGCCTGAACGTTTTCCTTTTGATAAACCAGGTCCCAGTACGCTTCCTGGGTCCTGGTCACAATGTCGCTCAAGGCGGTTTTAAGCTTGTAGAACGCCATGTCCCGCTTGGCCTCGGCGGAAGTGATGCGCCACCGGTTCACGGATATGCCCGCGTTTTTAAGCACCGGTTGGGTAAGCTCCAGCTTTAATCCCGCGCCGTAAGAGGGATTGAGACTCTGGAATGAGGAGTTGGTGGTTTCCCTGGATGTTGTGGCCGCCAGCTTGTACTGGGTACCCGGCTGGGCCTTGCCGGATATGGAAATCTCGCCGCTTTGAACGTCTTTTTCAACCACCGCCGGGTCGGCGAAAACGGAGGAGCTGGGGGTGGCGCTCTTTCCCGCCGCCGCCTCCGCCCCGAACTGCGGATCGAACTCGGACAGGGCCGATACCAGCTCGGTTCCCGCCGCCGCCGAGTTTATCCATTCAAGCGTCCCGTCGAAATTCCCGGCCACCGCCTCGGTTACGGCCTGGGATAGCGTGATTTCGGTGATGCGGGCGGAACCGGCCAGGGCTGGCCCAGGCCAGGTAAAGGCCGTTATAAGGCATAGGCGGGCCGGAAAAAGAAAAACCGCCGGCCATGAAGACCGGAAGGTCATCGGGGCGCCCGCTCCGCGATTCTGGCCAGCCGTTTGTCAGCCTCGTTCAAGCGGCTCACCAGGGAGTGGATTATCTTGAGGGCTATCTCGGGGTAGTTCTCGATGGTCTGTTTAAGCTTGTCGCCCGGGAATACTTTCACCATGCTCTTGCCCTTGGAGCGGATGGTGGCCGTGCGCGGCTGGTCCATCAGCGCGCTCATCTCGCCGAAATATTCGCCCGGTTGTGAGATTTCCCCCACCACCCTGCCGCTTTTGGTGATGATAAGGTGGCCCTGCAGGAGCTGGTAGAAGTTCTTGTCGGTGTTGCCCTCTTTTATTATCAGGTCCCCATCTTCGAATGTCAGTTCGTCCGGGTTGAGCAGGTAGGCCGGGAGCGCTTCTTTCACCAGCACGGTCTTGGCCAACACTTCCTCCAGGCTGGTCATGCCCAGCCGCGCCTTATCCAGCGCGTCCATGCGGAGGGTTTTCATTCCTTCCTTTATGGCTATCTTCCGCAGGGCGGCCTCCTGCACTTGGGCCGTTATGGCCTCTTTCACCGTCTGGGAGGCCTCCAGCATCTCAAAAACACCCAACCGGCCCTTGTATCCGGAGCCGTTGCATATGGTGCAACCCTTGCCCTTGTACAGGGTGTAATGGGGCACCTCCTCCTTGGCTACGCCCGCCTCCAGCAGATCCTGCGGATTGAAGTCGGTGACTTCAACCTTGCAACTGGCGCACACCCGGCGCAAAAGCCGCTGGGCTATGACAACCGTAAGCGCCGAGGAGATCATGTAACCGGGTATGCCTATGTCCAGCAGGCGGCCTATGGTGGAGGCGCAGTCGTTGGTGTGCAGGGTGGAGAACACCATGTGGCCCGTCATGGCCGCCTTTATGGCTATCTCCGCCGTCTCCATGTCGCGAACTTCGCCCACCAGTATCACGTCCGGATCCTGCCGCAAAAAAGCCTTTAGCGCCGAGGCGAAGGTAAGCCCCACCTCCGGCCGCACGTTCACCTGGTTTATGCCGGTGAAGTTGAACTCCACCGGGTCTTCTGCGGTGAGTATCTTCACGTCCGGTTTGTTTAGTATGTTGATGCCCGAATAGAGGGTGTTGGTCTTGCCGGAGCCTGTGGGCCCGGTGACCAGCACAAGCCCCTGGGGCCGCCGGATAAGCTCCAGGAACCGCGTCAGCATTTTTTCCGTGAAGCCCAGCTTCGTAAGGTCTATCTGTAGCTTGCTCTGGTCCAGCAGGCGGAGCACCATGGATTCGCCGAATAGCGTGGGTAGCACGTTCACGCGGAAGTCTATGGATTTGCCCCGGCCAAGCTTAAGCTTTATCCTGCCGTCCTGGGGGCGGCGCTTCTCAGCTATGTTCAGGTTGGACATTATCTTCAGCCGCGAGATCAGGGCGCCCTTGATGGTCAACGGCAGGTTCATGGCCCGGTGCAGGGAGCCGTCTATCCTGTACCGCACCTGGAAGCTTTTTTCGTATGGCTCTATGTGAATGTCCGAGGCCCCCTGGCTTATCCCCTTGAGCAGGATGCCGTTGACAAGCTTTACTATGGCCGCGTCGGCGGAGTTGTAAAGCTGGTCCTTGTCCTCGTCTTCGGAGGTGGAGTCTATCTCCACCTCCTCGGTGGCGTCGGATATGATCCCTCCGATGTCGTCGAACTTTTCGAATATCTGCTTGTCGTCCCCTTCGGGCTTTTCCTCATGCACCTCGCCGGCGGTGGCCAGGGCGGTGTAGTCTTCGCTGGAGATGGCGTAGTATTTCTTGAACGCCTCCAGCAGGTCCCGCTCGGAGACCACGGCGGGTTTTATGGTCTGCTTTACATGGGAACCCACCTGCTCCAGCGTGGCGTAATTGGTGGGGTCTATCATGGCCAGCCGCAGGTTCTTCCCGTCGGAGCGGATGGGGAATATCAGGTTGTCCCGCGCCATCTCCCAGGGAATCATCTTGATGGCCTCGGCGTCCGGCTTTTCGTCTTCTATGTTAGTGATCGGGATGGCGAGAGACCGGGCGATGAATTTGATTATGGTCTCTTCATCCAGGTACCCGAGCTTCTGGACAACCTTGCCTATGCGGGCGTTGGCTTTCTTCTGGTACTCTTCAGCCTCTTTTAGCTGGGACCGGGTAATCTGCCCGTCCTTGACCAAAAGCTTTCCCAGCACCTCGGAGGAAGCATCCTCCTTAACGCTTTTTTTGAAGCTGGTCTTTTTTTCCGCTATTTCAGCCATAGTCCGGTGATGTTATAAAACACGCCATCAAAGCAGGGAAAACCGGAAGCGCACGCTCCGCCCCATTTAATTATAAAAACTTAGGAGGCCCCAGTCTATGAATTATATTTGAATGGCTTGAGCCAGCGGGCCCTGGTTTATAAGGATGGACATTTAAAATTGGCGGCGGGATTTTAACGAGGCTCTTTATTAATTGCCCGCCCAAATAAATTTTACGGGTTTGCCCTGCTTTTCGATAAGCACGATATCGTAAGGCCAGTCTTTCTGCTGAGGAAGGTTTTGGGCCTCGACAGGAGCCCATTGGCGCACCACCACCTCCACGGTCTTTTCCCGCGCCACAACCCGTTCCACTCCTATCCGGTGCCCTTGCGCCGGTTTTTCTCCGGCGAAGACCGCTATAAGGCTTACAGCCTCGAAATTAAAGGGTGGCGACGTTTGTTCGTTGATGTTCAACTCGGCCAGGAGTTTGGAGTAATCTTTCCCGTTGTCCACCAACGTGGCCCTGGGGCCTTTGATACCCGATGGATTGGCGTTGGGGAGCGTTGTCGGGTTGAACCTCAGGATAAGCCCGCTCTGCGCGCCATCCTGGTCATCCCAGTGCATGTAATATTCCTCCGGCGTGTTGCGGACTATCTCCGCCACCGCACTGTCTATACAGACTCTCGCCGCCTGCTCCGCGCCTGTTCCCTGGAATCCACCTAACCCCACCGGCACGCGCGACCAGCCGCCGCCCACGCCCCCCACTATGCCACCGCCCCAGTCCTGGGTTCTGCCTTCAACAGAATTGGCGTGGACCACCCTGCCGGTGCGGGCGTCCACTATCTTGATGTCGGTGGTGATGTAAGACTCGGTGTAGGTGACAGCGCCTATGGGGGTGTCTCCCTGGTTGTTGGCGTTTATGGCTATGGATGCCCCCAGGGTTAACGCGCCGATAAGGATTCCTCCGGCCCCGAAAGCGTCTTTCTCAAAACCGGTGACGGCCCCGAACACCAGAAGCTCAGCCCCTTCGATCTGACCGGTTTGCGCCGCGGTGGCTTCCGATATCCGGCCTGCGGCGGCGAAGTCCTGCTCGTTGATGACGGCGTTGAGATCCTGCCGGTCCAGCATTATGAAGCGGTTCGTATTGAACAGGGCGGTGGTGAGCATGTCGGCCATGCCCTCGCCCATGGAGCCTTCCAGCTTTCCGCCGGTCTTGTCCACGAACTTCACCACCGACAACCTGGCCTTGGGGCCGTTGTAACGCTCTTCCATGGCCTGGGCCATGGTTGGGCCGCCCCCTCCGCGAACCGTGGCTGTGGGCGCCGTGGCGCAGGCGGAGGTGAAAGTGAGAATCATGGCGGCCATCGCCGCCGAAAGCCTAAGCCTGGGTTTCATATCTGTCGTGAACCGGTTGACGCCTTTTACCTAACGAGTTTAGCACCAAACAGGCCCGGTCACATTATGAACCGGCCAACGCGGGGGATGAAATCGCTCTCCTCCACGGGTTTTGTTAGGAAGTCCGCCGCGCCCAGGCGGAACACCTGTTCCCGGGTTTCCACGTCGCTGTCGGAGGTGATGACAATAACCGGCGTATCCTTGAGCTTCGGCATGTCCTTGATCCGCTTTAACAGCCCCAGTCCATCCAGGCTTGGCATGTGGACGTCGGATATAATGAGGTCTGGCGTTCTCTCTTCCAACAGCTTCAGGGCGAGGTCGCCGTCTTCGGCCTCCACGGTTTGCGCCCCCATCTTGCCCAGGTGGATTCTCAGGGTTTGCCGCATCACGTCGCTGTCGTCCACTATCAGTATGAGGGGCTGGGACGGCCCCATGTCCATGCAGAAAGACGAGCCTTTACCCGGCTCAGACTCCAGCTGGATGGTTCCACCGTGGGCTTTCATGATGTCCATGCAAAGCGGAAGCCCGAAGCCCGCGCCCCTTTCCCCCGAGGAGCCGGAAGTGCTGGTTTTTGTCTCATGGCGGAAAAGGTCCGGCTTCAGGGATTCGAGCACCCCCGGCCCCGTGTCCTTGACGCACAGCAAGTTTGGGCCGGGGGAGTGGATCACCACCCTGTCCCCCTTGGCGCAGAATTTCACCGCGTTGCTGATGAGGTTTAAAAGGACTTCGTGGATGAGCGCCATGTCCCCGTAAATCTTCAAGGTTTCCGGGATGTCCACATTTATGGAAATGCCCTTGCGCTCCGCCTGGAACGATACGGAGGCGGCGGTGGCTTGGGCCAGCGCCCTGGCGTTTACCAGCCTTCGGTTGAGTCTGATCTTTCCCATGTTCATCCTGCTGATATTCAGCAGTTGGTCGGTCATTTTCAGAAGGTCGTCGCAGGTGTTCAACGCCCTTTTCATAAGGGTGGCGCGGTCTTCTTCGCTCATGGCCGGTTCCCCAAGGATAAAATTGAGGATGCCGATAACCGTAGCCATCGGGGACCTTAAATCGTGAGACACGAGCGATACGAACTTGTCCTTGAGCATGGTGGCGTCTTCGGCCAGTTCCTTGGCCTGTTTCAGCTCCGCCTCGGCCTTCTTCCTTTCGGTCATGTCCCGCCCGATACCCTGTACCCCAACCGGCTTGCCGTCGCTCCATATCAGCCTGGTGGAAAGCTCCACCGGTATCCTCTTCCCGTTTTTTGCCACCACCTCCAGTTCGTACAAGGTGGAAATGGCTTCGCCCTTGAGCTTTTTCTGGATGCTTTCCGTGGTGGTCTTTAAATGTTCCGGAGGCACCACCATGGAGATGCTCGAGCCGATAACTTCATCCTCGCCAAAGCCCAAAACGTTTACGCATGCTTTGTTTATGGTGGTAAAACGCCCCTCCAGGTCGTGGGAGTAAAGCAGGTCGTTGGCGTTGAGGAAAAGGTCTTTATATTTCTCTTCGCTGGCTTTCAGCGCCGCCTCGGTGGCCTTGCGCTCGGTAACGTCCCTGGCCACGCCGAAGATCTCCTCTTCGCCCCTGGCGTTCTTTATAAGCATACCCTTGAATTCCAGGATGAGGACCTGGCCGCTCTTGTTTCGTATCCTAAGCTCGTTTACGGGCGGCGCTTCCATCTCCTGTACCCGCTGGAGGTTTACCCTGGCCTTCTCCATATCGTCCGGATGCACCAGCCCATTGAAATTTTTTCCGATCCATTCCTCTACCGGCCAGCCGGTGATCTTATGGAATGCCGGGGTTAGGGAGGTGAAAATCCCGTCCCTTGTCATGGTGTAAACGTAATCCCGGAGGTTTTCAAGAATATCCTTGTAGCTGTCCAGCCGGTCGTTGAGCCCGGTGTTTTCATGGCGAACCTGCTCCAGCTCTTTTTCCAATGACTCCACGCGGGCGCGCAGGGTTTTGGCCTCTCCGTCCCCCCGGTGGCCGGACAACAGCTGATCGAAAATAGGCATGGTTCTTCTCTGCCGGACGGCCCGGCTTAATCTATTGGTGATTTGGATGGATGTAGCCCGTAGATTCTATCCAAACGCCCATTGCAGGTCAACGCCTCGTGTTGACAATGGGAATCAATTGAAATACGCTGTGCATTGGCGGTTGAAACTTATCATCGAAACGCGGAAAGGGAGCGGCGCTTAAAGGATGTCCAGGGTTTCCTCAGGCGGACAGTGGCTGAAAAGGTATCACGATTTCCTTACCCGCAACGGATTGAAATCCACCATCCAGCGGGACTTGATCGTGGAGGAGTTCACCCGCTCCACGGGCCACATAAGCGCCGACGAACTGCATTTGAAGCTCCGGGCGGGACACCCGTCCATAGGCCTGGCCACCGTTTACCGCACATTGAAAATACTTTCCGCGGCGGGGCTGGCCAAGGAGCGCCGGTTTAACGACGGGTTGATAAGATATGAATTCGCCGGTCCCGACGGCGGGCATCACGACCACATGGTGTGCCTGACCTGCGGGAGGGTGGAGGAGTTTGAGAACGAGGATATCGAGGAGCTTCAGCGCAAAGTGGCGGGGCAACATGGATTTAAAATGACCGACCACCGGCTGGAGATATATGGCCATTGCGCCCAATGCGCCTCCCGCCGGGAGAAAGCCTGAAGGGTTAAGCCCGCCCGTTATTAATTGGCGTTAAGCCGCTCCACGATCTCCATGATCACGTCGTCGGCCTTGTCGGAGGCCACTCCGCACGATCCGGCCCCCGCATGGCCCCCGCCGCCGTATCCGGCCAGAAGGTTTCCCACGTCCACCGCGCAGGTGCGGTTTAAGATGCTGTGGCCCACGGCTATGGTCACCATCCCCTGGGGGCCGCCGTAGAATACCCTCACGGAGACATTGGCGGTGGGGTACAGCGCGTATACAAGGAACCGGCTTCCCACGGGCGTCTCTTGCAACGGGCGGAAATCCGTCACCACCACCGCGCCGTTGATGTAGGAATGTTTTTTGAGCTTTCCCTCAAAGTCTATCTGCTGTTTGTAGAACTCCCGGGTCCGGTCTTTCACCTCGTCTATGGCCAGGATATCCTCAATGGGCAGTTCCCTTATCCATTCTATAAGCTTTTGGAAGAAGTCGTGGGAACTGCCGAAACCAGTGCGAGGGTCCACTGTATTTGCCAGTTTCACCCATCCTTCGGGACGCAGGATGTCGTTTAGCGTAAGTTGCGCGGAGTCTATCTTGTCCACATCGGCCATGAGCCCGGCGTAACGCTCCCACTGGGGCATGGCGTAATATTCATACACCAATCTGGCGCAGGAGGGGGCCAGCCCGTACCGTCCTTTGAAGCCCTCGGGGCGTTGTTCCCTGTCCATCTCCGATATGTGATGGTCGAACCACATGCCGCAGGAGGGGTGGTAAGGCAGGTTTACTATTATGTCTTCGCCGGTGACCTCAACTATCCGGTCCTGCATCTGCTTTGGATGCACGAAACGGACACCGTCTATCTTTTCGGCTTCGGTGAGCAGGACACAGCAAACAAGCCCGTCGAAATCACCTCTGGTGATTATTTTCATCTTGGCCCTTCCCGCAAAATCATTTCAACCCTATCCTGTGCCCGCATCGGGATACAACCGTAACGGCCCCCGCTTTATCCAGAAGGCCCATGGCCACCCGGAAACGGTTCGGCCCGATAACAGCCCCGCAAAGCGGGCATTGCGCCGTTTCACCAGCGGAGACAGCCATTATCGTTTCGGCCTCTTTATGCCCTTCCCAGCCTATAATGTCGCCCCGGATTTTAACCGCCATCCCCGGCCCATACCGCCGCCGGGTTTCCGCCGGTGGTTTTCCGCCCCTATATATGTCCCGGGCGGTAAGCGTAAACTCGACCCCGGCGCCGCTTTCCACTTCCGCCATATCCATGATGGGTGGCGCCAGGAAAACCTTTATAAAAAGGTCCCGCCAGGTTTTGCCCCCGCTGTCTGGCAAAAGCGCCGCTCCGTCATATATAAAACTCCCCCCGGTCTTTATGGATTCACGGCCAGCCTGGTTTATCACCGTCAGGCCCATGTAAACTATCTTCCGCTCCACAGGCATAGCCGCAATCCCGGTCGGATGGATACCTATTTACCCGTCCTTTGTTTCTGAACGCGCCCGTCGGCCTCTTCCACCTCGGCGGCGATTTTTACCCGATAAGCCTCAAGCTTTTTGCGCAGACGTTTGTTGGACAACGCCATGATTCGAACGGCCAGCAATGCCGCGTTCTTTCCCCCGGCTTTGCCTATGGATACCGTGGCCACGGGCACCCCGCCTGGCATGTTTACCGTGGACATCAGCGCGTCCATCCCGTTCAGCGCCCCGCCGCCCATGGGAATGCCTATAACCGGAAGAACGGTTTCCGCCGACACCACCCCCGCCAGATGGGCAGACATGCCAGCCCCGGCGATGATAACCTTTGCCCCCTCGGCCTCCGCCCGTTTAACCAGCGCCCGTGTCTTTTCCGGAGTCCTGTGGGCGGAGCAGATGTGAAGCTCATAGGTGACGCCCATTTCGTTCAAAACTTTTTCGGACTCCACGGCCGTATCCATGTCCGACTCGCTTCCAATCAGTATCAGAACGTCCATAGCCCCTTTTCCGCCCTCTGTTTTTTATGGCTCATCCGTGCAAGGCTGTCATCGCCAGCGGCGTTTCGTCCGGCACGATCTTTCCCGGATTCAAGATGTTATTGGGGTCGAAAGCCGTTTTTATCCGTTTGGTCAAATCAATGCCTATCCGGCCTATCTCCTGCTCTATGTACGGGGCCTTGGATATGCCCACCCCATGCTCGCCGGACAGGGTGCCCTCCAGCTCCAGGCAGATGCGGAACACGTCGTCTATGGCCTTCTTGGCCCGTTCGTACTCCGTCTTGTCACGCTTGTCGGTCATAACGTTCACGTGGATGTTCCCATCCCCGGCGTGGCCGAAGTTGATGATGGGCATGCCTATTTTCTCCGACAGGGCCGCCAGACGCGTCATAAGGTCTGGTATGCGGGAGCGGGGAACGGTGACATCCTCGTTTATCTTAGAGGGGCGCACCCGCAGGATGGCCGGGGATATGGAGCGGCGCACCTTCCATAGCGTCTCCCGCTCCTCCTCGTTCTTGGCCACCTGTATCCTTACGGCGCCATTCTCGCCACAAATGTTCTGTATCCGCGCCAGGTCGCTTTCGGCGGCGGCGGCCGTTCCATCGGTCTCTATGAGCAAAATGGCCGCCGCGTCGGTGGGCAGGCCAGCGTGCAGATAATCCTCCACCGCCGCCACGGCGCTCTTGTCCATAAACTCCAGGGTGGTGGGAATTACCTTTGCCCGGATAACGGCGGACACGGTCTTGGCCGCCGAGTCCACCGTGGGGAATATGGCCAGCATGGTGCGGGCGGTCTCCGGTTTGGGCAATAGGCGCAGGCGTATCTTGGTTATCACGCCCAACGTGCCTTCCGAACCCACCATCAGCCTTGTTAAGTCGTATCCCACCACGCTTTTGACGGTCTTGGCGCCGGTGTTGATTATCTCCCCCGTTGGAAGAACAACCTCCAGCCCCAGAACGTAGTCTCGCGTTACGCCGTATTTTACCGCCCTCGGGCCGCCCGCGCCCATTGCCACGTTGCCGCCGAGGGTGGACATTTTAAGCGAGGCCGGGTCCGGCGGGTAGAACAGCCCCTGGGCCTCCACGGCTTTCTGGAATTTCTCCGTCACCAGCCCCGGCTCCACCACGGCGGTGAGGTTATCAGTGTCTATCTCAAGTATGCGGTTCATCCTGGTCATTACCATTTCCACACCATAATGGGTGGGAATGGCCGCCCCAACAAAACCGGAGCCCGCGCCCCTGGGAGTGACGGGGAAACGATGCTGGTTGGCCAGTTTTAGAACCGCGCTCACCTGCTCGGGTGTGCGGGGGAATATGGCGATTTCGGGTTTCCTTTCCTCCCCTGTGGCGTCGTAACCGTACACCATCAGGTCTTCCGGGGCGTCGGTGACATCCTCCGGCGGGAAAAGGCCCTTGATTGTCCGCTTTACTTCCGGATCCATCATAACCTTAACCTGTGAATCGTTATAGGGTTTCATGATACCACGGGGTTGGGCTTTTCCGTTACAATCCCGACGGGCTTTCCGTCTTCACCAACTCGCCAATCCGGCGCGCCGCAGGGCTTTAGCGCCCATAACCTTCCATAGTGGCCAGCGCCCCTTGCCCGGCAGGCGGAAAATGTAATCGTCTTTCATTCGTGTGACGTTTAACACTCCCTTCATGCCGGTGGCGTGGGCGGGCAATGTTGTTCCCCAATAAAGCCCTTTAAAACCTTCGTGGGCCGCTATCCGTGCCGCCGCCGCCCCGCCAACACCGAAAGGAAAACAAAGATGGTCCACCCGATGCCCCGGCAGTCGCTCTTCAATATCCCGCTTAGACCTTGAAAGGTTGTGACGGATGCTTTCGTCCCGCTCTTCGGGCGTTTCCAACTGGAATTTATAGCCCTTGACGGCCTCCGAGTGGATCGTCGTCAATTCCCGCTCCCAGCCGGATCTGTTAAAAAAAGCGGAGCCTCCGTTATCGGCCACATGCTTTTCCAAAGCGTGGCGGACCTGGGGCGGTTCAAATGAGCGCAAACAGTCCGACAGGCGCGATTCCATGGAATAAAACGGCGCGCCAAGCCCATATTTGCGTGAGTAATCGTCCCCATCCTCTTCCCGCAATACAGGGAGGTCTATATAAATCCATCTATCCCTGATCTGGGGCGAGTAAAAACACTCCACCCTGTCCGACACGAAGACCATGAAATGGTAAAGAGAGTGGCTCTGGAAATCTAAACTGTCCCGCATTGCGGTTATCTCCGGCCAGGTGGCCAGAGGTTCGCCGCCGGTATCGCTCAAAGAGTTTGTGGGTTTCCTGGGCTCTTTTGCTTCTTTTATCTCTCCGGGCAGGATGAAAGCCACGGCCTTCATCCGCCGCGTCATCAACGCCGGGTAAGCCACGTTCCAGAGGGACGCCCGCCCGTCGTCGAAAGTCAGCATCACATGGCGGCCCGTGGGGCTTTTCCCTTCCATGGCAAGGTATTCGTCCGCCGTAACCGTTTGATACCCGTTGTCCGCCAGGTATATAAGCTGGGCCATGAATTTTTCCGGCTCCACGTCGTGGAATGAAAAAACCGGGATATTTTCCAGCCCCCCGTTTTTATCTCCGGTCACAAAGCCCGGGTATGTCCCGCGCCGGAAATTCCTTAACTCTGCGGCGATCTGAACCCAATGGTTTTTCGGCTCGAAGATGTTCATCAGTCTTTCCGGATCAGCGTTATCCGGTACATGGGGTATGTCTGGTCGTAAACTTTCGTGAATCCCGGCGAGCTTATGAACAGCTCGTGGATGGTTTTGGCCCCGAACTTTTTCATGGGCACGCCGGAATCATCGTCGCCCAAAGCCCTGGCATGACATAAAAGTAGCGCCCCGCCCGGGTTTAACAGGTCTGAAATCCGCTCCACCACCAACGGCAGTTGGGCCAGTTCAAAATAATAAAGCACCTCGGAGCAGGCGATAAGGTCGAACTTCTCGCCGAAATCGCAGGTTAAGATGTCCGCCACTTTGAACCGGATATTCGGCGCGTGGGCGAACCGTTCCCGCGCGCGGTTTACCACCAGCCCCGAGATGTCCACCCCCAAAGCGCGGGCCGATATTTTCGCCAGCGGCTCGGTGAGAAACCCCTCGCCGCAACCTATCTCCAGCGCGCTCTTTACATGCCCGACAGGTTTTATGGCCTCAAGGGTCCTTTGTAGCTTATCCCTCTCAAATTCGGACTTCTCCACATTGTATGGGTCGGCCGTCAGGTATCGCCAGTTGAAGTACAGTTTCACGAAAAGCCGGTTCTCGGTAAGGAACCGCTTGATGGCCGGGGTGTTGGCTATCTTGTGTAAAATGGTAAAAGGCATAACCACCTATTTCGTCAAAAAAGGGGATACCACCCGCCAGTAGGCGTCCAGGAACCCCTCGAAAAGTTTTTTGGCCTTTGGAAGGATCCCGCCCCCTAGCCGCGATGGGAACATGAATATTTCTCCCGAGGTTAAAAGCTCCTTGTCCGGCCGTTTTTTAATGGACAGCGTGGCGCGGCGCTTCTCCATTATCCCGCCGAAACTTTTCAATATCATCCCCACCCCTCTGGCCCATTCCATGCCTGCGCCTTTTGCGGCGAGGAAAGTGAAATTGGCCGCCTCGAAGATAAAGAGCGCTGGGGCCAGAAGGACAAACGAGCGGGAGGCGTAGTTTTTCAGCATGAAATCCAGTCTTCCGCGCACCTGGTAGCGAAGCCTTTTCGGGTTCCGGCCGGGTTTTTCTATATGGTATATCCGCGCCGATGGAACCTGTATCACGTCCCGGCCTGAAGCTGACACCCGGTACGTGTACTCCCCGTCGTCGTACCCGAAATAAAAGTCCTCGTCGAACATGCCCACGGCCTCTGCCACCGTTTTCTTAGTGAGCATTATGCCGCCGGACCCGCAAACCGAAAGGCGGTTGGCCATATCCAGCCCCGCGGGGATTTTCTGGCGCCGCAATGGTATTACGCCGAAACAGGCGAAATGGAGCGCCGCGCCGTTGGAGTAGATCCTGTCCCGCTCCACCGCGTCCAGAACCATGGGGGTGGCCACGCCCGCGTTATCGTCCGCCAGCAGAGACTGCGCCAGCAATTGAAGGCAGTTTTTCTCCAGCGTGATGTCGTTATCGGTAATGAAGACGATTTCGTTCTTCGCCTCGCGCAGGGCCCGGTTGCGGGCGGCGTTGGGCCCCTGGTTCCGCTCCTGTATGAAGACGCGGGCCTGTGGGAACCGGTTTTTAATCATATCCGGCGAGTTGTCGGTGGAGCAATCGTCCACCACCACCACGTCCAGCGAAGGGTAGCCAGAGTTGAAGATGGACTCCAGCGTATCAAGGACGCATCCCGCGCCATTATAGTTTATTACCCCCACAGACATGGGGGGTAGCGCCCCGGCCCCGGTTGAGAAGTTCATTTCAAATGATCAGCCTTGAAGACCCATATCCCGGTATTCTATCCGGAAATTCGCGGCCATTGGCGGCTAAAGAGCTTTGCGGGCGGCGGCGCTTACCACACCGACATGGCCGTGGACATGCCGGTTCTGGCCGTAGGGGTCGTGCAGGTCCGGGAACTGTCCACCTTGTACAACGCCACCACCGCGTCTATCTCCGCTCCGGCGGTCTGATAACAAGTTGGGGATTCCTTATCCAGAACCTTAATATACTTCGCAAACTGCAGTCCCGCCGCGCCCAAGTCGAAATCGCAATGGCCAAAGCCGTATTCTTCGCCCGGGAAACTGTAGCCGCAATAGCTCCAGCCCAGCGAATACCACGGCCCAGCCTCCGATTGGGCGGCGAACACCTCTATGGGCTCCTGCGACCAATATTGATATACGCGCACGTCATAGCCGCCGCCGTTCCAAATGGTGGAGCCCATCTCGAAGATCATGGTCCCGCCGATGTCCATGGAAATGAAACCGTAACCTGGATTGTCCTGGTCCACAAAGCCTGCGGCGTTCGGGGCGCCAAGGGCCTGGTTGGGATCTGTGCGCAGGAGCTGGTCGCAGTTGTAGTCATGGGTCCAGTCCACCACCCATGCGGCGTAACTGCCACCGGAGCCCAGCTCGCAAAAGTCCCTCACGGTGAAAGAATATACTTGCGACCATTCTTGGGCCACGCCGTTTACAACCGCCCGGGCGCGCCAGAAATAGGAAGTGTTATTCAGCAGGCCGGGGGTTCCTGCGTCCGCCGATGTGGCGGGGATTGAAACATCCACGTATGTGTAAGTATCTTCGCCGTTCTGGGCCGCTCCATAGGCGTTCGTTATGGGCGCGGTAAGGGCCGCGTCGTAAAAAAGCTCAAAATCGTATGAGATAGAGGCGTCACCCTGGGTATATACGTTCTTCACCGCAAGCCTGGGGTAAGCCGCGTTGTTCAGGTTCAGATAACCGCCACTCCTGGGCGCGATGGCGTTCATGGCCCCATCCCGCTGGACATATAGAGGCATAAGGTCCGATTCGGACGTGGAAGTGTTCGAGCCGGAGGTGAATACGCCGGTCCATTTCCAATAATAAGAGCGGTTGGATTCTAAAATAAGCCCCGAGGCCCAAGTGGCAACCCCGGCGCCATCCTCGGCCAGTTCCGGGCTTTGCGCCAGAAGCGTGGTCATGGCCCCATCGGTATAAATATAGATGGTGTATGTTCCTGGAGATTTGGTGGCTTTGGTGTTGGTAAGCTGGATAACAAGCTCGCTTCCAGATGCCATAACGGCGCTTGCGGCGGGGACTGATGTGACAGAGCCGGTAGAGCCGGAACCTCCAGAGCCGCCACCGCCTCCGCATGAGGTTGTAAGGGAGAAAACAGCCACTGCCGCCAGAAAACGAAAAAATCGCCGCATGTCGTTAAATGTCACAATAGTAGAGCCGCTGGAATATCGCCAGGTGTTCTAAAATTAAGCCCGAATTTCACCGCTATGAAAGGGATAACGGTGAATACCATCCCCGCCTTTTAAGGCAACAAAGGCTAGAAATATACCGGGTTATTCAAGGTTTCGTCAATAATTATCATGGGTTGCGCATTTTTTTGAGGCGGTTCGGGGGAAAATCCCTGTTCCGGAGGTAAGGACATTAAATTAACGGCTCAACTGAAATTGACGGCTATTCCACCCCAATGTGTTAAAATCCTAACCCTTACGGGAAACATATGCCCTTCCGTGGCTTACGTCGGGGCGCCGTTTTAACGAGGCTATACTGGATGGAAACAATCGCCCTTTCGGACGGGTTCAACAAGATATTTTCGCTCACCGGTTTATATGGGCTTACCACGGGCAACGTGGTAATGATCGGTGTCTCGCTGGTACTGATGTACCTTGCCATAAAGAAAAACTTCGAGCCGCTTCTTCTACTACCTATCGGGTTTGGATGCCTGATGGCCAACATGCCGATGGGGAACATGGCCTCTGGCGATGAAGGAGGGCTTCTATATTTCTTCTATCAGGGTGTAAAGCACGAGATTTGGCCGCCGCTGATTTTCCTGGGCGTAGGGGCGCTTACCGATTTCGGCCCGTTGCTGGCCAACCCCTCTACCCTTATCCTTGGCGCGGCGGCGCAGATAGGGGTCTATATCACTCTGGTAATGGCGGTGGTCATCGGTTTCTCCGTTAAAGAGGCGGCGGCCATAGGCATTATAGGCGGGGCCGATGGGCCCACGGCCATTTACCTCACCAACAAGCTGGCGCCGGAGCTTTTGGGTCCGATAGCCGTGGCGGCCTATTCCTACATGTCACTGGTCCCTATCATCCAGCCTCCCATAATGAGGTGGCTTACCACCGAAAAAGAGCGGAAGATACGCATGGAGCAGTTAAAGCCTGTAAGCCGCGAGGTGAAGATAATATTCCCCATCGTCACCACCATAATATGCTCGTTACTGCTTCCTGCGGCGGCTCCGTTAATAGGCATGCTGATGCTGGGGAACCTTTTCCGCGAATGCGGTGTCACAAAAAGGCTCCATGAGACTTCGGAGACCCATCTAATCAATGTGGTCACTATCCTCCTGGCGATGGCGGTGGGGTCTTCCATGACGGCGGAATCGTTCCTGCGGCTGGAGACCATAAAGATTATAATCCTGGGTCTTTTCGCTTTCGCCACAGCCACGGCAGGGGGCGTTCTTATAGGCAAGCTGATGAGCAAACTGTCCGGAGGGAAAATAAACCCGCTAATCGGGTCGGCGGGGGTGTCGGCGGTGCCGATGGCCGCCCGGGTGTCGCAAAAGGTGGGACAGGAGGCGGATCCGTATAACTATCTTCTCATGCACGCCATGGGGCCAAATGTGGCGGGGGTTATAGGCACGGCGGTGGCGGCGGGGATGATGCTGGCCATGTTCGGCGTCACCGGCGGGCAGGCGCCGGGGGAGATGGAGGCCATGATTTCAAAAGGGGCGGAATTTGTTCTGTCCATCCTGAGAGGTTGAGGATAAATGATAGAAAACCTTGTTTCTTCACTCTATTTAACCGTTATTGGCTTAACTGTAGTGTTCCTTGTGCTGGGATTGCTAATGGCAAGCATCACTGTGTTGAACCGCCTTCTGCCCTATGTGGAGCCCATCGCGATGGAGACCCCTTCTTTCGCTATTTCCGCAGTGGACGAGGAAACCGTGGCGGTAATCCATACAGCTTTGGCTACTTATCTGCAACGGGCTCCTGGAAAACTTATCATCACCCCGGCGGACAGACAATAAACAGCTCGGTCCTTCGCAGGACATATTTTAGCCATCCGGGAACCTTTTTTCCCCTTCCGGTGTTCTAACAAGCATAGCCAAAATCTTTTTGGCAAGGAGGGTATATGGCTGTTCGCTCGAAAATACTGGTTCTAACCTTCTCTATAATAACCGGTTTCACCGGCTCCGCGTTTTTGACTGCCTGTAGCGGAAGCAGTTCCGGCGACTCGTCAGCCTCGGATTCTTCCGGCTCCAGCCAAACGGCGGTTTATCCCATGTTCGCCGACTCGAATAGTAACGGCGTAAACGACTATTTCGAACAATCCACCCATGATTCAGGCTCCACGGCCCGCATGGGCGGCGCCGCGCTTCACGGCCACAGTTTTGTGGACAACGATGGCGACGGCATTTGCGATTACGCCCAGAACGGCTCCAACACCTGGCACGGGCCGGGATTTGTGGACGAGAACGGCAACCACGTTTGCGACTATTGGGAGAGCGGCCAGCCACAATTCGGCATGGGCGGCGGCATGATGTTCGCCGACCAGAACGGCAACGGCCTTAACGATTACGCCGAAAACCAGACCCACATGGGTTACGGCCATGATTACGTTGATTTGGACGGCGACGGTGTGTGCGACTATGCCCAGAACGGCGAAGTCTCCATGTACCACGGCCCCGGGTTCACCGATGAAGATGGCGACGGCATGTGCGACTTCTGGCAGTCCGGCGGCAGGGGCTACATGGGCGGTGGCGGAATGGGCGGCCAGGGCGACGGCGGGATGATGGGTTATTGATATCCAATAGCCGGGGGCTACCTTTCAAGGACTAGTTAGCCCTGCCACTCTTTCATAAAGCCCTGCATGCCGCTACAAAGGCCTTTGCATTAGAGAGCGTTTCTTCCGCCTGACTGGTTTGTACAGGAGGGGAAGGAAAATAATCGGAGAATGCCCTTGCGTCGAAGGCCGCCCGGAAATATTCATGAAACCGTTTTTCTAGGCGGCCGCTCTTGATAAATGTTTCCCCGAACGCGCTGATAATGCCTTTGTGCGAAGATCTCTCAATTCCTTCCATCAACAGTACGGCAGTGGCGGCATGGAACATGGCGTAATAAGCGCGGCTTACGCTGTCTGCCGGATGGTTGTTGTGGAGGTTTTCTTCCGCTACGGCCAGCAGTTCGTCAGCTCTTGTAAGATGATTTTTCGTTTCCTCGCTCACGCCGCTATCCCGTCTCTAAAGATGCTCCTATGGATGGCGAATGGATGGTTTGCCCATTCTTCCTCGGAAATAAAGAGCGCCGATATAAGCGTGTTTTCCCTGAGACATAAGTCCGAAAGCAAACTGTTTACCCGTCTGGCTTCATCAGACCGGTTCAAAGCACCAGTTAAAACGATTGCCACATCAATATCGGAATCTTCCGTAGCCTCATCCCGCGCATGGGAGCCGTAAAGATAAACACCTTTCAACCGCCCACCGTACACGCTGAACAGTTTGCCGCGCAGATCCCGGACAATTCTTAATGCGTTTTCCTTGCGAACGGTCATGGCGACTTTAGCTTTTCCTGATATTTATTGTGAAGCTCACCATCATTGACTCGGCTTAATGTAGCTTAAACCCCGGTTTTATCTTTCCTGTTTGCAACGGAAACTGGAATGGATTTCTCTTTAATAATGGAGCCTAGCAACCCCAAAATTCCTTTTCGTATCAAATTCTTTTCGAAAGTTTCCTCGAAATGTCCTCTGGGCAAATATGCGGCTCTTTTTAAATGAACCTTATCAAATTTATATCCGAGCGTTTTCGCCATTTCATAAAGCAAATCAGATAACCTGTCTTTTGCTTCCTCTCTTTTCGTATCCAAAAGGTTTTGAAAATTTGGCATGGATTGGTTTTGGGGGAAATTTGCATAGCAATCAAGCAATGCCTTCCATAGCTCTCTGACAGATGAATTATCGTAATATTCGATATCAATTTTATTTAATGCTTCAACATGTTCTTGAGATAGCGGCGTTGCCCTTGTAGCCATTAAAGTGGTGAATATATCTATCTTGCGCTGTTTTTTTTCTCTCTTCCGTTGAATGATTGATTCTGCTTGTATCGCCAGAATTGGAGCGGCTATTATAGCGATAATAGTTATCCAGTCATGAGCGCTCATTTCACCGATCCATTCCATGATAGTAAAATTTTACCTATTCTTCTTCGGGCTGTAAATTCAAAACGGAAAATCCACATGATCAACGCCATGTTGTTTCATGAAATCCTTAATAGCGTCCATGAAGCTGTTTTTGAATTCCAGCGAGGAAAACCGCTCCGACGATTTTCTGCATGCTCCTGCAATAAAAGATGAGAACTCTTCTTCGAAAGTTTCCAACGCCTCTTCAAGCCCATCCACCGTCTGCTCAAGGAAGAACACGCCGGTGGGGTTTCTGCCATCGGGATTATCCAGCGGGGTAACCGTTTCAGCCTGGCCGCCACGGCCATAGGCCACCACCGGCGCGCCGCAGGCCATGGCCTCCACGGGGATTATGCCGAAATCCTCCTCGCCGGGATACACCAGGGCTTTGGCGGCCCTATATAGTTCCCGCAGGCGTTCACGGCTGGCTCCGGATTCGAAAACTATGTTCGGCCCGGCCATTTTCCGCAGACGCGCCCCGTCTTCCCCGGAGCCCACTATCCGGAGAGGTTTTCGATTGGCGTTGAAAGCCTCGATGGCCAAATCAACTCTTTTATATGGCGCGAACGCGGAGACCATAAGGTATTCGCCGCCCCGCTCCCCGTTTCCGGGAGTGTAAAATTCCACATCCACCGGCGGGTAAATAACATCCGCCTCGGCCCCATACCATCGTTTTATCCGTTCCCTCACATGATGGGAAATGGCCACGAATTTTTTAACGCGCCCGGCGGTTCTCACATCCCATCGGCGAAGATACGGCATCACCGAGGCTATGGCCCAAAGGGTGGGAGGGGAGAACCGGTTTGGATTGAAATATTGGGGGTACATGTCCCACGCGTAACGCATGGGGGTGAAACAGTAGCAAAGATGGGGCGCGCCGCCGGGTTTGATGCCCTTCGCCACGCAATGGCTGGAGGACAGAACCATGTCGTACCCTTCCAGCTTGAACGACTCGATAGCGGAGGGCATCAGGGGCAAATACCACCTGTACTTTTTCTCCACGGCGGGCATGTTTTGAAGGAACGAGGTGTAAATCCGCCGGTTCTCGATGGTCTTCGACACGGAGCCTTTAACGTGAAGGAGGGTGTATAGGTCCGCCTCCGGGAACATGCGGCAGAATATCTCCAGCACGTTCTCGCCGCCGCGCATGCCGGTGAGCCAATCGTGAACCAGCGCCACTTTCATCGTACAGCCGCCTCGTAAACTTCCAGCGTGGCCTCGGCCATTTTGCGCCAGGAGAAGATTTTCACCCGCTCATGTCCTTTCCGCGCAAGTTCCGCGCGGTAACGGTTGTCCATGGCGATCTCCCGCAGTTGATAGGCCATGGACTCATAATCGTCCGGATCCACCAGAACAGCGGCGTCCCCCACCACTTCCGGGATGGAGGAGCGGTTCGAGGCCACTACCGGCGTTCCGCAGGCCATGGCCTCCAGCGGTGGCAGGCCGAATCCTTCATGGTATGAGGGAAACAAAAGGGCCGCGGCCCCGGAATAAAGAGCGGCCATCCGGGTTTTATCCACAAAGTCCACAAACGTTACCCGCGATCCGAACTTTTCAAAAATTTTCCGCGCCTCCGGCCGCGTCCTGCCAGCGATGGCGAACCGGAACGAATTATCCAACCTGTTCAAAACTTCCGCTACGGCTTTTTGATTTTTGTGGGGCCGGTCGGAGCCTACGAAAAGGAAATAGCCTGGCTGTATGCCCATCTGGCTCAGCGTGGAAATAATCACCGGCTCCGGCGGTCTGGTAAAATCGCCTCCTCCACCGTTAGGGATAACCCGGATTTTGTCTCCCCTCGCCTCGAACAATTCGACCAAATCCTCTTTCGTCCGTTGCGAGACGGTGATCACCGCCCGCGCCCGTTTCACCGCGGAGCCTATCATTACGCGCGCGTAGGTTCTTGCGGCGAATCCGTAAGAAGGGTCAATGACATGGATTGCGTCGTGGACGGTGACCACGGCTGGGGTTTTCATGAAATAAGGCAGGACATAATGGGGAGCGTGGAAAATGTCCAGCCGTTGCCCGTCCGCGTTCCGGGCCAGAGTCCAATGCTCTTTTAGGGAGTATTTCGGGGCGGGCTCAATTATTTTAGTGACGCGCTCTTCTGGATAGGCCAGCCGGTCAAAATCTTCCGGGGTCACGAACAGGACGTAATGATGGCCGCCATCAACCTCCAGAAGGTTGTCCACGAGGTTTGAAATGTGCCGTCCTATGCCGGTGTCGTATATTTTGCGGGCGTCGATTCCAATGCGCATCTGGTCATTTTAGTGGGCGGGGGCCGCAAGTCAACAACTTGCGCTGACTGCGCGCCCGGGGCTATTCTCTTCGGGGCTGTATAATGATGATATTGAAAACCTGTCCGGCGGCCGGGCAGGTTTTATAAACGCCCGGGTTTGGCATGGAGAAGTTGCATTAATGACATGGCGCGAGAAATGGTACGCCGCTCACGACAGGTACGAGCTTGTCAAGGCGCGGTTAAAGAAAAGGCTTCCAACCACAGGCCATGTGGAGAACAGCGCCATATTCCGCTTTTTCGGCTCCACGCTTCTGCGGCGGGACTTGTGGAGTTTCAAGCCGGAGCCGCTGGCCCGGGGCCTGGGGCTGGGGCTGTTTGTGTCGGTGTCCCCGACCATGGGATTCCAATGGGTAGTGGCGGCCCTGCTAGTCCTCATTATCCCCGGCAACCTGCCCATAGCGCTGGCCGCCTGTCTTCTCACGAATCCGCTTACCACCCCGGCGGTGCTTTACGCTGAATATAAGATCGGAGAGTGGATACTCACATTCATGGGGTCCGCGCCTTTGCCGCCTTTCACCATGGACATAAACATGTCCAACATCCGCGAAATAGTTTCCGACCTGGGGTTGGCTATAGTGGTTGGCTCGCTGGTATTAGGGGTCGTCCTGGGCGTGGGTGGTTATTTTGGCGTTCGCGGTTTCGTGGCCGTGGAGCGCAGGATCAAGCACTCCAAACTCCTGCACAAGCGAAAAACCAGAAAACCGGAATAAACTGTTCCCGCCAGCCGCCAGCCGGTTAAAATTGTTAGTGGAAGAGATATTACCGGGAAGGGGCTTTACTTGATAATCGTCACCACCCACCAGAACGCCGATTTCGACTGCGTGGCATCCATGGCCGCCGCGCTGAAACTTTACCCGGACGCGTTCGTATTCTTCCCCGGAGCCCAGGAAAAAAACGTGCGCGACTTTCTGGCCCACGCCGATTACCACCTGCCCATACTGCGCCACAAGAACCTGGACTTGAAACAGGTTAAGGTTGTGGTAATGGTGGACGCCGCCGGGCGGGTGAAGCTGGGGCCATTGGATGAGCTGGCGGAGCGGGACGATGTGGAGTTCCACATTTATGACCATCACCCATTTTCAAAACCGGACCTGCCAAACATGCGCCCCACCATCCTTGAGCGGGGCTCCACCACCACCATCATGGTGGAGATTCTCCGGAAAAGGGGCATATCAGTAACCCCCATGGAAGCCACCCTGCTGATGCTGGGGATATACGAGGACACCGGTTCCTTAAGTTTCCCCTCCACCCGGTTTGAGGATTACGAGGCCGCAGGGTGGTTGTTGAAACAGGGGGCGGACCTGAACATGGTGTCCGACTACATGCGGCGCGAGCTTACCGCCGAGCAGGTGGACACGCTAAACAACCTTTTGAAGAACCTGGAGGCCCGGCGCATAGGCGGCCAGGCTGTGGCTGTGGCCGCCGCCAGCGTGGAACGGCACATCGGCGACATCGCCGCGCTGGCCCACAAGATAATGGACATAGAGAGCGTAAACTCCCTCTTCATCCTCGTTCAAATGGAGGGGCGCATACACCTGGTGGCCCGGAGCAGGGTGAAAGAGATTAACGCAGGGGCCGTGGCCGGGTATCTGGGCGGCGGGGGGCATCCCACGGCGGCGTCGGCCACTATTAAGGACCTCACAATCCACCAGGCGGCGGAAAAGGTTTGGGAAGCCGTCCGGGACGCCATGGCGCAGGCCAACTTCGCGTCGGACATGATGGTGGAGCGGGTGATAACCGTAAAAAGCGGCGACTCCATAGAGGAAGCCGGGAAACTGATGACCCGGTACGACATTAACGGGATGCCGGTGATGGACCACAAGCGGGTGGCGGGGCTAATAACGAGACAAATCGTTGAGAAGGCCATCCACCATGGCATGGCGTCGCATCCGGTGGAAGAGCTGATGATAACCGAGTTCGCCACCGTGCATCCGGACACCCCCGCCCACGTGGTGGAAGACATCATGCTGGGTAGCCGTCAGAAACAGGCCCCGGTTGTGGACAGGGAGAGCGGGGCGCTGGTGGGGCTGTTATGCCGCGGGCAGGTGCTGGGCAGGCTGTACGGCGAGGCGGTGAGCAACAGGGTTTACGCCACCGGGGTGGCCCGGGCGCAACCGGCCATGCGCGACGTGAGCGGCCTTTTAAGAGACAGGATGCCAGCGCCCCTGGCGCGGCTGTTGAACGTCATCGCCGATGTGGCCAACAAGAACAACTATGTGGCCTACCTTGCCGGGGGATGCGTGAGGGACCTGTTGTTGAGAATCCCCAATATGGACATGGACGTGGTGGTGGAAGGGGACGGCGCTGATTTCGCCAAGAAACTGGCCGCAAGGCTTTTGGGCCGTGCCCGGATCCATGAAAAGTTCAAGACCGCCGTGGTGGTCACCAGCGACGGATTGAAGATAGATGTGGCCACCGCCAGGCTGGAATATTACACCCATCCGGCGGCGCTTCCAATAGTGGAGATGAGCGCCATAAGGAACGACCTGTACCGGCGCGACTTCTCCATAAACGCCATGGCCATCAGGCTGAACGGCGCAAGGCCCAACATGTTGCTGGATTTTTTCGGCGGCCAGGCGGACTTGAAAGACAGGGTCATCCGCGTGCTCCACAATCTGAGTTTCGTGGAAGACCCCACCCGGGCCTTCCGCGCCGTGCGGTTCGAGAGCCGGTTCGGGTTCTCCATCGGCAGGCAAACCCTCACTCTGCTAAAAAACGCCGTGCGGCACGAGCTTTTTAACAGGCTTTCGGGGGCCAGGCTGTTCTCCGAGATTAAGGCCATACTCAACGAGCGGCGCCCGGTGGGGGCGGCCCGGCGGATGAAAGAGCTTGGCCTGCTCCGTTTCATCCATCCATCCCTTACCCTAACTCCGGAATCTGAAAGGGTTTTCGACAATGTAGAAGACCTGCTCACCTGGATGGCCCTGGCGTTTCCCCGCAGGCCGGTGAGGCCTTGGTTCGCCCGGCTCCTGGCCCTGCTGGACGGGCTGGAGGAAAACCACATAATGGAGATGGTGACCAGTTTCAGGCCCGCCGCCAAGGTGTTGAAAGAGTCCATGGAGTGCCGCAGGTTCGCAAAACTCGCCTTTGACGAGCCAGACCTGTGGAAAGAGCCGCCGCCATCCACCCTCCACCGGATTTTCGGAGAGCAGAAAGAGGAGGCGTTACTGTATTTCGCGGCCAAATCCAAAGACAGCCGGGTCACTAACGCGGTCACCAGGTACATAGGGGAAATTTCCGGCATTAAACCCTTGCTTAACGGGGAAGACATTATGGCTATGGGAGTGGCGCCGTCGCGGCGGCTGGGCGAGGCGTTAAGGGATATTTACGGGGCCCAGCTGGATGGCAGGCTGTCTTCGCGGGAAGATGCCGTAAGAATGGCCAAAGAGATTTTAGGGCTTGGTTGAAGAAGGCCCCGGCAAAACGGGTTCGGCTTTTTGCTCGCTTATCTTCTTGAACCCGTTGGCCTCGAAAAGGCTCTCCTCGTAGCTCATCATCAGGAAGTTGTCCTTGAACTGGCCGATGGCCGGTTCGGGCCTTTCCCCCAACGCTTCCCGGATTATCATCTGGAAAAAATCCGCCCCGGCGGCCACCGTAAGCTGGATTGCGCCGGAGAACCTGGGGTTGATCTCGAAAAAGGTTATATTGCCGTTGTCCGACTTGCACTGCATGTTTACAGGGCCGCAGATTTTGAGCTTTTCGCAGATTTCCTTGCACAGGTTTATTATGGCGCTGTTATTCCTTGTCCTGCCCCGGTCGGACACTCCGGAGCGGATGACTATCCGTTCCCGGGGTACTATTGACAGTATTCTTCCATCCAGCCCGGCCAGCACGTCCACGGTGAATTCCTCGCCGGAGAGGTAATTTTGCACCACGGGATCCTTTACATAATTCACGAAAAACCGCAGTTCGGTCTCGTTGCGCACCTGATGGGCGCCAATGGAGCCCCGGCCCATCCTCGGCTTGATGAAAAGGGGATAGGACACTTTTGAATAATCCAGCTGGTCGGGCAATATGGTGTGGGCGAAGGGAAAACCGTTCTCGCTGAAAAATAGCGAGGTGTTGTATTTGTCGGTACAGATGCGCCCCACCTTTTCGTCGCACACCAGCGGTATCACGCCCGCGTCGGAAAAATCCTTCTTGCGCCTGCCGAAGGCCGGAAGCTCCTCGTCTATGGTGGGCACCACCATGCCGATGCCCTCCTTGCGGCAGATGTCCAGTATCGTGGGGATGTAGTCACGGGAGGTGGAAAGGGGGACAATGTGGAACTTGTCGGCGAATCGCAGGCCGGGGGACAGCCGGTCCGAATCGGTCACCTGTATCTGGCCGGACACTCCAAGGGCCGACATCGCCCGTTTGAATCCCCGGATCATTGCCACCCGGCGTGAGGCGGCTGTGACAAGAATGTTAAAATCGCCAGCCATGATTGATATCTTGAAACCTTCTCCCCCAAGTCGTTTTATACCGCCGCCGGATTCCCGTGGCGTACGGCGGTTCATTAATCTTAATCGCAGGCTAACGCCGTTTCCATAATAAAACGCTACCCGCGTCTCAACTATGGTTATTCCGATGTTTAATGTATTATTATTAAATATCGGAAAATATGACCGAATACTTGAACCTGCCCCAGGAAACATAGCGGGGCATTTTATTTATATAGCGTTTAAACCGCGCCTCAGGGCGCCATAAACAAAAGGAAAGGTTCCATACCTGATGGCCAATTTAATTTATCAGAAGGTCGGGATTTTCATAGACGCCGAGAACGTGGAGCTTTCGGGCTACAACATATTCGGCGGAAGGACCAACTATGCCATGCTCATAGAGGAAATGGGGAATAGGGAAGTCACCCGCATCATCTATTACAAACCCATCCATAAAACCATCAGCGAGGAGTTTAAAAAGTTCTGGACAGGACTGGGCGGCGAGATAAAACAGCCAATCAAGAACGCCGACGCCTGGCTGACCATAGACGCCGTCACCCTTTCGGAAAAGCTGGACGTGGTGATTCTGGTGGGTGGCGACAAGGACTACATGCCGCTGATATGGTACCTGAAGAACCGCGGGTGCAAGGTGGAGGTGTGGAGCTATCCGGAGACCGCGTCGGACATGATAAAAGACGCGGCGGACCTTTTCGTGCCGCTGGACGAGCGGTTCACCATCCACGACAAGCCCCAGGGCCGGGGCGGACGCCAGGCGAAACGGGCGGTTTAAACAAACCGCCACCGCCACTATTATGTTTGGCGCCGCCGAGCGGATTCATCAGGGGGCGGCGGTAAGGAGCTTCCTGCTTTCGGCGGCCCAGCGGAGCGTTATCGCCTTTTCCGTATCGCCCAATGGCGCGTCGGTGTGCATGATCCGGTAGCGCCACGGCGGCATAGTCCCCTCGTTCATAGCCTTCTCTATCGCCTCCAGATCCTTCAGCGGGGTGGAGTGGCTCTTGAACGGAAAATCGGCGCTCATGTCCATATGCTCGCGCGCCTTGCGGATATCACGGTCTATAAGCCAGCCGGCGCCGGGAATTGCGTAGTACCAGGGGTAAACCGTCATCTTGGAGTGGCAATCGAAGCAATGCCTTTTGAAGATCGGCTTCACTTCCTTGATGTAGCGCTCGTTGATCACCGCAAGGCGTTCCCGGCCGCTTGGGATGGAAGCTTGCGCGGGAGGGGCCGCTTCATGACGTTCTCCGCCATGAGCGTAAACTGACGGCGCCGGGAAAAGGAGAATGGCGGAAACCGCCAAGGCCGCCAGACAGCCGTTAAATTTCCTCACTTTTACCTCCTGAAACCGGGCTTACAAGCGGTCATTCAATTATATGACGGAACGGGTTATAACGCATTCTAACTAATTTCCGGTGATGTGCCAGTTTGAATCTCAAATAACAGACAGATCCTTCACTTCGCTTGCGCTTCGCTCAGGATGACAATGTTATCAACGGCTCTTATATTGTCATTCTGAGCGTAAGTGAAGAATCTCCCCTGCACTTTCAAACTGAGACACTACCAATTTCCGGTGATGTGCCAGTTTGAAATTTCCGGGAGCGGGATATTTAGAAATCGAACTTGTGATCCTTCCCTGACGGCCGGAATGATATGGCGCTCAATGCCTCCAAGTCATTGGCCCGCCGATAACGGGTAGGCCAGCGTTACCTTTGTGCCGCGATTCTCACCGGAACTGTCTATGTTTATCGTGCCGCCGTAATGTTCGGTTATCATCCTGGCGATGGTAAGCCCCAGCCCTATACCGCCCCCCAGGTATTTATAGCGCCCGCTGGAATGATGGCGCGCGTCTTCCAGGGAGAAATAGGGCTCGAATATCTCGGTAACCTTTCCTGCGGGCAGGCCTATGCCCTCGTCTGTTATTTCCACTATGGCCCAGTCGCCCCGCATGAAAGAGCGCACCGTGATCTTTTTGCTGTCGGGGGTGTACTTTATGGCGTTGGAGATGAGTTCGTCTATCACCTTGCGGATCATCACCCCTTCGCCCCGCACCCGGATTTCCTTGGGCAGGCCCGCCATTTCAAGCCCCAGGGAAAGCCGCCGCTGGTCCTTTTCGATCATGTGTCCGGCCATCTGCACGCTGGAGATAAGCTCGAAATACAGGAGGGCGTTTTCTTTCGGGTCTTTGGGGCTGGTCAGGCTCATTTCCGAAAGCAGGGCCGTGGCGGTGGCGATTCTTTCAAGCCGGGCGCAAGACTCGTCCAGCACGGTCCTTATCTGGCCCACCTTGTCTTTAGCCGGGATCTCGTCGTCCAGGCTGTTCAGGAATATCCGCACCAGCCCCAGCATGGTCAGCGGCGTGCGAAGCTCGTGTGATGTGATGGAGGTGAAATATTCCTTGGCTTTTATCAGGGTGGCCTCATGGGTTATGTCCCTCTTGACGGCCACGAAATTGGCGATTTCCCCCTCCCGCCCGAAAACCGGGGAGATGGTGGCGTCCTCCTCGTATAAAGTCCCGTCCTTCTTCTTGTTTATGAACCTGGAGCGCCAGGTTCCCCCGCTCAGGATTGTCCTCCACATCTCGTCATAGAAGGCCTTGTCGTGATAACCGCTTTTCATTATCCGGGGATTCTGGCCGATTATATCGTTCCGGGAATAGCCGGTTATTTTTTCGAACGCCGGGTTTACGTATTGGATTATGCCATCGGCGTCGGTGATGATTATCATTTCCGCCGCCTGCTCTATGGCGGTGTTCAGCCTGGCCCGTTCCTGCTCGGCCGTTTTAAGGTCGGCCACGTGCAAAATGGCGTGGTCCAGTATTTCCTGGTTCAGCTCGTATTTTGTGATGTAGTCGTGGGCGCCCTCCCTCAGCGCCTCCACCGCGGCCCGCTCACCCCCCATGCCCGTGAGCAATATGAACGCCGCGCGGCTTCCGGCCTGCTTCAGGCGGCGCATCACGTCTATCCCGGTTTCGCCGCCAAGAAGGTAGTCCAGGAACACCACATCCGGATCCCCTCCCTTGATGGATTCCAACGCCTCATCTCCGGTAGCCACGGCCATGGCTTCGATGGAGCCAACCTGGGAATCCGCAAGGTATCTTGTCAGCAGGGCCGAGTCCGCGGGGTTGTCGTCCACTATCAGCGTCTTAATGTGGATACCCAATCCGCTCTCCATTAAATGCGGGCCGACAATAGGCCCCGGACGTTATTTTTGAGTTACGTTATCATAGGCCCCGGGGTTCGCCAACCTCCGCTTTGAGCCCGCCAACTTGGCGTTGTGCCCCGCTGGCCTATGGGGATAATATATATATTCACGCCATTAGGTGAAATTAATATGAAAAACGAAGAGCAAGACGAGTTTTGGATGGGCCGGGCGCTTGAACTGGCCGCCCGGGGTAAAGGCCGCACCTCGCCGAATCCGGCGGTTGGGGCGGTAATTGTCAAAAAGGGCAAGATAATAGGCGAGGGATGGCATAAGAAGGCCGGGACGGCCCATGCGGAAGTGGCGGCTATAGAATCATGCAAAGGCTCCACCAAGGGATCCACTTTGTATGTGACGCTGGAGCCATGCAACCATCACGGGAAAACCCCTCCCTGTGTGGACGCCATCCTGAAAGCCGGGATATCCACGGTGGTCATCGGGGCCAAAGACCCATCGCCAAAACCCGGCGTGAAGGGAACGGCCCGGTTGAAAAAAGCCGGTGTGGAGGTGCGGGTGGGGGCGCTTGAGGAAGACTGCCAGCGGATGATAGAGGATTTCGCGAAGCATTCCACCACGGGGCTTCCTTTCGTAACGCTAAAATCCGCCATTACGCTGGACGGGAAAATCGCCACCAAATCGGGCGACTCCAAATGGATAAGTTGCGAAAAGTCGCGAAAGCTTGCCCACCGAATGCGCAACGAGCGGGACGCGGTGCTGGTGGGGGCGTACACCGTTATCGCCGACGATCCCCAACTTACCGTCCGTTACGGAACCCCCCGCAGAAATCCTTTGAGGGTGGTGGTGGACGGGTCGTTGAGGATATCCCCGGAGTCCTTCGTGGTGGCCACCGCCAAAAAGACCCCAACCCTTGTGGCCGCCACAATGAAAGCCCCGTCTGAACGGGTGGAGGCTTTCACCAGTTCCGGGGTGGACGTGTTGACGGCTACTGAACGGGGCGGCCATGTGGATTTACGCTGGCTGATGGAAGAGTTGGGCAGGAGGAACGTGATGAGCGTCCTGCTGGAAGGGGGCGGCAGGCTGGCGGGAGCGGCCATGGAACTGGGGCTGGTGGACCGCGTCATTTTCTTTGTGGCCATGAAAATAGCCGGTGGCGACAATTGCGTGGTGGCCGGGCAGGGGGTAAATAAGATGGCCGACGCCTGGCATCTGAAAGACGTGGTTATAAACATAGTGGGCGACGACCTGATGGTGGACGCGCTGGTGGACAAATAAATGTTCACAGGCATAGTGGCAGGCACGGGCCGGATAACCTCCATAATTCGGCGGGCGGAAGATTTCAGCCTGGAGGTGGACGCGGGCGGGTTCGTGCCCGAACCTGTGATCGGCGAATCAGTGGCCGTGGACGGGGTTTGCCTGACCGTTACATCGGCCCGGGGGCAGACCCTGTCCTTCGACGTGTCGGTGGAGACTTTGAGCAGGACCTCCCTGGGCGCCGCCAAACCGGGAAACGCCGTTAACCTGGAACGGGCCATGCGCATGGGGGACCGGCTGGGTGGGCATCTTGTTTCCGGCCATGTGGACGCCGTGGGCGCGCTGGTTTCCGCTTCGCCCTCCGGGCAGGGCTACGAGGTGGAGGTGGAGCTTCCCGCCGAAGGGATGAAATACGTAATAGAAAAAGGCTCCATAGCCATATCGGGCATTAGCCTGACCGTGGCCCAAAAAAAGGAGCGTTCCGTGACCGTTGCGGTGATACCCCACACTTGGAGCGCAACGATACTTCCAGGCCTGCGGCCCGGGGGGCGGGTGAACATTGAATATGATATGATAGGAAAGTACGTGGAAAATTTTATGTCCGCCTTCCACGGCGCCGGAAAAAGCGGGCCCTCGGGCGGTGAAATAAGCGAGGAGTTCCTGGCCCGCCACGGGTTTTTAAAGTAGTAACTAGCGGCAGTCTTTACAGTAAAACACAATGACAGACACATCCGGTTCCAGAAAATTCAACACCGTCGAGTCCGCCGTTGAAGACCTGCGCCAGGGGCGCATGATCATCATGATAGACGACGAGGACAGGGAAAATGAGGGAGACCTGGTTTTGGCCGCGGAGATGGTAACGCCCGAGGCCGTCAACTTCATGGCCAAAGAGGGGCGTGGGCTTATATGCCTGGCCATGACAGGCCAGCGTTGCGACGAGCTTAACCTGCCTCTGATGGTGAGGGACAACACCTCTTCATTCGGTACGGGGTTCACCGTATCCATAGAGGCCAAACGTGGGGTAACCACGGGCATATCGGCCCATGACCGGTACGTGACAATAAAAACAGCGATAGACCCCAAGACCGGCGCGGACGACCTGGCCCGGCCGGGCCACGTGTTCCCCCTTCGCGCGCGGGAGGGCGGCACGCTGGTTCGCGTGGGGCAAACCGAGGGTTCGGTGGACATGTGCAAGATCGCGGGGCTTACCCCGGCGGCGGTTATATGCGAGATCATGAAAGACGACGGCCAGATGGCCCGCGTCCCAGACCTGATAGAGTTCGCCAAAAAGCACGACCTTAAAATAATCACCGTCAAGGACATCGTGGAACACCGCATCCGCAACGAGCATTTCGTGCAACGGGCTGTGGAGACGAAGCTTCCCACCCGGCATGGCATGTTCCGCGCCATCGCTTACGACAACGTGATAAACGGCGAGGTTATACTGGCGCTGGTCATGGGGGATATTACGGTTGGCGGCCCCTGCCTTACGAGGGTGCATTCACAGTGCCTCACCGGCGACGTGTTCGGCTCCGAACGGTGCGATTGCGGCGAACAGCTGGACCAGGCCATGAGCATGATAGCTAAAGAAGGGCGTGGCGTGCTGTTGTACCTCTTCCAGGAAGGGCGCGGCATAGGGCTTGTGAACAAGCTGAAGGCTTATGCCCTGCAGGACGAGGGAAGGGACACGGTGGAGGCCAACCATCATCTGGGCTTCAAGGCCGACCTGCGGGACTACGGCCTTGGCGCGCAGGTGCTACGGGACCTGGGCGCCCACGAGCTGAGGCTTATCACCAACAATCCCCGCAAGATAGTGGGGCTGGACGGGTACGGGCTTTCGGTGGTGGAGCGGGTGCCGTTGCTGTGCGAGCCCAAGGAGAGCAACATCCGTTATCTTACGGTGAAACAGTCCAAGCTGGGGCATCTGCTGGACATAAAGAAGATCCAGGACGTGTAGCGGCTGGTAGAGTAAGAATCAACTTGGCCGAGGCCGCCAGTAAAAATGGCGCTGAGGTTGAAATAGTCCGTTGGGCCGCGTAGCCTGCGCAAAGATAAAATTATAGAGGGAATATGGCTAACACAATCGAAGGCGTTCTTGAGGGTTCGGGGCTGAAAATAGGCGTAGCTGTCAGCAGGTTCAACGATTTCATCACCGGCAGGTTGCTGGAGGGGGCGTTGGACTGTTTGGTGCGGCACGGCGTGAAGGATGGGGACATCACCGTGGCCAAAACCCCGGGCGCTTTCGAGCTTCCCCTGGCCGTGAAGAAAATGGCCGCCTCGGGCAAATATAACGCAGTCATCGCCCTTGGGGCGGTCATCAGGGGCGCAACGTCCCATTATCAACACATCTCCTCCGAGGTTACCAAAGGCGTTGCCCAGGCCATGCTGGAAACGGGCGTGCCCATCTCCTTCGGCGTGCTGACGGTGGAAACCATCGAACAGGGTATCGAACGGGCCGGGACAAAATCCGGCAATAAAGGGTTCGAGGCGGCGCTTTCGGCCCTGGAGATGGCCAGCCTGTTGAAGAAGCTTTAGCAAGTGGGCGCCCGTCACAAATCCCGCGAGGCGGCTGTCGCCATCCTGTACCAGCTGGACATGGTGCGGGAGAAGGATCCCGGCAAGGCCGTAGCGGAATATTTCGCCACCGAAAATCCTGAATCCGCCCAGATGGAGTTCGTAAGTTCCATGGTTACCGGCGTGGTCTCCCGGATTGATGAGATAGACGCGAAGATCGGGCCGTTGCTTGTGAACTGGGAGTTTGCCCGGTTAGGATATATGGAGCGGGCCATTCTTCGCCTGGGGACCTACGAAATATTGTTCGACGCCACCATCCCCGGCGCCGTAGCGGTGGACGAGGCGGTGGAACTGGCCAAAGATTTTTGCGACGCCGATTCGGCCGGTTTTATAAATGGTGTTCTCGACAAGCTAGCCAAAGAAAAACAGCCCTCGGGCTCCTGACAAGCCTTTTCCTTCGTGTCTTCCCGTCAAGAGGTATAATAAAAATCACCGATTGAAGGGTGGAAATTCATGGAGCCTCCACAAAAAAACGGCGGTTTCCGGGCGGACAAGAACAATCGCTCCGGCCCTGCCGGTTTTTCCCGCCTGAAAAACTTCCTTATCGGCCCCCCGCGGGATCTCAACGACAGGTCGCTATACCGCCGCCTTTCGCTTATCTCGTTTCTGGCCTGGGTGGGTCTTGGCGCCGATGGCCTTTCATCCTCGGCGTATGGGCCTGAGGAGGCTTTCCGCCAGCTTGGCGCGCACACATACCTGGCTTTCGGCCTGGCCGCCATGACCGCCCTTACCGTCTTCGTGATCTCCTACGCATACAGCAGGGTGATCGAACATTTCCCGCATGGCGGCGGCGGTTATGCCGTGGCCAGCAAACTGCTTGGCCCCCGGGCAGGCATGGTATCGGGAAGCGCATTGATTGTGGACTACGCGCTGACGATAACCATATCCATCGCCGCCGCCGGTGACGCCATGTTCAGCCTGGCGCCTCTGCTGGCCGAATGGAAGCTTCCGGCGGAAATTCTGATGATAGCTTTCCTGACCGTTATAAACCTGCGCGGGGTGAGGGAGTCGGCGCTCACACTGGCCCCTGTTTTCATGCTTTTTGTTATCACTCATCTCATCCTGATTGCGGGAGGCGTCCTGATAAAGGGCCCCGAACTGCCCGACACGGTGAGCATGGCCGGGGAGGGGTTTTCCGCCGGGATTGCGGCGCTGGGATTTGGCGGCGTGGCCGCGCTTTTCCTCCACGCTTATTCGATGGGCGGGGGAACCTATACGGGTATTGAGGCGGTGTCCAACGGCCTTTCCGTCATGCGGGAACCGCGCGTCCAAACCGGCAAGCGGACCATGGTGTATATGGCGGTATCGCTGGCGTTCACCGCTTCAGGGTTGTTGCTTTGCTACATGCTATGGGGCATAGCTCCGGTAGAAGGCAAAACCATGAACGCCGCGTTAACGGAAAAGTTCGCCGCGAACATTCCATACGGGAACGTATTCGTTTTACTTACGATGGTGTCGGAGGCGGCAATCCTGGCGGTGGCGGCCCAGTCCGGTTTCGCCGATGGCCCCAGGGTGATGGCCAACATGTCGGTGGACTCGTGGATTCCCCATAGGTTCGCTACCCTTTCGGAAAGGTTGACCACCCAGAACGGAATTTTACTCATGGGAGCCGCTTCCCTTGCCGCGCTGTTCTACACCCGGGGGAATGTTGGCCTGATAGTGGTTATGTACAGTATCAACGTGTTCCTGACATTCTCGATGACCGAGCTGTCCATGTGCCTTCACTGGATCCATAACAGGAATTCGGACTCCTTATGGCGGCGGAAAATAACCATACACATAATCGGGCTGGCGTTGTGCCTGACCATTCTGGCTATCACCGTGTATGAGAAATTTTTCGAAGGGGGGTGGATCACCCTGGTCGTCACGGGGATTGTGGTTTTACTATGCCTGCTCATCCGGGGGCATTATTCGCTGATAGGGGGGAAGCTTGTGAATTTGTATAACTCCCTGATGGAGACCCCGCTTATGGGGGGTGGCCCGCAAGAGGCTCCAGATGCCTCCAAAAGGACCGCGATAATACTGGTTTCAGGTTACGGGGGGCTTGGGCTACATACGTTCCTGAACGTATTCAAGGAATTCCCGGGCCATTTCGAAGGGGTTGTTTTCGTCTCGGTGGCGGTGATCGACTGGCGCGAGTTCAAGGGTGAACTCATGGTTGAGCGTCTCAAGGGCAAAGTGGAGGCGGACCTGAAGAAATACGTCTGGTTTTCCCGCGGCCAGGGGATTCCGGCCACTTACCGATTCACCGTAGGCACAGACACCGTGGACGAGGCGGAGAAACTGTGCCTTCAATTGGCGGGAGAATACCCGCACTCCACCATCTTCGCCGGAAAAATAATCTTCGAGAAGGAGAGGTGGTATCACCGCCTGCTTCACAACGAAACGGCGTTCGCCATTCAAAAACGTCTCCAGTGGGCAGGCAAGACGGTGGTTGTGGCGCCCGCCAGGGTGATGTGAAATCAAACCCTGAGCCATATCCAATAATAACCGGATGCAACCTTTTCCCGGCCGCGCCGCTGTTGACCCCTTTAGCCCATTCAATTACCATACATTAACAAGCCGCTCTAATTGCGGATGAACGTTTATAAAACAACCATCCTCAGAGGTTATTCCGAATGAGAAGTGACCGTATAAAAAAAGGCGTTGAACGGGCGCCCCACCGCTCCCTGTTGTATGCGACCGGCGTGAGCGAAAGCTCCATGAAACGCCCGTTTGTGGCCATCATCTCCAGCTTCACGGACATCATCCCCGGCCACATCGGTTTTAGGGACCTGGAGCGGGCCATAGAAAAGGGGATCCATTCCGGCGGCGGGCAGGCCTTCATGTCCTCGGTGCCGGGGGTGTGCGACGGCATAGCCATGGGGCACAAGGGGATGCATTATTCACTCCCCACCCGCGACCTCATAGCCGACCTCATAGAGTGCGTGGTGGAAGCCCACGCTTTCGACGGCATGGTGATGCTCACCAACTGCGACAAGATAACCCCCGGCATGCTCATGGCCGCCGCGCGGTTGAACATACCCACCGTGGTGGTCACCGCCGGGCCCATGATGGCGGGGGTGTACCGGCAGGAGCGCCGCTCGCTGGTGAAGGACACCTTCGAAGCCATCGGCCAGTACCAGGCTGGGAACATGTCGTTAAAGGAGCTTACCGCCCTGGAGAAAGAGGCGTGCCCCGGCCCCGGCTCCTGTTCCGGCATGTACACGGCCAACACCATGGCCTGCGTCACCGAGTCCATCGGCATGAGCCTCACCGGGTGCGCCACGGCGCTGGCGGTGAGCGGGAAGAAACGCCGGATAGCTTTCGATTCCGGCATTTTGGTTTGCGACCTTATCCGGGAGAACGTGAAACCCCGGGACATAATGACCAAAAAGGCTTTCGAGAACGCCATAAGGGTAGACCTGGCGCTGGGGGGCTCCACCAACACAGCTTTGCACATTCCGGCCATCGCCAAAGACGCCGGGGTGGACTTGCCCCTGGAAACCTTCGACAAGCTGTCCAAAACCACCCCCCAGATTGCCAGCATCCAGCCCGGTGGCGATAACCTGCTGGAGGATCTGGAATACGCCGGGGGCATACCCACCGTAATGCGTGAGCTTAAAACCCTGCTCCACGACCTTCCCACAGTGAACGGCCGTTCGATACACAAGATAGCCGGGGAGGCGTTCAACCAGAACCGGGAAGTGATCCGGAGCCTTTCCAACCCTTACAAGAAAGAGGGCGGGATAGCGGTGATGCGCGGCAACCTGGCGCCGGGCGGGGCCGTGGTTAAACAGGCGGCTGTCCTGCCGGAGATGATGAAGTTCAAGGGCAAGGCCATCTGCTTTGAATCGGAAGAAGATGCCATGAAGAGCATCATGGACGGCAAGGTGAAAGCCGGCCATGTGGTGGTAGTGCGCTATGAAGGGCCCAAAGGCGGCCCCGGCATGCGGGAGATGCTGGCCCCCACGGCGGCCATCACAGGCATGGGGCTCCACAACTCCGTGGCGCTCATCACCGACGGGCGGTTCTCCGGCGGTACCCGGGGGCCGTGTATAGGGCACGTCTCCCCAGAGGCCATGGAGGGCGGCCCCATTGCGCTGGTGAAAGACGGCGATATCATAGAGGTGGACATCCCTAAACGGAAGCTCAACCTGTTAGTGTCGCAGAAGGAGTTGAAAGCCCGGGCCAAGAAGTGGAAACGGCCGGAGCCGAAAATTAAAAGCGGTTATCTGCGAAGATACGCCCAGACCGTCAACAGCGCGGCCCAGGGGGCCACGCAAAAGGACGACATATTAGGAAAATAGTTATCCCCAACCCCAGACAAGGCTGAACCATATGACAACCAGGACGGATAAATATCCCGCTCCCCGGAATATAGACATTCCGGAGAAGCCGTTAACCAGCCTTGTTATGGCCGCAGTGGCCAAGTACCCCGAGAATGTGGCGTTAAGCTTTTTCGGTACCGCCATTACTTACCGCCAGCTGGACAGATACATCCAGCAGGCCATGAACGTCCTGCGGTCGGTGGGGGTGGAAAAGGGGGACCGGGTGGCCATAATGGCGCCCAACTCTCCCCAGGCAGTAATAGCCTACCAGGCCATACTGCGTATTGGGGCCGTGGTGTCGCAAACAAACCCCCTCTACGTAGAGCGGGAGATAAAGGAGCAGTTTAACGACGCCGGGGTTGCCGTAGTTGTCACGCTGAACCTTTTCGCTCCGAAGATAAAAGCGGTTATGGGCTCCACGGCGCTTCGCAAGGCGCTGGTGTTCCGGCTGGAGGAATTTATGCCATGGCCCATGTCGTGGCTGTTCCAGCTTAAGCTGGCGCTGGAGCGCCGGAGCGTCCCCAATGTTGTCCATCCCGATTTCCTCAATTGGGACGAGCTTGTCCGCTCGGCCCCGGGTCAGGCGGAGCATGCTTCCGTTGACCCGCTGGACACGGCTTTGCTCCAATACACAGGCGGCACCACCGGCGCGGCCAAAGGGGTGGCCCTCACCCATCGCAACGTGTTGTCCAACGCCCTGCAATGCCGGGCATGGTTCACCGCCGCCGAGGAGGGTAAAGAGGTGTTCATGCTGGCCCTGCCCATGTTCCACGCCTTCGGCATGACGGCGGGGCTTAACCTGGGGTTTTCGCTGGCGGGCAAGATAGTGCTTGTGCCAAAGTTCGAGGCCGATACGGTGATGAAACTCATCGAAAAACACAGGGCCACCATTTTCCCCGGAGTGCCGGCCATGTACGTGGCCATCAACAACCATCCCAAGGCGCCTAAACGGAACATCTCCTCCATCAAATACTGCGTTTCCGGGGCCGCCCCGCTGGCGCTGGAGGTGAAATCCAGGTTCGAGAGCCTCACCGGGGGCAAACTGGTGGAAGGGTACGGCCTTACCGAAGCCAGTCCCTGTACCCATTGCAACCCGCTGGATTGGGCAAAACCGGGAAGCATCGGCCTGCCATTGCCCAACACCGAAAGCCTGATAGTCAAAGGCGAGGAGGCGGAAACCGCATCCACGGGGGAAATGGGGGAGCTTATCGTGCGCGGCCCGCAGGTTATGGCCGGTTATCACAACCGGCCCAACGAGACCGCCCGGGTGGTCAAAAGCGGCTGGCTGTTCACAGGGGACATGGGGTACATGGACGAGGAAGGTTATGTGTTCCTCATGGACAGGAAAAAAGAGATGATCATCTCCGGCGGGTGTAACGTTTACCCCAAAGAGGTGGAAGACGTCCTGTTCTCACTGCAAGGGGTGCTGGAGGCCGCCGTGGTAGGGGTGCGCGACAGCCAGATGGGGGAGAAGGTGGTGGCGGCGGTGGTGTTAAAACCGGGAATAAAACTGGATGAAAAAGAGGTGATAGCCCATTGCAAGCGCCTGGTGGCCTCATACAAGGCGCCCAAGAAAATCTATTTCATGGAGAGCCTGCCAAAAACCGTCATCGGCAAGGTGCTTAAAAGGGTGCTTAAAGAAGAAATCGAGAAGATGTCTCTGCGGTTACCGCACTGATCCTCGCCTTTTCAGCCGCGACGGAATTGTCGCGCCCTTGACCCTCGTGTCTCACACCAACGCCTTGTTCGGGACTTGTGTCCATATTAATCAATATGTTCACCCTGGCCTGATCTATGCTTCCACTTAAATTGTTAAAGCAACCCATTAAATGGGGGAGGTTTAAGTCATGGTAGCCATAGAAAAAGGCGAAATGACCGCCGTAGAGGTGATCAACACCGCCATATATAACGAGAAACTGGCCGCCGAGCATTATGAGATCCTGTGTGACATGTGCTTGAGGGCGGGGAACCCTTCAGTGTCGGATTTCTTCCATCATCAGGCCAACCGGGAACGGGGCCACTATAACCGGCTCATTAAGCTTAAAAGGAAACGGGGCAAGGATAACAGCCCGGCCGTGGGCGAATACATCCGCTGGGTGTTAAGCGAGTCGGGCGCCGGGGCCAAATTCCTCCCCTCCCTGAACATGGACGAAGCTCTCAAGATGGTGGAGAGCCGGGAGAACGACGCCTGCCGGTTCTATTCGGAAGCCGCCAGGAAAACCACGGATCCGGAGCTGGCGGGAATTTTCGCCGCCCTGGCCGAGGAGGAAAGCCATCACCAGTACCTGGCCAGAAAGCTACGAACGGATTTTGAGCAGAAGGGCATCATAGACGAGATGGATTACGTGGATCTCGGTTTTGAATAAGGGCTCTCTTTACCCCCACGGGGAAGCCTTTGGACAGGCCGCGCGCCATGATGACAGGTAACAGGATGGGTGTATGCTTCTTGTCCTCCCCTGACACCCCAAAGGGTGGCCGCAAATAGCGGTCACCCCTTTTTTTTGCCTGCGTAATACGCGCGCTGTTTGTGTTCAAGGGTGAGAAGGTATGGGCTCATAGCGTGCCGGGTATTGAAATATAATAAAACTATGGTTCCCCTTTGGCCATTAACTGGTAGAATAACCGGGTGGTATAAACGCAGGGTGGGAGCGGGAAGCCGTATGGGGTTTTCAATTCTTTCCAGTCTTCTTCCCAGGATAATCCTGCTCGCGCTCATATCAACCATCCCTTCAGCTTTCCTCATTTTCAGCGCCGCCGTGGATCAAAAGCGGGTGATGAGCGAACACATCAACCAGGAAATGGCCTCCCTCGTCAAGCTTATGGTTGTAAAGCACGAGGTGCTTATCAATAGCGTCTACGACACGCTTTTCCTCATCTCCAAGGAAATCGGCGGCCACTGGAACGACGCTGAAGCGGCGCGTTCTATCATCAGCTCCGCCATAAACCAGCATCCATATTTCGCCAATATCGGCGTCCTGTCGCCAGAAGGCGACCTTATGTATTCGGCGGTGAAACCAGCAGAGCGGTCCAACTTCGCCGACAGGCCCTATTTCAGGAGGGCGCTGGAGACCGGCGCGTTCTCCATCGGGGAACTCCAGGTGGGCCGGATTGTCAAAAAGCCCACCGTCAATTTCGCGTATCCGGTAAAAGGTGATGGGGGCAAACTTAACGGTGTGGCGTTCATCGCTTTATCCGTGGAGCATATGGTGGAATTGATCAAGGAGATCAACGCCCCCTCATATACGGCCATCACGGTGCTGGACAGGCAGGGGAAAATAGTCACCCGGTGGCCCGGGCAGTCCCGCTGGGTGGGGGTTTCTACGGCGAACACCCCGCTTATGCAAAACGTTATGGCCAAAAGGAACGGGGTGGAGACCATGACTGGGGTGGACGGTGAGCCCAGGATTTATTCCTACGCCACCTTGTCCCGTCCGGGGTACGGGCCAGTATTCTTCATGATAGCCGGAACGCCGGAGCAGGCGGCCCTGGCCGAAGTGGACCGGGCTTTTAACCGTCACATGCTTTATTTGTTCCTGGCAACCTCTCTTGCAATGTCCGGGGCGTGGGTTCTGGGCAAAAGGCTGGTCATTAACAAAATAGAAAAACTGGCGGGCGCGGCCAGGGAAATCGCGGCATCGGGAGCTATGGGGGCCAGGACCGGCCTTGAACACGGGAAAGACGAGATTGGCCAGCTGGCCCTGGCCTTCGACGAAATGGCCGAGACGCTGGAGAAAAAGGCCGTGGAGCTTGAAAAATCCAGGGTGGAGGTCCATCGCGCCAAGGAGGAACTGGAAAGGCGGGTTGCCGAGCGCACGGTTCAGCTGGAAGAGGCCAACAAGGAACTGGAGGCGTTCAGTTATTCGGTATCCCACGATCTAAGGGCGCCTTTAAGGACGGTGGACGGTTTCAGCCTTGCGCTATATGAGGACTACCAGGGCAAACTGGATGACGCCGCCAGGGATTACCTTGGCAGGATACGCTCCGGCGCCAGGAGGATGGGCGAATTGATCGACGACATGCTCAAACTCTCCCGCATAAGCCGGACACAAGCGAAGACGGGTTTGGTGGACTTAAGCAGGCTGGCGCTCTCGATTGTGGAAAATCTCAGGATAGCCAATCCGGACAGGGAGGTGGAGTTTGATGTCCAGGCGGGTATGAAAGCCGAAGGGGACGAGGATCTCCTGCGCATAGCCCTGGAAAACCTGCTGGGCAACAGCTGGAAGTTCACCTCGAATGTCCCGCAAGCCAGGGTGGAGTTTAAGGCCAGGTTGGGTGAAAAGGGGGAGAGGCTCTATTACGTCCGGGACAACGGCGCCGGGTTCGATATGAAATACGCATCCAGGCTGTTCGGGGTATTCCAGCGGCTACATGACGCCAGCGAGTTCCAGGGCACCGGAGTGGGCCTGGCCACGGTACAACGGATTATCCATAAACACGGCGGGCGGATATCCGCCGAATCGGAGCCAGGCAAAGGAGCTGTTTTCTATTTTACTTTAAGGAAACCGGGGGAGGCTGAAACCGATGTTATCGAAAACCATATTTCTGGTGGAGGATAATCCGGACGATGTGGCGCTTACCTTGAGGGCGTTTAAACAAGCCAACATCAGTAACAACATCTCCATCGCCAGGAACGGCGAGGAGGCGCTGGACATGCTGTTCGCCATGGAAAAATTGCCAGCGGTGGTCCTGCTGGACTTGAACCTGCCGAAAATGGACGGGCTGGAGGTGTTAAAGGCGCTCCGCGAAAACGAGAGGACCAGTATGCTACCAGTGGTGATCCTCACATCATCCATGGAGGATAGGGATATTGCGGAGGGGTATGCGTTGGGCGCCAACAGTTACATCGTCAAGCCGGTGGACTTCGGCCAATTCGCCACGGCGGCCAAACAGGTGGGGTTGTACTGGCTCGTGCTGAACGAGACGCCGCCCAAACAGTAAAAAAAGGAGGGGCGCATGCCCGGCAGGATAAACCTTCTATTGGTGGAAGATTCGGAAGACGACGCCTTACTTGTCAGCCGCGCCCTTACGCGAGGCGGCATGGAAGTGGAGCCAACCCGGGTTTGCACGAGGGAAGCCATGGAGTCGTGTCTGAGGGAAAAGCAGATCGACATTATCCTGTCCGATCACAAGATGCCGGATTTTGACTCCTACGGGGCTTTGGACACCCTTAAAAAAAGCGGGCTGGACATCCCCTTCATAATAGTCTCCGGAACCATTGGCGAAGACAAGGCCGTGGAGGCCATGAAAGCCGGCGCCAGCGACTACATACTTAAAGACAAGCTGGACAGGCTGGCGCCAGCCGTGGAAAGGGAGCTTAAGGAAGCGGATGGCCGCCGTTTGCGAAGAGAGGCGGAAAAAGAGAAAGAGGAGAGCGAAAAGCGGTTTCGAATGCTGGTGAACGCCGCGCCGGACGCGGTGATACTGGTGGACGGCGATGGCTGTGTCATTTTCTGGAGCGGCGTCGCGGAGGCCATGTTCGGCCACCCCGCGGCGCAGGCGTCAGGCCGGAAAATCCACGAGCTTATCCTTCCGGCCGGGCGCCCCCCGGCTTGTCTTGAGATGCTTGATAACCTCCGTCAATCATCATCAAACGTTCCTAAAACCGATACGTTTGAGATCACCGCCGCCAGGATGGACGGCAAGGAGTTTCCGGCGGAAATATCCATGTCCGCCGAACAGCTTGGAGGCCAATTGCATTTCATCGTTATTGTGCGGGACATAAGCGAGCGCAAACGGACCGAGCGGATGTTGCTCCAGTCGGAGAAAATGGCCTCCATCGGCCAGATGGCCGCCGGGCTTGTGCATGAGATCAACTCCCCCCTTACATTCGTGTATTCCAACTATGCCTATGTAAGGGAGAAGATGCTCCTGGTGTTCAAAACTCTGGAGTCAGTGACCGGAGCGTCCAAACAGCCGCTTGGAAAGCCCTCGCCCAACGCCATGGACAGCCTTGAGGCCATCGTGGGGATGAAGGACGAACTGAACTCCGCCATAGACGAGTCTATCGAAGGGGCAAGGCGGATAATGGGGATAGTAAAAGACCTGAAGAACTTCTCCCATGCCTCTGAGGACCGGTGGGAGCCAGTGGACGTTAACAGCGCGCTGGATAGCGCGTTAAACATCGCCCGTAGCGAGGTGAAATACAAAGCCCGGGTTGTGAAGGAGTATGGCGACCTCCCAATGATAGACGCCATCGGCGGCCAGCTTGGGCAGGTTTTTCTCAACCTCATCATAAACGCCGCGCAGGCCATAAAGAGCCATGGCTCCATAAAGCTGAAGACCCGCGTCCAGGACGGGGGGATTCTGGCGCAAATAAGCGATACCGGCGAGGGGATACCGGAAGAATACCTGGACAGGATTTTCGACCCGTTTTTCACCACCAAACCCACGGGGCAGGGCACCGGCCTGGGGCTTTCCATATCTTACGGGATAATTCAAAAACATAAGGGCAGGATCACCGTGGACAGTGGCCCCGGCGAGGGGACAACATTCTCCATATGGCTTCCGGAATCCCCCAGAGGCCAATAAGCTCCCCTCAAACCGGGAGGCTTATTCTCCGTCCCCCTGCACCAGCCACATCAATTCCTGGATGACATCGTGCAGTTGGGCGGACTGCTCGGAAAGGGTCTGGGCCGCCGCGGCGGTTTCCTCCGACCCGGCGGCGGTCTGCTGGGTTGTGTTATCCAACTGTCCCACCGCGATGTTGATCTGCGCTATCCTGTCGGCCTGCTCGGCGCTTTTCCTGGCGATGGTCTCCACGGTCTGCCCCACCTTCTCCGCCGAGACTGATATTCCCGATAGCGATTCGGACAGTTTCCCCACAAGATCCACCCCGTCCTTGGAGCTTTTGTCCGCCGTGGTAATGAGGCTGGAGGTGGTTTTTACCGCCTCGCCCACCCGCTGGGCCAGGCTTCGCACCTCTTCGGCCACCACGGCGAAACCCTTGCCATGCTCGCCGGCCCTGGCGGCCTCCACCGCCGCGTTCAACGCCAGCAGGTTCGTCTGGAACGCTATGTCCTCGATCACCTTCATGATGCGCGATATTTCCATGGAACTTTTTGAAATGCCGCGCATGGCGTCCATGGCGCTCTCCATCCGCTTGCGACCCCCGGCTACCGACGAGTTTACCTCTGTCATCAGCTTTTCGGCCATGCCCGCCTCGTCGGCGTTTTCCTTGGCCGAAGAGGCCAGTTCGCTCAATGTGGCGGAAGTCTCCTCCAGCGAGGCCGCCTGCTGGGTGGCCGCCTCGGCCAGGGCGCGGGACGCCTCCGCCACCTGGGAGGACGCGCTGTCCACAGCGTTGGAATTGTCTGTCAGTTGCCCCACCACACCCGTGAGCGGCGCGGTGACGTTTTTCCTGGTGAAAACCGCAAGCAGGGCCAGCAGGGCTAAAAGCTCCACGGCGATTATGCCAGCTTGCCAGGCGATCCCGGCGGTTATCCGTTTGTCCGCCGACTCCATGGAGATGAGCATGCTAACACCGCCGTTAACGCCCCCCAGCTGGCCTTCGTGACAGTCCAGGCAACGGATCATGCCGCCGCGGCTATCCACAATGATAAAAGGGACCACAGCCCTTAATTGGCGATGGCCGGAGCCGTTGACGATCAAAAATTCGGGCTTGCCCGTTTCCAGCACCCTCCGTTCCACGTCATCCTGGGGCTGTTCACCCGGCAAACCTTCGCCAAACTGGTCGGTGACCGACTTGCTTCTGAAAATCCGCAACTCATCGAGCCCCTCGATGGTGCCTTTCATGAGCTTTGTGAAATACTCCCGCTCGGCGATGGTCCCCTGTACCATCATCGTGTTCAGGGAGCTTAATACTGTTTCCGATACGCCATTGGCGTAAGAGCGGGTCTGCTCGAACGCGGTGGCTTCCTGGTCCTTGATCGACCACCAGGCGTTGAAGCCGAATACGGCGATGATGGCCACCGCCAGGGAAACAATAAGCTTGGAGCCAAGGGACAGCCTGTGATACCAATCAATCATAATCCTAGCCTAGCCGCTGGTTTTAGTTGAACGAATTGTCACTGGATATGATGCCCTGGCCGCTTGATCAGTAAATCCCCCACAGCCTGATAGCGGACATTGCGTGAAGCTTATCCCAAATTTTCACGCTTGGGGAAAAAAATGCGCCGCAACCCGGTTTTTCATCAAGATTATCCAGCGGCATGCGCCCGGGATCACGTTTTAATACCCATTCCCATAGGGCCGGTAACGGCCAATCTTCCAAGTGGAAAGCCGGGTAAAATCCAGGGGAAAAGTAGTTCTTGACATTAAATGAGGGTTGGGGTAAAAACAGCTGTAATTTGGGTTGGACAAAAGTCTAGCCCGGTATTCCTGATTATTCAAAAAGAGAAATAAATCAAGCGTTTCTCGTCAAACCGTCCGTATAGTTCTTGTCGTTTTAGGGGTTTATTACTGGCGGGGTTTTGAATATCAGGAGGGATGTTTCAGAAAAAAAGCCTTTATGCGCCGTTGTTCACGGCGCGGGTTTTTGAGCAAGTTTCCGGCCACCTGGGTGTCCGGGAATTAGGTTTTTCAAACATTCTAGCAACCATTTTTAAAGGGGGAGGGTATTGTATGGCGCATAATGAAGGCCATGCGGGCCACACGGTCCACCACTGGGAAGTAAGCGCGTATCCGCTTATCCTGGTGGCCGGTATTTTCTTTGCGTTGCCGATAGCGTTCGCGCTGTTCTTCCAGTATGGAAACGGCACAATGGCCGCCGCGGCCCTTGGTATCGGCACACCGCTTCTTATCTGGGGCGTCGCCGGTTGGACCAAGGAAGGCGTGGCCAACAGGGATAAAGAGCACGGGTATGCCCTTACCGGCCTTCCCATCTTCATCGTTTCCGAGGTGCTCATATTCCTTTCGCTGTTCGCCTCTTACTGGACGCTCCGGCTTTCGGCCTCCGTATGGCCCCCCGCCGGTAGCCCCGAGATCGGCATCACGATACCTCTGGTCATGACGGTGATACTGGTCAGCTCCTCTTTCACATATCACCTGGGCGAAATGAGGCTTGAAGAGGGTGACAACAAAGGTTTCACCAACTGGCTGATCATTTCCATCCTGCTTGGCGCGTTGTTCCTGGGTTGCACCGCGTATGAGTACAACCACCTGATCGGCGAAGGTTTCGTGTTCGGCACCAACGCCAAGAGCACGGCTTTCTTCTCCATTACCGGTTTCCACGCCTCTCACGTGCTGGTCGGCCTGGGCGCTTTCGTCGCCGTGCTGATACCCGCGCTGGGCGGCGCCATAAGCCACACCTTCGCCAAAGGGGCCGGGATTTACTGGCACTTCGTCGATATCGTGTGGTTCTTCGTGGTGAGCCAGATTTACCTCTGGTAATGTCACGGGAATAGGTGAAGTGAATACGCTTGGCTCACGCGCCGTCTTTATGGCGGTGGTGATTATGACAGCGGTGGCGGCTGGCGCCTCCGCCCAGAACGGGTTTCGCCCGCCTGACTCGGAATTGGATCCCGAGGTCCTCAGGGTGGACGAGAGCGTGTATCTGGGGGTGAAGCCGGCCAGGGAGACCGCCCTCGTTTTAGACGATGGCCGGGAGGTGACTCTGGGGGATTTCCGGGGCAAGCCTCTTATTCTGGTCCTCTCCTATTTCACCTGCGACGGTTTCTGTCCGGCCTTCAACGCGGACCTGCAAAAGGTCCTCGAGAAGGTGGAGGCTTTGAAAAACGTGAAAATCGGCGACGATTTCACGGTTCTTACGGTCTCTTTCGACAAGAACGACACGAAGGATTCGTCGGCCATGTTCCACCGCTCCATGGGTATGTCCGGGAAGATCGGTGATAACTGGCGGATGGCCACCTTCAAGGACCCGGCGGACCTGGCGAAAATCACGTCGGGGCTTGGGTTCAAGTTTTTCTGGTCGCCGGCGGACAGGATGTTTTTCCACCCAGGCGTTTATTACTTCATGTCGCCCGAGGGGCGGGTTGTGAGGATACTTCAGCATTCCGTAGCGGAGCCCAGAGACATGGAGCTGGCGATAATCGAGAGCAAGTTCAACAAGCTTGCCCCCTCGGAGGCCGGTAACATGGTGATGAGCATGTGCTACAGCTACAATTTCAAGGAAGGCAAGTACGGTCTGAACTACCCACTCTTCATCTCTTTCGGATCTTTGGTTACGGGAGTCACGGCGTTTTTATTCGCCGCTAATTTTCAGAGGAAAAAGGCAAAAAGAGGCAAGGAGAGCTAATATGAGGAAACTGGCGTTTACAACGGCTGGCCTTCTGGCCGCGCCGTACATGGCTTCGGCGGCCGAAGAGACTGAGGCCGTCAAGGAAGCCGTCATCAACGACCCCTCGGAGGGGTGGGAGATTCTGTGGCACCACGTGCTGATAGACCTGACGGCTATCGGCATACTTTTCGCCCTGATTGTGGCGTTTTTCATGCTGTCTTACCGCAGGAAGAGCGAGAACGAAGAGGGCTCAAGCCCGAAACTGACGCTGGGCGGCTCGCTGGCCTGGACGCTGGTGCCTGTTTTCGTGTTCCTGGCTGACGACTTCTACCTGGCCGCCAACGGCTGGAAACTGTGGAACGACCAGCGCCGCGTACCCGATAACGCCATGGAGGTAAAACTTACCGCCATGATGTACAACTGGGAGTTCCAGTACGACAACGGGACCCTTTCCGACCCGGACGCCGATGGCAGGCCCGTGCTGGTTGTGCCCCAGGGCAAACCCGTGGTGGCCCGGATGCATTCGGAAGACGTGGTTCACTCTTTCTTCCTTCCCAGCTACCATATTAAGGAAGACGTGATGCCCGGCAGGATAACCTACCTGTGGTTCTACCCGAAAAATCTTGGCGAGACAGTGCTGACCTGCACCGAGTATTGCGGCGTGGGCCACTCCAGCATGTACGGCAAGGTGAAGGTTGTTCCGGCCGCCAAGTTCGAGGAGATGATGCTGGCCAAGACCGGCGCCGCTCCCGCCGCCGCTGAAGCCGCTCCGGCTGAAGCCGCTGGCGCTGAAGGGGCCGCTCCCGCTGAGGGCGCCGCTCCGGCTGAGGGTACTTCTGCCGCTCCCGCTCCGGGCGCCGGCAAATAACATATCGAGGGAATTAAAGGGAGATTGATATGAAGGAATGGCTTTTTACCACCGATCATAAAAGGATCGGGGTCCTTTATCTGGTGGGGTCGATAGCCGCCTTTGCAGTGGCGGGTATCATGGCCCTTCTGATAAGGATCGAACTGTTCACCCTTGGGCCTACGCTCACGGATGACGCTACCAACTACAACGTGTGGCTCTATTTCCACGGCGCGGCCATGATCCTCGCCTTCCTCATACCGGGGTTGACGGGTTTCCTTGCCAACTACCTTGTTCCGATAATGATCGGCGCACACGACGTGGCTTTCCCCAGGATCAACGCCTTCTCGGTGTGGCTCTTCTGGTTCGCCATCGTGCTGGCCCTTCTTACATTCGTGATACCCGATCCGCCTGACGTTATGTGGACCGGCTATCCCCCTTACTCCGTGCAGACCTCGGGTAACACCGCGTTCTACGTGTTCACCGTGCACCTTCTGGGCTTCTCGTCCATCCTTGGCGCCGTGAACTTCCTCTGCACCGTGATCTACATGAGGGCTCCCGGCATGGGCTGGAACCAGCTCAACTTCTTCGTGTGGACCACCGTGGGCGCTTTCGTGATCCAGCTGATCTTCATCCCGGTGCTGGCCGCGGCGGTGACCCTGGTACTCTTCGACAAGTATTTCGGCACAGCGTTCTTCTCCCCGGCAAACGGCGGCGACGTTCTGCTGTACCAGAACCTGTTCTGGTTCTACTCGCATCCGGCGGTGTACGTTATTCTGCTTCCGGCTGTCGGCACTTTGATGGACATCATCTCCACCCATGCCCGTAACCCCGTCTTCAACTATAAGACTGGTGTTTACGGCGGCATTTGGGGTACCGTGGTCCTCGGCTCCGACGTGTGGGTGCACCACCTGTACACCTCGGGCATGGTGGACTGGCTCCGCATTGGCATGATGGTGACCACCCTGATCATCTCCGTGCCGGTGGGTCTGATGGTGATAAGCCTGGTGGGAACCCTTTACAGGGGCTCCATCAAGTACACCACCCCCATGCTGTACGCCTGCTCCTGCCTGTTCCTGATCCTCATCGGCGGCCTGACCGGCATACCGCTGGCCATGACCTCCGTTACCCTGCACCTGGCTGAGACATACTTCGTTATGGCCCACTTCCATTACATAATGGGCATCATGGCGACCTTCGCCGTGTTCGCGGGCGTGTACAACTGGTTCCCGAAATTCACGGGCCGTATGTACAACGAGAGCCTTGGCAAGCTGGGCTTCCTGTTTAACTTCATCGGCGTGAACGTGACCTTCTGGCCGCTCTTCGGTATCGGTATCGAGGGTATGCCCAGGAGGTATTTCGACTACGCCATGATGCCCCAGTTCGAGGGTACCCATCAGATCTCCACGATTGGCGCGGTTCTCATAGCCGTCGGTATGGCCATAACCATCCTTAACTGGGTGATAGGCGCCATCGCCGGCCCGAAAGCCAGCGACAATCCCTGGGGTTCCAAGTCCATGGAGTGGACCCATACAACCACCCCCCCTGGGCCTGGCAACTTCCCCACTCCCCCGACCGTGTCGGAGGATTGGTCGCCTTATAACTACGGCGGTCACACCGCCAAGACCATATAAGGCGGGTCATGTTTAACGCGGCGGGTCCGGGCTTTTTGCGAAGCTCCGGGCCCGCCGTTTTTAAATTAGCATTAGTAGTAGAGGTGCTGTGATGAACAAGGTATTGATCGGTCTGTCAATTTTTTTCACTTATATATTAATGGTCATGGGGAACATTGTGACCACAACCGGCTCCGGCCTCGGATGCCCGGACTGGCCGCTGTGTTACGGGACTGTCGTTCCCCCGCTGGAGATGCAACCCTGGATCGAATGGAGCCACAGGCTTCTGGGCGGAGCTACAGGCTTCTTGATTCTGGCCTCCACAATTTTCATATGGAAAAATAGCAAGGGCGCCGAAAAATGGCTCACCGCCGGGGCGCTTGGCCTACTTGGCGTGGGCGCGGTATTTGGCGGGATAATAGTTAAACTGGAGGCTCCGTTGCTTCAGGGCGCTCTTCATGTCTTCGTTATCTCGTTCCACATCGTACTGTCCACGATTATCTTTTCCCTCATGATCCTGGCTTTCAGGAAAGTAGGGGGCCAGGCCGCTAAACCGGGTGTTTTCTATCCGTTGATGTTCGGCCTCCTGTCGGCCCAGGTGCTGTTGGGCATTGTTGTCCGCTACAGCCAGGCCTCCATGGCCTGCCCGGATTTCCCGCTTTGCAACGGCCAGATAATACCCGAGTTCACGGAGCCCGGCATCGCCTTGCACTTTGTCCACAGGATCATCGCATACACCATATTCGCGGTTAGCGCGGGTTACGCCGCAATGGCCCTCAAGAACGGCGTGGACACCAGGAACGCCGTTATAACTTTCGCCCTGGTTTTTGCGCAGGCTTCTTTTGGCATCGGCTTGGTGCAGACCGGCATGTTCCTCCCCCTCATAGTCCTTCACGGGGCGGTGGGTTTCGGGTTGCTGGGCTGGATAGTTTATCTAACTGCGCCTTACCTTGTGGGTGGCGGCCAGCTTGAAGAGGCGCGGGCCTAAATGTATCAAACCACGGCGGCTTCCGTTGAGCGTCAGGTAACCATACGGTCCGCCGTATTGGATTACCTGGTTCTCATAAAACCGGGAATAGTCGCCCTGGTTTTGGTTTCCACTCTCGGCGGGATGTATATCGCCCAAAAGGGCCTTCCCGCCACTCCTCTCGTTTTCTGGTCACTGGTTGGCATTGCGCTTTCCACGGCCGGGGCCGCGACGCTGAATAATTTTATAGACCGGGACATAGACACCATCATGCGGCGCACATCCGGCAGGCCGTTGCCGTCCGGGTCCATAACGCCGAAGATGGCCCTTGTTATCGGGCTTGTCACCAGCGCGCTGTCGGTGGTCGTGTTCGCAAAATATGTGAACATGATGGCCATGTTCCTTTCAACCGCGGCCATTTTCATCTACGCCATACCTTATACGCTGTTATCCAAACGGGTAACGCCGCTGGCCACCTTTATCGGTGGAGTGGGCGGCGCGTTGCCTCCGGTAATCGGTTACGCGGCTGTAAAGCCCGGGCTGGACGTGGTTGCGTTCACGCTGTTCCTGATTATTTTCGCGTGGCAACACCCCCATTTCTGGGCGCTGGCGCTGAAATACCGGGATGAATACGCGTCGGCCGGGGTGCGGAACCTGCCTGTGGCCCGGGGCGTTTTAGAGACCAAAAAGCAGATACTGGTTTGGGCCTCGTTGCTGGCCATGGTGTCCACGCTTCCTTTCATCATCGGGGTGGCGGGAAAGGCTTACCTGGCGTGCGCCATGGTTTCCGGCGTGGTTTTTGTGGCGATGTCCCTATGGTTCCTAAGGTCCAGCCGCCCCGTGGCGATGTGCCTGTTCCACTACTCCATAGTGCATCTGCCCCTGTTGTTCACCGTAATGGTTGTTGATATTATAAAATCCTAGCCTATTGAAAGAAGTCATGACAGATAAGGCAAAAAAGTTCTTCGTGTCCCAGCGGACGCTGGTGATATTCATAATCATCGTTATGGTAAGCATCGCTGGCACTTTTGTGTGGCGGGTAGCCTCCCACGGTTATCGCTAGGCTCTTCCTGAAATATCCATTTGCGATAAAATAGCCGCCGGATTTTTATTTCGGCAGTGTCTCAGTTTGAAAGTACAGGGGAGATTCTTCACTTACGCTCAGAATGACAATATAAAAGCCGTTGATAACATTGTCATCCTGAGCGAAGCGCAAGCGAAGTGAAGGATCTGTCTATTGTTTGGGATTCAAACTGAGACTTACCGGGGAGCCTTCCGGAAACCTCGTCATGCCCAACCACGTGGTTGAGATGGGTTAAAAACCCCTGCTTCGGTTTCAGCTCTTGCAACATTTCCAACGCCTGCTCCACGGTGAAATGGGTGGGATGGCTTTTTAAGCCCAAGGCTCCAAGGATAATTGTGTCCATCCCGTAAAGCCGCTCCATGGACTCCTCCGGAATGGCGGAGCAGTCCGTAAGATATGCTGTTTTGTTGAAGATATAGCCGAATATTGGCAACTCCCCGTGCATTATCCTCACCGGCTCCACCGGCATATCCTTCACAACCACCGGGGCGTCAATGGAGTGGAGCGACAGCTTGGGTTTGCCACCGCCGGTTTCAGGAAGGCCGTCGAAGATATAGTGGAACATGGTTTGTATGTTGCGCAAAGTGCCGGAGGAGCCATAACACGGTATGCGGCCCTGGCCGATGAAATTGAAACTTCTAAGGTCATCTATGCCGTGGATATGGTCGGCGTGATGATGGGTGTAGAAGACCGCGTCCAGGCTTTTAATACCGGCGTTAAGGGCTTGAGTTCGAAAGTCCGTGGAGGTGTCCACCAGCAAGCTGGCGGAGCCGCTTTCCACCCATATGGATGAGCGGAGCCGTTTGTCCTTTATATTTGTGGACTGGCACACCGGGCAATCGCACCCTATAAGGGGTACGCCGGTTGATGTGCCCGTGCCAAGAAACGTAAGCTTGCCCATTTGGTGAGAAAAGATACCGTCATCAAGAAGAGTACCCGTTTATTTTAGCAAAAAAACACCGGCAGGGGAGGGCGCAATGGAAAAGAAGCGTAAAGCCTTGTTTGGCGTGAGCAACGTGTATTATCCTTTAACTGCGAAACGTAAAAAATAAAAAGCCAAACTACGCCCGGCCAGCCGGGCAAAACTTATGGAGGGCGCCATGGGCGGATTCCAGTTTCACGGGAAGTTTTACAGGACAGACAGCCTTGGGTACATGACGGATTTCCACGAATGGTCGGAAGATGTAGCCAGCCACATAGCCTCCATGGAGGGGGTCAAGCTGACAGAAAAGCATTGGGAAATCGTGAATTTCGCCAGGGATTATTACAAGCAGTACAAGATCGCCCCCCAGATACGCATATTAAAGAAGGCGCTCAACGAGAAGCTGGGGGTGGAGAAGAGCGACAACAAGTATCTTTACGACCTGTTCCCCAAAGGCCCCGCCGCCCAGGCTTGCAAGATAGGCGGATTGCCCGTCCCGCCCGGGTGTGTGGACATCAACAACTAACCTTACCTCGGCGGCGCGTCTATAAGGGTGAAAAAGGTTTTGGATTGGGCGGTTATAGTTACCAGATGTTCAGCCTTTATCCGCGCCTGGTCGCCAGCGGTGAAGGTTTGGCCGTTTATGGTCAATTCCCCCTCAGTGATATAAACGAACAGATGCCTGTCATTTTCCGGCCGTAATTCCACGCTCTCTCCCGCTGTAAGCCTGCCCAGGCTTATGGATGCATCAATGTTTAACGGTAATGTCCCTCCCGCGCCTCCTTCGGTAGCGAGGGGGGTGAAACAGTCATGGCCCTCCGAGCAAGGGATGTTTGCGTAACCATACCAGGGTTCCAGCCCCTTTTGCCCAGGGGTAATCCATATCTGGTAAAGATGGGTTGGAACGGAGCCCTCGTTGAATTCGGAGTGGACAATACCCGTGCCTGCGGTCATTTTTTGGACTTCGCCCGGCTTTATCACACGGCTATGACCAAGGCTGTCCTTGTGGGTAAGCTCACCCTCCAGAAGGATGGTGACAATCTCCATATCCTGATGAGGGTGCATGGGGAATCCGCCGCCGGGATTTACCACATCGTCGTTAAAAACCCGAAGCCTGCCGAACCCCATGTTGGAAGGGTCGTAATAATGGTCGAAGGAGAATATCCAGTAAGTGGAAAGCCAGCCACCATCAAAATGGTATCTCTGGGCCGCCGGGATTTTTATAATCATGGCTTAAACTCCTTGCTCGGCGGCTGGGTAGGGTGGTTATCCGCCGCTCTTGGCGTGAAGGATGTCCGAAATTTTATTCTTATCGCACAATACATCCGCCAGGGTGTATTTGTCCAAAGTGTCTAGGAAACCTTTCATGGCCTGCCCGAAAACGCCGGTGAGCTTGCATGAGCGGGTGATGGGGCAGGTGTTCCTCTCCGAACTGAAACATTCAGCCACTTCCAGCCGGTCCTCCATGTGGCGAACGATGGCGCCCACGGGGATGTCTTTCGGATCCATCCCCAGGGCCAGCCCGCCGCCCTTACCCCTCACGGTCTTGATATAACCCAACTGGGAGAGCCTGTGCACCACCTTCATCAGGTGGTTTTTGGAAATCCCGAAACTGTCGGCGATTTCTTTTATGGTCACAAGGTTGGCCCCGTTAAGGCCGAGGTATATCAGCACCCTGAAAGAATAATCGGTATGGCGGGTCAACTGCATGTTACTTCATCCATGGTTGGTAAAACATAACCGCGCCATTATTATTAACGGCGCAAAAGATATATCTTTAACCACTAATATAAACCTATCTTTTTTTCGAATCAAAACAAAACATCGGCTTCCCCCTTTATTTGCCGAGTTATAGTTTGTGGAACAGGTAAAAAATCCAGGCTGGATACCGGCGCTAAATGAGCGGAAACTCCAGCCGTTTGTTTTGAGTTGAATTGTTTCTAAAGTAGGATTAATTTATCGAAAGTGGGGGCTTGGCGTACATGATGGGACGAGGAGTGGCGTATTCCATGTATATCCATGGGCGATTTATCCTGTGCCTGTGTGTTTTCGGATACCCCGCATGAAAACACTGGGCCGCTACCAAATCCTTGAAAAAATCGGAAGCGGAGGAATGGGTCTTGTATATAAAGGCCTGGATCCCAAAATAAACCGCCCGGTGGCGCTGAAGATCATCCGCTCCTCCACGATGGGGCAGGAAGCCCAATCATCCCTGCATCTGGCCGAGCGGCTTTTAGTTGAGGCGCAAGCCGCCGGCCGCCTTTCGCATCCATCCATCCTGACAATATATGACGTAGGCGAGCAAAAGCTGAAGGATGGCTCACTGTGCATTTACATCGCAATGGAATTTCTGGAAGGAAAACGGCTGGACTGGCACATAAAGAACAATACTTACACATATATCTATAAGAAGCTGAACATAATCCGGGAAATCGCGGAAGGGATGGAATATGCGCACCGCCGCAACGTCATCCACCGGGACCTTAAGTCGTCCAACATAATCATTGTTGATGGGGATCACCCCAAGATCATGGATTTCGGCCTGGCAAAGATTCCGGACTCGTCTATAACTCTCACGCTTTCCGGCACGATCATGGGCACTCCAAGTTACATGTCCACCGAACAGATATACGGCAAGCCGGTGGACCACAAGACGGATATTTATTCCTTGACGGTCATTCTTTTCGAAATTATCAGCGGCAAGAAGCCATTTACCGGGAACAATATCACCTCTATAATCTTCAACGCCATCAGCCAGCCCCCGCCCATGCTGAATAACCTGAATCCTGAACTGGGGGGGGCTTTGAACTCGTTCATTCAGAAAGGGCTTGCCAAGAAGCCGGAAGACCGGTTTGAGAATTTCACCGAATATCTTGAATCGCTCAACAAGATAATATTTTCATCGCAAATGGCCGAAACAATGCCCGTGGCTCCGGCGATGGAAAGCGCGCAGGCTGGAAGCCTCCCTGTAACAACGCCCCGGCTTGAAGAAACGCCGCTGAAAGCTTTCGTCAATGAAATGCACTCCGGATTAAAACATCTCCCCGACCTTGAAGAAAGCACGAAAGACCTGGCGGAAGCCGCCCCGCCGGTGAAAGGGCCGCTGGAAATAGACTCCGACCAGATCAGGCGCAAGAACGGCGACCTGGTCAAATTGAGGGTCAAATTCACAAAACTGCTTTCCAAATATACCGATATTTCGTACAGCATTGACGAAAAAGGGCTGGCCGATTGCCTGGACAAGTCGCTCACGCAAATGGGTTTTTCGCTCCACACCGGCATTTCAAGCCCCCTTGAAAGTTTTGTCAAGCAGATCAACCATGACATTAATCGCGGCCGTCTCTTTATCCTTCTTTATAAACATAAAGAATCCGGATATGACATGGTCAAGCTTTTCAGGGAGCTTCTGAAGCTCAACCCCGAAATAGACATGGGCGGCGTCATCCCTCTTTTCCGCGGAATCGTTAAAGAGGATCAACAACAGGCCATGCTCCGGTTTCTCGGGGACGCCGGGGTAAGATTCACGATTTTTTTCACAAAACAGGAATCGGTCGAACACAACGTGGCCGAGATCTTAAGCGGACTTGTCCAGTACAGCAATGTGATTTCCGGCCTCGGCGCGTCAAAGGAAAAAAGGGTGACCGAATCGAAAAAATACGGGATGGAGGATATAGAAATATACAAAGGCCTGCTGGAGCTGGGCGACATGCACATGAGATCCAACCAGCATGAGGAGGCCGCCAAGGTGCTCTCCGAAGCGGTCCAATTAAATCCGGATATCAATTCCCTCGTTAACCGGGGAGACGCAAAATTCAAGCGCGGCATGTATGTTGACGCCCTGAACGACTATCGGGAAGCCAACAAGCTCAACCAGGAGGCCCCGGCGCCTTACGCGAAGATCGGTGGATGTTGCATGACTTTGGGGAGGAACGAGACAGAGAAAGGGGACGCCGCAAGGGCCCAGAGCTGGTACGAGGCAGGCATCAAACGTCTGCTGGAGTCGGAAAAACTCATAGAACAGCAGGAAATCCGGTATGCGGATTCACCTGAGAAGCTACCGGGCAATCCCTACTTTCCCCTCCTTTCAGCAGTGCGCATGGTGGATTACGAGATGACCGGCATGGACGATATAAAGCGGGATTTCTCAAAGCTGGCCGGGCGTCTTGCCGAAAAGACAAAGAATATACAGGTGGAAGACAAGGAAACCGATATCGAAACGCTTATGGGCAGGGCTCTGGCGCTGGCGGCCAGCGGGAACAAGGCCGAGGCGGAAAGGATATTCATAGGCGCCTTGAAGCGGAATCCGGAGCATGTGTCGCCGGATTTCAACAATTACGCGGTTCAGTTAAGAAAGGCTGGTGAGTACTCGAGGGCTTATGGCATCTACCAGGAGCTTCTGAAATATCAGATCCCGGAAAAAACCGTTGTCATCGAGAACATGAAAACGGCAGGGATGAAGCACGCTCTTCAGCTTCGGAACCTGGGGCGCTTTGAAGAAGCAAAAGCAGTGTATAAAACCATGCTTTCGCTGGACGCGGGGGAGAAGGAGTGGATGTTTTGCGAGTTGGCCTCCATCGGCCTTGAATCAGGGGATCAGCCCGGGGCATGCAAGTGGTATAACGAAGCCATTTCACATAATCCGGATATGCTGAAGTCGGAAAAGTTCAAAAAATACCCGGAGTTGGAAAACATGTGCGGGTTGATGGTGAAAAAGCCCGCTCAAGATAACTAAAGAATAAGAGCCCTGAGGCGATATGCCTGTTCCGCGCTTAGCCCCCCCGAAATGCAAGGCTTACCAAGCCTCAACGATATAAAAGTTTATATGCGCGCAAATGCTTGGTTGCGCGACGTGAACGGTTATTATACTATTTATGTTTACGCGCCCGTAGCTCAGCCCGGATAGAGCGCCAGATTGCGGTTCTGTAGGTCGCAGGTTCGAATCCTGCCGGGCGCACCAACCAAACCGCCTTCAATTCCAAATTTCAAGCAGTTGCAAGTCCGATTTCCGCAATAGGCCCAAAACCCAATGACATCTGGCCAGGGGGGGGTATGCCATTTGCCAGCTTTGTGGTATTTCTAATTAGATGAAAAGGAAGGTAATCCTGGCTTCGTCCTCCCCCAGGCGGGCCGCGCTTCTAAACGACGCCGGGGTGGAGTTTGACATCGTCAAGCCGGACATCGACGAGACGCCGGATCCGGCGCTCACCCCGGAGGAGAACGCCCGGTTCATAGCCTTGCGCAAGGCCGAGGCCGTGGCCCAAACAGTGAGGGAGGGCGTTGTGCTGGCGGCGGACACAATGGTGGTGATAGACCATGAGATCATCGGCAAACCCGTGGACGCCACCGACGCCCGCAAGATGCTCCAGCGTATCGCCGGACGGGAGCATAAAGTGGTCACCGGGGTGTCAATCATCTGCGAGGGGAGCCGCCGCCGCTGGGCGCATGTTGAGGTGAGCTTCGTCCGGTTCAAACCGGTGGCCGACGGGGATATAGAAGCGTATGTGAACACCGGCGAGCCTCTGGACAAGGCTGGAGCTTACGCCATACAGGGCGGGGCCGCAGGGTGGATAGACGGATACAGCGGGAGCCTTACAAATATCATCGGCCTTCCCATGGAGCAGGTGGCCTGCGCGCTGGAGTCCATGGGGGTAAAGGTCAGCCGGGGGAGGTGGGGCGCATGCCGTTAATCGGGTTGACCGGGGGGTACGCCTCTGGGAAAAGCTCCGTCACCGCCATGTTCCGCGAACTTGGCGCCGACGTGATAGATTGCGACATCCTGGCCCGGCAGGTGGTGGAGCCTGGCGCCGAAGGGCTGGCCCAGGTTAAAGAAAAATTCGGGCCGGGAGTTATAAGTGAAGACGGAACCCTGAACCGCGCCGCGCTTGGAGCCATAGTGTTCAACGACAGGGGAAAACTTAATGCGCTGGAGGCGGTTCTCCACCCCCACATCCGCCAAAGGCTTTTCGCGCAGTCTCAAAAACTTTTGGCCGCCGACCCCAGGAGGATCGTAATAGTGGACGCGGCCCTCCTTTTCGAGACGGAGTTGAGCCGCCATATGGATAAATGCATCGCGGTCACCTGTCTTAAAGCGCAACAGGTGGAACGGGGCGCGAAAAGGGACAAAATCAGCCCGCAGGACGCTGAAAAAAGAGTGGCCCTCCAGATGCCCATTTCGCAAAAAACGGCCCTGGCGGATTACGTGGTGGACAATTCCGGCTCCGCCGCCGCCACCCGGGCTCAGGTCGAGCAAATCTGGAACAGCCTCAAAGAAGTGGGGAAATAATTCCACATATTATGTGGGGTAAATTCCACATTTATTAGTTTTCCCTCCAGTTTTAGACTCAACGTACCCGTAGCTCTGCCCCCAACATTCTTAGGATTCAAGATGTTCCAGCATGGTTATGACATGGGCACGGGAATTGATTATGTTTTTCCAGATATAGGGGTAGCCGTCTTCAAATGGTGGCGGCGTGGTAAGAAATTTTCCCGGTTTGAAAGGGCTTGGACATGACGGATGAACTGACAAACCTTACCAAGGCCGAGCTTATGGCGTTGGCGGCGAAGAAGAAACTACAGGTTTCGTCATCCATGAAGAAGGAAGAAATCATAAAAATGTTAAAACCGGCCAAGGCCGTTAAATCGGCTGTGTCCGCCAAGGCTTCAAAGCAGAAAGGCTTCTTGAGCGCCGCTGGGAAGGCCAAGAAGCAAGCCGCCAAACCGGCGGCCAAGTCCGTAAAAGCCAAGGCTGTAAAACCGGCCGTCGCCCCGGTCAGGAAAGAAGCTCCAAAAGCCGGAATCAAGGCGGCTTCCGGCAAGACAAAGGCCAAGGCTCCGGAAAAGGCGATGGCTAAAGCGGGGCAGGCCAAAGCGAAGCCTGTTGTAAGGGCCGCAAAACCGGTAAAAGCCAAACCCGCGCTGGTGGCGGTGAAGTCACTAGTCAGGAAAACACCGGTTAAAAAAGCGCCATTTGCTCCGGCTGTCCAGGCTTCCATGCCGCCGGTGGAAAAGCGGATGGAGTATAAAACGGCGGTTAACGACTCCAACACAGGGCCCACGAGATCCACTGTTTCAGCGGCGGTGATGTCCGGGGTTTCCGCGGGGCCCAAGCTCTCCCAGCCCAAACCTGCAATACAGCAGGGGGCGGGAAGGGTTCAGGAGCCCGTGGCAAAGGTGGAAACGCCAAAGCCCGCGAAAGCTCCAGCGGTTAAAGCGCCTGCGGCGAAACCGGCGGCGGCAAAACCCGCTCTGGCGAAGGCGCAGTCCAGGGAGTCCGGCAGGCAAGCGCCTCTTTCCAGGAATGTGGCCGCCCAGACCAATGGCCGGGGGTGGGACATAAAAATAGACGAAAAAAAATTTTTCATAGCCGACGAGGCCTACGACTACCCCAAGGCAGAAACGTCCAATTTGCCGTCCGAGTATGGCGATACCAGGATAATAGCCCTGGCGCGGGACCCTTATAAGCTATACCTGTACTGGGAACTGCAGGGTGGCGCGGTGGAGCGGGCCCGGGCGGCCTTGGGCAAGGATTGGGCGCAGGTGCGCTGGTCGTTGAGGATTTTCGATGTCAGCGGGCTTGCCGAGGGTTTTCACCGGTATTTTGACGTGGATGTGAACCCCAATTCGGGGAGCATGTATCTGGAAGTGGACCGGGCGGACTGCGAATATGTGGTCACCATGGGCCTGAAAGATGAAACCGGGCGGTTCGAGCAGGTGGCAAGCTCCAACAGGTCCCGCACACCCCGGGCCGAGGCATCCTCCTCCACCGACGCCGAATGGACTGTGCCGGACGACCTGTTCGCCCGGATCTACGGCCTTTCCGGCGGCTACATGGCGGGGTCTGGAAGCCTGGAGTCATCAATGTTCTCTCTGCCCGGCGTCTCGTCGCTGGCGGTTTCCAGCTGGCAATCGGTATCCAGTTTCGAGGTGTCCAGTTTTGGCGCTTCGGAGCAAATGGCCGCCCGCGCAAAGAAACGGGGCTTCTTTTTCTGGCTGGATTGCGAGCTGATAGTTTACGGCGGCACCGAGCCGGACGCGAAAGTTACCATGATGGGCAAGAAAATCAACCTCCGGCCCGATGGCACTTTTACAGCCAGGTTCTTCCTGCCTGATGGCATATTCGACATACCTGTAACCGCCGAATCATCCGATGGGGTGGAGAAACGGGAGATTTCCCCCACAGTTACCCGCGCCACCCGCCGCAAGGAGGAGTTTTTGATACCGGAAGAGGAGTGGCTTAAAAAGTAGGTGGTGGATTACATGAGACGCAATGCAGGAAGGCGCGGGGTGGTATGATGAAAGGCTATCTGGCCCTGGTTCTGCATGCCCATCTACCCTTTGTGCGTCATCCGGAGCATGAGGAGTTCCTGGAGGAGGACTGGCTTTTTGAAGCCATAACCGAAACCTACATATCCCTCCTGACCATTTTCGAGGGGCTGAAAAAAGACGGGGTGAGGTTCCGGGTGACCATGACCCTGTCGCCTACGCTGATATCCATGCTCCGCGACGAGCTTTTGCAGGAGCGCTACCTTAAAAGGCTCGGCAAGCTTACAGACCTGGCGGAACTGGAGATAGGACGCACCCGATTCTCCCCAAAGCTCAACGAACTGGCCGCCATGTACCGCTGGAGGTTCGAGGAGGCCCGGGAACTTTTCGAGAAAAAATACAACTGCGACCTGGTGGGGGCTTTCAAGACATTCCAGGACGAGGGGTACATAGAAATAATCACCTGCGCCGCCACCCATGGCTACCTGCCCCTGCTGGCGGTGAATGAGGCGGCTGTGAAGGCCCAGATAAAGGTGGCCTGCCAGCAATATGAAACCGTTTTCGGCAGGAAAGCCCGGGGCATCTGGCTTCCGGAATGCGGTTACCAGCCGGGGTTCGAGACGTACCTTAAGGATGAGGGCATCCTTTTCTTTTTCACTGACGCCCACGGGGTGCTTCACGCCGAGCCCCGCCCACGCTATGGTGTGTTCGCCCCCATTTACACAAAAGACGGCGTGGCGGTGTTCGGGCGGGACGTGGAATCCTCCCGGCAGGTGTGGAGCGCGCGGGACGGGTATCCCGGCGACCCGGTTTACCGGGACTTTTACCGGGACATCGGGTTCGACATGGACATCGAATATTTGAAAGATTACCTAGCGCCGGACAACCTGCGGAAAATGACCGGCATAAAATACAACCGGATCACCAGCAGGGAATCCGGCGACAAGGAGCTTTACGTTTACAAAGACGCCTTGAACCGCGCTTCGGAGCACGCCGACGATTTCGTGAGGCGCCGCATGGAGCAGATAGAGAGGCTGGAGGGGTTGATGGACAGGCCACCGCTCATCGTGGCCCCTTACGACGCGGAGCTTTTCGGCCATTGGTGGTTCGAGGGGCCGGAATTCCTGAATTTCGTACTCCGCAAATGCGCCATGGAAAGCGACAGGCTGGAGACCATAACGCCCTACGATTACATAAGGATATTCCCGGCCAACCAGATGGCGGCCCCATCCGCCTCGTCCTGGGGGCACAAGGGTTATTCCGAAGTCTGGCTGGATGAGAGCAACGACTGGATATACCGCCATCTCCACAAAGCCGCCGACCGCATGGTGGAACTGGCCCGGGTGAAAAGGGAAGGGAACAACGGGCTCATCGAGCGGGCTTTGAACCAGGCCGCGCGGGAGCTTTTACTGGCGCAATCATCGGACTGGGCGTTCATCATGAAAACCGGCACCATGTCCCAATACGCCGAGAAACGCACCAAAGAGCACCTGGCCCGGTTCAACCGGCTGTATGACGACGTTGTCCACGACTCGGTGGATGAAGGTTATCTCAAGGAACTGGAGGGTTCCGACAACATCTTTCCGGACATCAACTGGCGCGTTTATACGGCGTAGAATCCTATTTACCCCACACGCCCTCAAGATGATCAAAGACAGAGCCGATAGCGATGAATCCCCCCAAGGGAATTGAGGAAGGCGTGACAAGCTCAACCACTCGGCTGAACATTCCGCCAGATGGAATAAAGACGCTATGGCTGGTGATAGCCCTGGCGCATGGGATGGCGTTTTCAATCCATTGTCTGGCTTCTTGGGCGGTGTCCCACCTGGCTCCGGCATAACCCCCTGTCCCGCTTTTCGACAGATACAGAAGGCTGTTTGTGTTCAACAGCCCAAGCGCCAAGCCTTTCCGGGCGACTCTGGCCATCTCCTTCACCGCTCCGGCTGGATTGGCGACAAAACAAAGGCTTGTCACCGCTACGCAATAGTCAAAAGATTTATCGCTGAATGGAAGGGCCTCGGCGGAGCCTTGGGCGAATGCGCCGCCCACTGACGATTGGGCGAACGCGATGTGGGGCCAACTCTTGTCCAGCCCGGTCACGCGCAGGCCGGCGCTTTGGAATCTTCGCGTGAAATGGCCCGTACCACATCCTGCGTCAAGCATGGAATCGCCCGGCCTGGGGGACAATAATCGCCAGAGCGAGTGGAATTCGATGTCACTAATCCACCGTCCCCTGGGTGTGGCATACCATGCGTCGTAATCAGCAGGAGTGGCGTTCATGTGTAACGTCGTGAAATGGTTGGCGGAGAGTGGATTAAACCCACAACCTCCATCTTGCAATGATGGGATCCGTCTTCCGGATGAACTAACCGCCTGTTGTGAGAAATTTTAACATAACATGGATAATTATCATTCCCATCATGGTCATACATTCAGGCAGACCCCGGCCGTTCTTAAAAAACCGGATGTGTGCTAAAATCTGCTTATTGAATCCCATCAACCAAGCTGGAGGCCGGCCGTCATGGCGGACGAGGAAAAAAACAACGAAAAAGACATGGAGGTCCTCACCCGTGCCATCGTGGAAGCCATCACAAAGTCCCGTGACGTGCGGGACGCCATAAAGCGCCTGTCGGAAGGGGAGGAGGTCTGCTCCAAATCCTTCATGGTCCTCATGCTCAAGGTTAGGTCGCTGGCGGAGTCTATGGGGTTTGACGTGGCCGATGAATGCCGCCATGAGCCGTTGAAACCCAGAGCCACCGGAAAGCCAGCCGCGCCTCCACAGGAAGATGTGGTGAAACTCTCCGGAAGAGTGGAAGACGGCAAGGCGTTATCGGACAGCGAATCGTTGTTCCGGGACTATCTGGCGGAAAAGTTCGATCAGGACGCCTGGCTGAAGAAGCTGGGCCTTAAACTCTGAGAGTATAAACAAATAAAGCGGAGGCCGCGCCGTGAGACCGTGGTTGGCCGCCCTGGCTTTTTATGCGGCCATTTCGCTACCGGCTCCCGCGTGCACACAAACAATGAACAGTTCCAGCCTGGCCGGATCCAAACGGGTAATGCTGGAAACCCACCTCCGGGGCCGTGGCATCACCAATCCCGATGTCCTGTCCGCCATGGAGGATGTTCCGCGGGAACGGTTTGTGGACAAAGCCTTCTACTACAACGCGTACGACGATAATCCCCTGCCCATTGGCCTTGGGCAAACCATAAGCCAGCCGTATATAGTTGCGCTGATGACCCAGGTTTTGCGCCCCAAACCCACAGACAAGGTTTTGGAGGTGGGCACCGGCTCCGGATACCAGGCGGCGGTAATCTCCCGCATTGTGGAGCGGGTGTACACCATCGAGATAGTAAAACTCCTGGCCGACGAGGCCGCAAAGCGGTTTCGCGAGTTAGGGTACGACAATATAGAATCCCGGGCTGGCGACGGATATGGCGGCTGGGTAGAGCATGCCCCTTTCGACAAGATAATAGTGACCGCCGCCGCTCCCATCGTGCCCAAACCGCTGGAGGAACAGTTAGCCGAGGGGGGCCTGCTGGTGATGCCCGTGGGCGGCTCGTATGTTCAAGACCTCCTGCTGGGCGAGAAAAGGGGGGGTGTGGTAAGCTACAAAAACATCGCCGCCGTCCGGTTTGTGCCGCTGACCGGCAAGGCTGAAGAACGTTGAGTTTGACTGGTTCCTGTAACGTTTTTGGAGTTGGGCCGGTTTGAAGAAATATATTTGCGTCCACGGGCATTTTTACCAGCCGCCCAGGGAAAACCCATGGCTTGAGATCATCGAAGTCCAGGATTCGGCCAACCCATACCACGACTGGAACGAGCGGATAAACCGGGAATGTTACGCGCCCAACACCGTGTCGCGGGTGATGGGGGCCGATGGGCGCGTGGCGGCGCTGGAAAACAATTTCGAGATGATGAGTTTCAACATAGGCCCCACCCTGTTTTCCTGGCTGGAGAAGAACGACCCGGACACCTATCTGCGCGTTATCGACGCGGACAAGTACAGCCGCTGGGAGAACGACGGCCACGGCTCGGCCATCGCCCAGGCTTATAACCACATCATAATGCCCCTGGCTTCCGACCGGGACAAGGAAACGCAGATAAAATGGGGCCTGGCCGATTTCATCTACCGGTTCGGCAGAAAACCGGAGGGCATGTGGCTTCCCGAGACGGCGGTGGACAAAAAAACCCTCCAGATGCTGGCCGATCACGGAATCTCGTTCACCATACTGGCCCAGTCTCAAGCCAAGGCGGTGAAAGAGAAGGGGACTACGGAGTGGCAATCCCTAAGTAGCGGCATAGACCCAAGCCGTTCCTATCTTTGCGAGCTGGACGGGGGGCGCTCCATCAACCTGTTCTTCTACGACGGTCCCATAAGCCAGGCGGTGGCTTTCGAAGGGCTGTTAGCCAGCGGCGACAGGTTCATCGAGAGGCTCAAAACAGGTTTTTCCGACGCGCGCCAGTGGCCCCAGCTTCTCCATATCGCCACCGATGGCGAGACATACGGGCACCATCACAGGTTTGGCGAGATGGCGCTGACCTACGCGCTCAACAAGTTCAAGGAATCGGAGGATGTGATCCTGACCAACTATGGCCAGTTCCTCTCCATCCACCCGCCCACGTTGCTGGTGGACATACACGATAATTCCTCCTGGTCGTGCGCCCACGGCGTGGAGCGGTGGAGGAGCGATTGCGGATGCAAGATCGGTAGCGGTCCGGGCTGGAACCAGAAATGGCGAGGCCCGTTGCGGCGGTCGCTGGAAATACTGAAGGTGGAGCTGGACAGCGTTTTCGAGAACGAGGGGGAGAAGGTTTTCAAAGACCCGTGGGAGGCGCGCAACGCTTACATAGAGGTGATCCTGGACAGGACGAGGCTTGCCCCGTTCCTGGAGGAGCATGCGCGCCGCCCGTTGCAGGGGGAGGACAGGATAAAGGCCGCCAAGCTCATGGAGTTCCAGCGGAACGCGATGCTCATGTTCACCTCTTGCGGGTGGTTTTTTGACGATGTCTCCGGCATCGAGACCCAGCAGATTTTAAAATACGCCGCCCGGGCCATACAGCTATGCGAGGATGTTTCAACAGCCCGTCCGGAAAAGGAATTTTTAAAAGCCCTCAAAGAGGCCAAAAGCAACATCCCGCAAAACGGCGACGCCGAGAAGATCTATTGCAAACACGCCTTGCCCGAAAAGGCTTCCCTGGCGCGGGTGATGGCCAACTCCGCCATCGTGGCCGCGCTGAACCAGGGCGGGGCGGACGGCCTGGGCGAGTCTTACGCGGTGGTGGAGAACGACAGGGTGAGTGAAGATTATGGCGATAACACTTTGTCGCTATGCCGGGCGGAGGTCTCCTCTTCTGTGACGCTGGAGAGCGCCTCCTTCCTGGTGGCCACGTTGCGCCTTGGCGGGTCCGACGTTACCTGCTTTGTAAAGCCGGACGGCGACGAGCTTTCCTTCGGCCCGGCCGTAAACGAAATATATTCCGCATGGCGCAGAAAACCCCTCACTGAGGTGATACGAAAGCTAGACTCAAACTTCGAGGGCGGGGAGACCTTCATGCTCAAAGACCTTTTTATCGAGCAGAGGAGAAAGACCGTGGCCGGCCTTATGTCCCATCACGTCAGCCGGTTCACGGACACGTATAAACAACTGTTCTTCGAGAACCGCAGGATGATGGACTATTTCACCGACGCGGGCGTTCCCATCCCCTCCGAACTGCGGATGGCCGCCCAGTACATCCTGGAAAAAGAGCTTCTTTCGGTGACTCGGGACCTTGAGAACGCCGACAATCTCGACAAGCTGGCGGACCTTATGTGGGACATCCAGCGGTGGGGGCTGGATGTGAATCTGAACGAGGCGCGCAAGGCGGCCGAGGCCGATTTGTGGAAGAAGATGAATGGCGTGGTGAAGGCGCATGACCTTTCCCCGGTCCCCTCGATGATTAAGACGTTGCTGAGCCTCAACGCCGCGGGCCTTCAAATAGACCTGTGGAGGATGCAAAACCTTTTCGCCGAGGTGTATTTTGAGTCGGGCCGGGCCAAGGACGACCCGTTCTATGGAAGCAGACAGCTGAAGAAGCTTGGGATATTGCTCAGCTTCTCCTACGCCGAACCCAAGACGCGGGAGGCGTAAACGCGGCGCCCGGCGCCATTAGAAAAGCCAGCCGAACAGGAACGCGTACTGGATGTGGTCGGCGTCCCCCTTGGAGTCGAACAGGTTCACCTCGGTGCCTTCAAGTATTCGCACGCTCCCGCCCACCTGGAAATTCTCGAAGAATATGTAATTGAGCCCCACGGCCCCGAAATAGCCCGCCCGGTTGGAATCGGTATCCGACCCGGTGGGGGTGGATGTGGATCCCCCCTCAATTTTGGCCGTGGTCCATGAAACCCCCGCGGCGAGGTACGGCTCGATATTATCCAGCCTGAAATTGGTTTTGGCCCCCACGCCCAGCTCAACAGTGGTTCCGGTTACGGCGTAAGTCCCCCCGCCGGAAGAGGCTATCGCGTCGGCGCTTTTGCGTGAAGAATGGGCGGTCACCAAGAAATGCGCGGGCCAATATTCTTTGCCGAACGCCGCTTCCATCCCAACAACGGTTTGGGACTCCACGGGCTCCCAATATTTTTGGGTGATATTTCTTTGCCCCGCGATGATGTTGAAACTTCCCGTCCAGCCGCCGTCGTTATCCGCCGCCAGGGATGGGGTGGCAAGGAACATGGCCACAGCCGTTAGAAGCGCCGCAAGTCTCATGGAGTTCCCCGAAAAAGGTTTAAAAAGGGTTAGCCAAATATACCAGATTGCCGTTCATGCGGGGGCTAATTTTAGAAATCCTTTTCCCCATCTTTACGGTCTGGCTATCAAAAGCCTTCTGGCGCGGGGGATAAGCTCCGAAGGATCCATCTGTTTGGTTATGAAATCGTCGGCCCCCATTTTGAAAGCCTTCTCCCGGGTCTCCAGACGCGAGTCGCTGGTGATGACCATCACAGGTATTTCTTTCATGGCCGTCTTTATATGCGCCACCAGCGAAAAACCGTCCTTGCCTGGCATCGAAATGTCCGTGATAACCAGATGGGGCTTCCTTTGGCGTAACATCTCAATCGCAGTGTCCACATCCCCGGCTTCCATGATGTCCACATCCATCGCCCGCAGTTGCTCCTTGATCATAAAGCGGATAACCGGCTCGTCATCCACGGCCAGCACCAGCGGCCGCGTTGGCGGCAGGCTGGCGAAGAATGTGGAGCCTTTCCCCAACTCCGACTCCACGCCGAGGGAACCGCCGTGGGCCCTCATAATATCGCTGGAAAGCGGCAGGCCCAGGCCCGAGCCCAGCTCTCCAGCGGTGCCCGGCTGGGAGGTTTTCTCCTCGTGGATGAATATCCTCTGGATGTTCTCGGGGCTTATCCCGGTTCCGGTGTCTTGCACGGCCAGGGTGGACACGCTTTCTTCCGGCGCGAAGATGGTTATCCTGTCCCCCTTGCGGGAGAACTTTATGGCGTTGGACACCATGTTGTGGATCACCTCCGAGAACAGGTCCGGGTCGGCGTATATCCTGTAATCGGGCTGAACCTGGTTTACTACCGCTATGCCCTTGTTCTGCGCCAGATACGACAGACCGCCAGCCACCCTTGCGACGATGGCGAACCCGTCCAGGAATCTTGGTTTCGGGGTGATTGTGCCTGTTTTCAAACGGCTGATGCTTAAAAGCTCCCCGATCATCCTGGTGAGGTTGCCGCCGCTTTCGATTATCTTGCCTATGATCTCCCGGTGCTCCGGATGGAGAGGCCGCTCCCTGTCCTCGTCTATAAGCTTTAACAGGCCCAGGATGGAGGCGAACGGCGACCGCAAATCATGCGCCACCAGTGAAATGAACTTGTCCTTAAGCTTAGTGGCGTCCTCGGCGTTTTCCTTGGCGGCAAGAAGCTCCTGCTCGGCCTGTTTGCGCCCGGAGATGTTGGTGGCGAAAGCCGCCTCGCCAATAACTTTTCCCTCCGCGTCCCCGAGCGTGGCCGCGTTGATGATAACGGGTATGCCCATGCCGTTTTTGGCCCGCAGGGTTACATCGAAAACCCTGTGCGTGGTGGTGTGGATAATGTCCGCATGGCTCCGGATGATTGCGGCGTTCCGCTCGTCGGCGAATTCATAGGGCTTTTTGCCGATCATTTCATCAATCGTGTAGCCCAGCATTTCCAGGAGGGACAGGTTCACCTCCACCATTTCAAATTGCGGGTTCACCATCCAGAACCCTTCGGATGTGGTGTTGATGATGTTGCGGTATTTCCTCTCGCTCTCCCTCAGCGCGTCCTCGGCCACCTTGTGTTCGGTAAGGTCCTGAAGGATCCAGATAACCCCTTTTTCCACGTTGGCCGGATCCAGCGCCCTGCCGATTAGATGGCACCAGAACAGTTCGCCGCTCTTGCGCCGCATCCTGCCCTCGGCGGAATAGGTTTCCCCCGCCTTCATCACGTCATAGGCTTCCATTCCAAGCCTTTCATGGGTTTCCTGGTCCGTGTAAATATTGCGGGTGGACTGGCCTATAATTTCATCTCTAGAGTATCCGAACATCTCCTCGAACTTGTTGTTCACCCTCGCCCAATGCCTTTTTATGGTCCACGCTATCCCGGCGCCCGCGTTTTCCAGGATGATCGAAAGCTCGGACAGCGTGTCTGAAAGCCTTTCCTGGGTCTCTTTCAAACTGGTGATGTCCTCGAAGGTCACGAACGCCCCGGATAGCGCGGCGGAGTCTTCTTCAAAAATGGGCATGGCATGCAGTTTTATCCACTTTATCCTCCCCTCAACGGGGTTCTCTACGCCAATCAACGCATCGCGGGATTCCTTCCCGCTCAGAACCGCCCTAAGCGCAGGGTGACGGCTGGGTTCCACACGTCTCCAATGTTCATCCACGGCGGGGGTGAACGGGGCGGGAGCCTTTAGGGTGTACATCGTTTTTTCCTCGATACCCAGTATGTCCCTGGCCGCCGGGTTGGCCGAAACCACGCCGCCTCCCGAGTCCATGTAGATCACCCCTTGCGCCATGGTCTCCAGTAGTACCCTGCGGCGCTCCTCCAGCCTCCGGATCTCCTCCTCCACGGCCTTTCTTTCGGTTATGTCGTCGGCGGTGAATATCATCCCGTCGAACGCGCCATCTTTCACCATGGGCACAAGCCACCCGGACTGCCAGGTGGCCCTCCCGGCGGGGGTGGCTATCGCCAGCGAATCGAAGAAAATGGGGGCCAGGCCGGTTTTGGTCTTTTCGTAATACTCCCGGAACGGCTTGGCCGTCTCGCTTTGAAGGGCGGAAAATACGTTTTCCCCCACTATGCTGGCCAGCGACACGCCCGCTATAACGGTCATTCCCCTGTTGGCGTAGGTGACGGTGTCGCTGGCGTCGGTAACCAGCACCCCGCTTATCACCGATTCGAGGATGTTGGAGTAGAAGTTCTTTAAGCCCTCAATCCTTTCCTCGGCCTTAACCCTGTCGGAAATGTCCCTTATCATGGCGAAGATGACATCCCGCCCCTTCCACGAGAACGGCCCCGCGGAAATTTCCACCGGGAAAACCTCGCCATCCTTTTTCCTGTGCCATCGAAGTGGTAGCTTTATGTCACCATCGGTGGCCGCCTGCTCCATATATTCCCGGGCTTTTCCCGGGTCGGAACTGATAGTGTCCAGCGGCATCTTTAACAGCTCTTCCATGGAGTAACCATAAAGCTTCAGGAACGACTCGTTGGCGTCCAGGAAAGATTGTTTCTCCCGGTCGAACACGCATATGGCGTCTATGGAGTTTGTGAATATCCGGCGGTATTTCTGTTCGCTCTCCAGAAGCTCCTTCTCTATTCTCTTGCGTTTGGAAATATCCTCCACCAGGGTTATCACCCACTTGATGGCGCCGGTATCGTCCCTTACGGCGGTGGAGGCCACGTTCACCCACTCTATGCCTCCGCTTTTGTGGATGCACCGCTCCTCAATGGTAAAAAACTCGCGCCGGCCCTGTACCATTTCCCGGAACAAGGACAGGTTCAACTCCAGATCATGGGGATGGGTAAAATCGGCCCAGCGCAGGGAAGCCAACTCATCTTCGCTGTAACCCACTATATGGCAGAAAGCCGGATTGGCATGTACGATCCGGCCCTTTTCGTCCCCCAAAACCACGCCGAAGGGGGATCGTTCGAAAACCGCCCTGTACTTGGCCTCGCTAAGCTTGAGCGCCGCCGCCGTTTTGTCTATCTCCTTTCGGGCCTGTACCAGCGAAGATATGTCCCTGCCCACCCCCACCGCGCCGGTAATCTCCCCCTTGGAGTCCAGGATAGGCGTAACGGAAGTGTGGAAATAAATGGGCGCGCCGCCAGGCCCGCTGGTGGACCATTCATACGAAGCGCTTTCGCCGGCCAACGCGCGCTGGAAAGCCCAACCATGGATGTCGCTATTGTCCTCCCCATAAATTTCCTGCGCGGTCTTTCCAATGAAATCCTCCGGAGCTACGCCCGCCGCCGCCAGGCCCTTGCCGTATAAACCTGTGTGGCGCTGTTCCTTGTCCAGCGTGAACACCATCTCGTCCATGGAATCCACCAGGGTCTTGAACCGCTCTTCGCTCTTACGCCACTCCTTGGACATCTCGGCGGCCATGGCCACTGCCCTCATGTGGGTGCTTGTTATTACCAGGGCCACAATGAAAAGAAGTAAACTCACAGTTACGCCGAACGCCAGGACGTAAAACGGCCTGTCCCAATCCACATCCCCTTTGTACGAGGGAGTTGTGAAGAACCTGAAAGTCCATGGAGTGTCCCCGATCTCCATGATTTCCAGCTTTTCGAAAAGCGGAAGTTCCGCCGTCCAGAACGAGGGCCCTGAAATGGGCGTATAGCCGCCCAAGAAATGTTCCGTGTCAGTGTTTTTCCCCTCGTATACCTCAACACCCATTCCAGGCTCTACCGTTTGGGGCACGGGCGCTATCAACTGGTTGAGGTCAATCAACGCGATGACCAGCATTTTATGTTTTGCCTGTGCGCCCGGGTTGCTTGGGCCAGCGTCCAGCATCATGTAGATAAAGATGCGTGGCGGCCCCGAAACCCCTTCCAGGGTGTATGCCCTGGTGGCGGAGGATGTGACGATAAAACCAGTCTTTAAAACTTTATCCACAAGGGGCCCGTGAAAGGGGCTTGCGGCCAGGTCCGCCCCCTTGCTGATTGGCGCATGAGGATCCAGCAGTCTTGTGAAGGTTACGGGAACATGTATTTGCCCATTTGGCTCCGTTTCCACTTTGGCCACGGCCAGGGCGCGGAACGCTTTGTACTTGTCGAATATGGCAAAATAATTTAAGTACTCATCCCATTTTGCCGTTCCAAGGTCGTTTCCTGACGCCATCCAGTAACCAAGCATTCCGCGCATTACATACTCGTGGTCCACTATCTCCCCGAAAATGGCCTGTTTGAATAAGTCGGAGTGAAGATCAAAATGGTATTGCGCTGAACTTTGAACCTGCTGGATGGATTGCCTCCAGCTGAAGATTACGATAGCCAGGGATACCGCCAACACAATGAAAGCCGGATACAGGCTGGATTTGGAAGAGGCGGGACGTGAACTTTTGCCGTTTCTGGGAGAATTCGCCTGCCCGTTCATAGTTTATGGTTCTCTCGATTGACCTGACTCAAAGAGCGTTCAACCTGAATCGCGGGCGCATATACCACCGCAACTGTAACCCCTGGGGAAATTATATCTTTTTCGCGGGGCGTTTGGAACAAATGGGATTATTTGGTGGTGTCCCAGTTTGAATCTCAAATAATAGACAGATCCTTCACTTCGCTTGCGCTTCGCTCAGGATGACAATGTTATCAGCGGCTTTTATATTGTCATTCTGAGCGTAAGTGAAGAATCTCCCCTGTACTTTCAAACCGGGACACCACCTATTATTTGAGGTTAGGACAGGAGGTTGCTCTAAGGCCATGGCTGTGGAATTGCCATGGGCCTGCGGGTTTAAATATCCTCCAACTCCTCCACCGCATCTTCCCCGGCCTTGGCGGGGCCTTTTAGAAGATACCCCTCGATGAATTCATCCAGCGCCCCGTCCAGCACGGCGTTGACGTTGCCGGTTTCTATCCTCGTCCGCAGGTCTTTTACCATCTGGTATGGTTGCAGTACATAAGAGCGGATCTGGGATCCCCACTGGATGCCTTTCTTCTCGCCGGTGATGCCGTCCAGCCTCTGCCTGCGTTTTTCCTCTTCGATGGCGAACAGCTTGCCTTTTAGCACTTTCAGCGCGTAGGCCTTGTTCTTGTGCTGGCTCCGCTCGTTCTGGCAGGCCACCACGATGCCGCTGGGGATGTGGGTAATGCGCACAGCCGAGTCGGTGGTGTTTACGCTCTGCCCCCCGGCGCCGGAGGAACGGTAAACGTCCACCCTTATTTCTTCTTCCTTTATCACCACCTCGATGTCGTCTTCTATATCCGGCGTTACGGACACGGAGGTGAAAGAGGTATGTCTGCGTTTGTTGGCGTCGAAAGGGGAGATGCGCACAAGCCTGTGCACCCCCGCCTCGGCTTTCATGTATCCATAGGCGTAGTCCCCCTGCACGATGAACGTGGCGGATTTAACGCCAGCCTCGTCTCCGGGGAGCAGGTCCACAATCTGTGTTTTGTATCCCCGCCTCTCGGCCCAGCGCAGGTACATGCGCATTAGCATCTCCGCCCAGTCCTGAGACTCGGTGCCTCCGGCGCCCGGATGGATTTCCACGATGGCGTTGTCCATGTCGTGCTCGCCGGAAAGCATTGCGGCGATCTCCACCTTTTCGGTTTCCTTGGCCAGCAGGCTCGCGTCTTTACAGGTTTCGGCGAAAAGCTCCGGCTCGGCCTGGGGATCCACGATCTGGGCGAACTCGTCCAGGTCAGCAAGCCGTTTGGACAAAGCGTTAAACCCGTCGAGGGTCCTGATGATCGCGGCGCGCTTTTTAAGGAAAGGCTGGGCGGCTTCGGGCTTGTCCCAAAAACCGGGTGAGGCTATTTTCTTGTCGAGCGAGGCCAGTTCGGCGGTTTTGGATTCTATGTCAAAGATGACCTCGGAGCCTGGTGAGTTTGGCCCGGGTCTGTTCCAATAATGCGGAAAAATCCTCGTTCATTACTTCCTCTTCGATTTAGCTTTTTTAACGGCTGGCTTGGCGGCTGGTTTCCGGGCCACGGTTTTTTTCGCCGGTTTGGCTTTTTTGGCCACGGGTTTAGCTTTTGGCGCCGTCTTGGCCTTCGCCTTTTTTGCGGCTGGCTTGGCGGCTTTTTTCACTGGCTTGACAGCCTTAACCGGTTTAGAGGCGGCGGGCTTTTTAGGCTCCGGAGTAACCTTGCCGCCGGTTTTGGCCAGCGTGGCCTTTTTTATGGTTTCGTTGGCTTCCACCAAATCCAGCACGTGTTGCCTGGCGGATTTTTTGATGGATTCCTCAAGGACGTGGATCACCATTTTGCCTACTGGCGTGGCCACTCCAGGCACATCAGGTATGGGAGCGCCCTTGGATATATAACCTTTAAGCCGCTTGGCCACCTCATCCATGGTGTACAGCTCGGAGTCTTTATATTTGTAAAGGAGCTTTACATAATCCCGCTCCTTTAACTCCACATCCAACGATCCGTGGATGATGTTCTCCATTTTGGTTTCCGCGGGACGTTTGGGAAGCTTGTTTAAGATTTTTATAACTTCGTTGAAGTATTTGGTTTTGCTTGCGTCCAGATTAGCCCTGGGCGGGAAAATGTCTTGGGGTATCTTGGAGCTTATCTCAAAAGCGTAGTCATTTCCATTGATGTCACAGGGGCTAACTTCGTAAGTTATACCCTTGATTAAGAAACGGTTGTCCTTTTTAGGGGTGAATTTCCCCCGGAACTCGGCGCGAACCTGCTCCAGACTTTTATTGATATGCTCAAGAAAAAGCTGGTTTTTTACCTCACCCATTTAATTCCGCGTAGAGTATGTTTGTGACTGTTAATAGTTGATTTTCAACAGCTATCACCTTGAAGAATAGCAGATGGCCCTACCAAGGTCAATCCTAAAACCCAGCGAAAATTCCAAATTCCGGTATAATTTAACGGTTTTTGGAAAACTTGTCGAAGGCCATAGTTAATGGCAATCATTACAATTGATTGGCTGAAAGTTAGGGGCAAAAAAAAGGCGGTCTCGACGAGGAGTAGTCGAGACCGCCAGGCCTTAAGTTAGCCGAAGAAGCCACTTCCAGAGTTTATATCCCTCTGGCTACAGAGGCCCGCAAGAGGATGAGGCGTCCGTCTTACGGAGTGCCGGCTTGCCATACAAAATTAGCATAAGCCGTGCCAATGTTGATTCTTGCTATGATTGCCAATAAAAACAATGAGATAAGAAAAAATGCTATTCTCCTTTTCTTGGACAAATGTCTAGATAGAGTGCGGTGAATTTATTCAATCAACTTTGGTCTTTTGTAACCAACTGAATAATAATGGGTTTGTATATGCCACGAAAACGTGGCGCCACTGCCCGGTGCGGTGAAATCGTGGCGCCAATTGGACTGAAAATCTTAAACATCAACTTTCCGGGCTTAATGTTTTGCCCTAACCCTTGGAATTTGATAAAATTCAACCCTGTTTTTCCCGCGCCGCCGGTGTAGCTCAGTGGTAGAGCAGCTGATTCGTAATCAGCAGGCCGTGAGTTCAATCCTCACCACCGGCTCCAGTTTTTCAATTGGTTAATAGTTTATATCAATTGGATCTATGTCTGCTCTCTACGCAATCTTGTCCCAGTTATTATTTAGATTCACCCGCCAACGGATTATTCTCACATAGGCTAGGCCATATTGCCAAAGCAACCAAAACATCCTGTGCAAGTAGCTGGAGCTACCCAGCGGAAAAAAGCCTGGTTGTGCTACATCCTGCGATGTTCGGATGGCACGCTTTACACTGGCGTCACCAACGATATTGATAAACGCCTTGTGGCCCATAACTCGGGAACGGCGGCCAAATACACCCGGTCACGCGGGCCTGTGGAGCTACTACTTGTGGAGGCCTGCCACGATAAGTCCGCCGCGTTGAAACGTGAAAGGGAGATTAAAGCGTTTTCGCGGGCGGAGAAGCTGGCGCTGATAGAGGCAAATCAGGGGGCTGTATAACACCTGTATTACATACTGGAGCCGCAAAATATGCATTCAGGTGAATTCACTCCATCCCTTGTTTTGCCTGAAGTATTCGCACATAGGCCACAATATCCCACGCCTGGGCGTCTTCCAGCTCGTTGCGGTATTGAGGCATGGTAAGGTCGCTGGCCAGGATTTTCACGAAAATATCCCCATCGGTCAGGGTCATGGACCTGTCATTGGTAAGATCAGCCGGTTTGGTATCCATTTTCTTGGCGATCCTGGTATCCGCCTCTCCCGCAGGGCCGTGGCAAGGAACGCAGTATATGGCGAAAAGGCGCTTTCCCCGCCCGGCGGCGGTTTGATCCAGAGGAAACGGCGGATGCAACCTGGCCGGGTCCGCGGCGGAGTAATCAACTTTGCGTCTGGAGCCTAAAACCGGCACGGCGCCGTCCGGCGGAATGATATTGGGGGATTTCTGGATTTTCACATAAATCTGCTCATGCAGGTTTTTATCCACATTTTCACAGCCCGCAAACAGGGCCAGCGCCAGCATGACGAAGGCGGATTTCCTCAAAAGTCATCCCTCCCTCTTTTTGTTTTCACCGCGCCCAGGTCTTCCATGATTTTCTCCACCTTGTCCGCCACAGCCTCGCTTTCGCAATTTACCAGTATCCCTATCATGCTAAGGCTTATCGTCTCGTCGTAGGCCAGCTTGTTCCAGTCCGGCAGGCCCGCATACCACAGCATGCCAAAAAATGTTCCCAGCACAGCGCCAAGCAACGAAAACTCATAACATGCGATAGCCACCGGGGGTATCGCCACAATACTTTTTCCGCTGACGTTGAGGTTCATGGCCGCCTGGGTTCCTCCGGCCACGGTTATGGCGAGCATGAAACCCAGCACACCGCCAGCCAAAGCGAAAAGCCACATGGGCATGCGGGTCTTGTCGTGGTACAGGGCTCCATCAGGGTAAGGCGCCACGGAGAGGAGCCTTATGTCGTCATGGGGCGTCGAAATGGCTTCCAGAGGCTTCATTATTCTGGCGGTGTCTTCCACGTTATCGAACAATCCAAGCACCGTGAAGCTCATGACTGCTCCTCCGCGTCGGCGTGGACGCGCACGTAGGTGTTGCCTATCCTCAGGTCGCCGCTGATAAATTTTCCTTCCCTGATGTCCGCCACGGTGACAACGGGCAGAAGCTTGGAGAACACCGCGTACAACAGGAAGAAAAAGGCGAAAGACCCCGCCACTATGGATTTTTCCACTATGCTGGGCAGATAGTCCGTCCACATGTACGGGTTGTCCCGGTGGGTGAGGACAGGTACCAATATCAGGTAGCGTTCGATGTACATCCCCACGTTGATTAGCATTGTGATGATAAACAGCCAAAGTGGGCTGTTGCGCACCCTGTTGAAGGAAAGGGCGGCTATGGCGACGGCAGTGCCCCCCAGCATGATTACCATAAGATGCGGGAACCGTTCCCACTGGTATTCCCATATGCGCCATTCGGCAGGCTTGTGGCCGTACCAGGTGGTTATAAACTCCACGAAATAGAAATAGCTCCAGATGATGGCCATGGCCAGCTCCAACTTGGCCAGGTTGCGAATATGCACAAGCCGGATTATTTCATCCAGCTTGAAAATCCACCGGAACAGTATCATCAGGGCTATCACCCCGGCCACGCCGGAATAAATTGCCCCCACCACGAAATAGGGGCCGAAGATGGTTGTGTGCCACCCGGGGGTTATGCTCATGGCGAAATCCCAGGAGACGATTGTATGCACCGACGGGGCTATGAGCAGTATGAACACCGCCAGCAGGGTGGAGGCCCTCTCGTGGGCCATCCATTGCCGGTGGGAGCCTCTCCAGCCCAGCGCCAGCACGGTGAGATACTTCTTTCTCCAGTCGAATTGCGGGCACATGTCGCGCGCCAGGGCTATGTCCGGCAGAAGCCCCACATACAGGAATGTTACGGAGGAAACCAGATACACCGATATGGCCATCATGTCCCACACCAGCGGGCTTTTGAAATTGGGCCAAAGCTCACGCTGGCTGAATAACGGGAACATGTAATAAGCCCGCCACACCCTGCCCATGTGTATCAGCGGGAACAGCGCGGCCACCATAAGGGCGAACACCGTCATGGCCTCCGCCCCGCGCAGGATAGGCCTTCGCCAGTGGGCCCGGGTTAGCCGTAGCAGGCTGGATACTATAGTGCCCGAATGGCTCAGCCCCACCCAGAACACGAACGAGGCGATATAAATGCCCCAGAATATGGGGTGCCGCAGGCCCGTCACCCCCATGCCCTTTACAATCTGGTAACCCCAAAGCGCAATAGCCCAGGCCACCACCATACCGGCGGCGATGGTGAATATGAAATAGGCCCTGGTGGTGAAGAACATGGGGCTCAGGGAATATTGGTTGAGCCACCCCTCTGGCATGTTCAGGTCTATGTCGGCCCCGGCTTGTATGTTTTTCCGGGCCGCCAGTTCCCTCAGCTCCTCAAAGCTGGGGAGCTTGCCGCAGTTGTCTTTTTCATCCATGGGGATGGGCATGTTACGCGCCTCCCTTCAAGTAGATCACAGACGGTTCCGTGCCCAGGTCTTCAAACAGGCGGAACCGGCGCTTGCTGGCGGCAAGGGCCGCCACGCGGCTTTTAGGGTCGTTCAAATCCCCGAACACGATGGCGTTGGTGGGGCAGGTTTGGGCGCAGGCGGGCGTTACCTCGCCATCCATCACGCTACGTCCCTCATCCTTGGCGTGGTCTTTGCCACGTCGTATTCTCTGCATGCAGAAGGTGCATTTTTCCATAATACCCCGCTGGCGCACGGTGACATCCGGGTTCAACTGCTGTTCCAGCGGTTGTTCAAGCTTGTAATCGAACCAGTTGAACTTCCTCACGCCGTATGGGCAGTTGTTGCCGCAGAACCTGACGCCTATACACCGGTTGTAAACCTGCGCGTTGAGCCCTTCCGGGTTATGATACGTGGCGAACACGGGGCATACAGATTCGCACGGGGCGTTGGCGCAATGCTGGCAGGGCATGGGGAGGAACACCACCCGCAGGTTGGGCCATTCCCCCTCGAAATACCGTTCCACCCTCAGCCATGCCATGGTCCGTTTTTGCCGGGCCACATCCTCCCCCACCACGGGCACGTTATTTTCCGCCTGGCAGGCCATTACGCAGGCGCCGCACCCGTTGCACCGGTCCAGGTCTATCACCATCCCCCATTTGTGGGAGTTGTCGTGGCTATAGTTGAAAGACTCTACCCTCATAATCACCTCTCGGGTTGCCCGCCATCACAAACTCGGTTTTCCTTCCGGTTTTCGTTATCTTCGCCATGACGCCCCGCCAATTTGTGTCTTCAATGAGTTTCATCGCATTGGCTCCCCTGCCGCTGGCGTGTTTGCCGAATGATTCATGACCGTATCCGAATGGAATGGCCAGCGTGTCCGGCCCCACGCCGGGGTAAAGATAGGCCGGAACCTCCAGCGCGCCGTGGGGAGTTTCTATCTTTAGAATGTCTCCGTTGGAAACGCCAAGCTCCACGGCGGTTTTGGGGTTTATCTCCACCCAATGGCCCCAGCTTATTGTGCTCATGGGTTCCGGCATTTCCTGGAGCCATTGCATGTTCGCGGCCCCCCCGGCTCCAATGGGCATGGTTTGATATGGATGCAAATGGAAAGTATGGCCGGGTTTTGCTGAAAAAACCGGAGCCTCTATCGCAATGGGGCCGCTGTTCCGTGGCGTATGGGCCTGGGCTTGCGCATGGCTATTCACCTCCGGCCACCAGCCGCCCCTTTGAAGCAGATATTCCCAGGCTTCTTTCGCAGTAAGGGTTGATGGCGCTCCAGACCATTCATGGCGTAGCTTCTCCACGATCTTCATGACCATAGCCTCCTGGCTTTCCACCTCCACCGGCAGACCGGCCATTGCGGCGGCCCTGAGCAATGTGTCGCCGGGTTGGGCCGTTGAATAAAGCGGCCTCACCACCGGTTGCCGGGCGTTGAACACCGGAATTCCGCTTGGGGATATGGTTACCTGGGCCGACCATGATTCAAGGAAATGGTTGGAGGGCAGTACGATGTCCGCATGGCGGGTGGTGTCGTTCAGAAAACATCCGAAAACGGCCACGAACCCTGTTTTTTCCAGCGCTCCGGAACAATTCATGCCTCCAGGCAGGTTATGGGCCGGGTTGGTGTTTAATATCATTCCCAGCGACATCTCACCCCGGGCGGCTTTGGCGATGATTTCTTTCGTCGCGGAATAATCCGTGGCATTAGAGGGAACAGCCGCGAATTCCCTCATCTTACGGTAGATGGGCGGCTCTTCCCGCCACAGGCGCCGCGCGCCGGATAGATGACTCAAAATGCTGTTTAAGAAATCCACGGCTTCAAGCCCCTGCGTTCCGTTGGAGTGGGCCGTTACGTCGTCCCCCGCGATGGCGATGGCCGGGGCGTGATTGAAAAGCTGTGACGCTATTTCCAAAATCGTTTCGGTGGGGACGCCGCTTTTTTCCGAAGCGGATTCCACCGTTAATCCATCGAGCCGTTTCATCCATGAAAGCATGGTTGAATCTGTGGCGGCGTTTTCGTTTTGCGCCAGATGTATAAGCCTTGCGGCGATACCCAGGGCAAGCGTTCCTAACGAACCGTGTTTCGCGCTCACGAACCGGTCCGCCGAGGCGGCGGTCATGGATAACCGCGGCCCGGCGTATATCATCATCCCTCTTCTGGTGGGGTCGCCCCGGCGAAGCTGGCCATAAGCGTGGCCGAAATGCACTTGCGAGAAACCGTTTTCAAAAATATCCGCCCCAAGCAGAAGCGCGCAGGCGGCTTTGGATAGATCGAAATAAACAGGCGGGCCGTCCGCTGAAATTAGCTTGCCGCCAAGCACGGGAACCGCAAAATCATGCGAACCCAACTGTTGCAGAACCCGCGTGGCTATCATAGCCACCACGTCCGAATGGTCATCGGCCATCACGAAGGAGCCTTTTCCCCTTGCCTTTTCCATGTTTTCCGCCAGCAACCCCAGCGCCTCATCCCATGAGATAGGCGTGAAGATGTTGGAGCCTTTGGCGCCATCGCGTTTCAACGGGGTCTTTATTCGCTCAGGGTGGTACAGTTGCCAGACCGCCGCCTGGCCCATGGCGCAAACGCCGCCGTGGTTCACCGGGTGGGATGGATTGCCCTCGATTTTTTTCGCGCGGCCCGACACTGTGCGGACCATGATTCCGCAACCGGAGCCGCACATCCCGCACACGGTGTAATAGTATTCCCCCTCGACGGGGTTTATCCCTTCATCCGGCGGTGTTACGTAGGGGATGATGGATTGCGCCATCTGCCCGCACCCGCCGGTTATTCCCGCGGTGGCGATGGCCCCACCGATTTTCAGGAACGAACGTCTGTCCATAAATTCCTCATGTCAGGTGTGGCATGTCCAGCAATCGGTGGGGGCGTTTTTCCCCTGATGGCAATCCAGGCAGAACCCCATCTGGTGGGTTACGGCCTTGTAAGTGACCTCCATGGTCTCAACGGGGCCGTGGCACACGGCGCACTTTATATCTTTTGCGATATGCCGCTTGTGGTTGAACCATACGTGGTCTGGGAGTTTATATATCCTTATCCATTGGCCCGAGTCTTTGCTCTCGGCGAGGGTTTTGAGTTTTCGGACGGGCTCTTTTTTGATGGTCAGGTTTACATGGCAATTCATGCACTTGGTGAGTGGCGGAACCCCCGCGAATTCCGCCTTGGCGGCGTAGATGTGGCAATACTGGCAATCTATCTCCAGATCGCCGGCGTGAAGCTTGTGGGAAAACCGGATGGGTTGTTCGGGAGGGGAAAAAGAAGGGGGATAAACCGGCGCGTGGTATATAAAGCCCATAACCGCCGCCACGGCGAGCGCCCCGGCGAGGCCAGCTCCGGCAAGCCCACGGGCTATGGCGGACCTGGGCCTAAAACGGTAAAGAAACGCCCGGCGCCCCATGCTCAATCTCCCTCAAACAGCGTTACACCGCGAGAGCAAGCGCACATTTACGAAAATAGTATTAAATGTATATCAATGCAAGCTTCTTCTTGCGCCGCTACAATGGATGGGCTTTGCGGCTTGCAAAGGAGCGTGGCCTACTCTATGATTTTTTTAGTTACCAGGGGGATGTATGAAAACCATCAAGCTATTCGCGTTTCTGGCCCTGGCCTTCATATCCATGCTTTTCCCGGCCATCTCCGGCGCCGCGTCCAAAGTGGTGGCTGTCACCGTTAAAAAAACATCCATCCGGGCGGATAAACAGTTTTTTGCGCCCACCGTGGCGGAAGCGGTTTACAAGGACCGGCTGGAAGTTCTGGAGGAAAGCGGCGGATGGATAAAGGTCGCTTTCTCCGGCAAGAACGGTTGGATACATAAATCCGCCGTGGGGATGGAGGTTAAGGACAAAGGCCCCTCTCTTTTCGGCGGGGATGACGCCTCCAAGGTTTCCCAGGAAGAGGTGGCCCTGGCCGGTAAGGGATTCAACTCCCAGGTGGAGAGCGAGTATAAGAAAAAGAACCCATCGCTGGATTTCGCCGCCGTGGACAGGATGGAGAAGATAACGGTGGAGGATTCCAAAGTTGCCGCCTTCGTGAAGGATGGCAAACTCGCTTCCAGGGAGACGGGCAAATGAAAAAATTTAATTTGCGCCCGCTAGCAGGCATTTTCGCTGTTGGATTGGCCCTGTTATTGGCAGGCCCGGCGGATTCCCAGGACTGGGGAAGCATCATTATGAAAGGGCTGGAGAAGAAAGACGCCATAATCAAGACCGCCACGGCCCTTCGCAAAGGTTTCTCCGAGCTTACGGAGGAGGAGGAATATTACATTGGCCGGTCGGTGGCGGCGAAAATCCTTAGCCAGTACAAACCGGTGGATGACAAGAGACGGACGGGTTACATAAACACCCTTGGGCAAACGCTGGCGCGGTTCTCCACCCAGCCGGAAACTTTCGGCGGCTACCATTTCATGCTGATAAATAGCGGCGAGATAAACGCTTTTGCGGCGCCGGGCGGGTTCATTTTCATCACCACGGGGCTTTATTCGCGGGTGAAGTCCGAGGAACAGCTGGCGGCGGTGCTGGCGCATGAAATTAGTCATGTGACGCTCAAACACGGGTTGTCGGCCATTAAATCCTCTCGCCTCACCGAGGCGTTCACCATAATCGGGACCGAGGCGGTGAAAGAATATTCCTCGGCGGAGGTGGCCCAGCTTACCGCCGCGTTCGAGGGGACCATAGATGACATCGTGAACAAGATGGTGGTGAACGGATATTCCCGCTCGCAGGAGTTTGAGGCCGATGAGGAGGCGTTGAAAACAACATGGAAGGCTGGCTACAACCCGGCGGGGCTGGCGCAGTTTCTTGCTACGCTGGCCGAAGAGGCCAAGGGAGCCGGGGAAACGGGATTTTACAAGACGCATCCGCCCGCCGCGGACAGGCTGGCCAGTTGCGAGAAGCTTATAAAGAAAAACAAATACGAAGCGGTAGACGAGCCTGCGCGGGAGCAAAGGTTCAAGGCGTTTGCGGCTAAATGAACATTGGCTTGACTGGTAATTTAGGGAGGCGCGCCTTGTCCGCCAAGAAACTGGTCGTCGCGTTAATAATCTGTTTTGGATTATCCGGATATGCCGCCGGGGGCGATAGCGGTGTCTATCAGGTTGGGGTGGTGAACGCCCTGTCTGTGGGGGTGCTTGAGGGGGACGTTACTATCGGCGAGTTGAAGAGAGAAGGGGACACAGGCATCGGCACGTTCAACGGGCTGGATGGCGAAATGGCCGTGGCGGACGGCGTTGTTTATCAGATTAAAAGCGACGGGGTGGCCATACCCGCTGGTGACACATTGAAAACACCATTCGCCACTGTGACAATGTTTGCGCCGGACCGGGAGGTGAAGCTTGCCAGTGTGGAGAGTTTCACGAACATGGCCGCCCAGCTGGACAAGGCGTTGCCCACGTTAAACGCCATCTACGCCGTGCGGATAGACGGCAAGTTCGAATACCTGAAAGCCCGGAGCGTTCCCGGCCAGAAACGGCCATACCCCACGTTGAACGATGTGGTGAAACAGCAGACCGTATTCACGTATGAAAGCGTGGAGGGGACGCTGGTGGGGTTCAGGTTCCCCTCGTATATGAAGAGCGTGAACGTGCCCGGCTGGCATCTACATTATTTAACAAAAGACCGGAAGCGGGGCGGACATGCGCTGGATTTGCGGGCGGTGAGCCTGACGGCCAAACTTTCGACGGCCAGCCGCCACACGGTAAAGTTGTTCTACAACGCCGATTTTAACCAGGCGGATTTGGCCGGAGCCGGGGAATACTCAAAAAGTTTCGCGCCGGAGAAGTAGGGCGCATCTCCAGAAAGCTCCCCCTCAACCCGACGCTTGGGGTTACTTCCCTTTGGCCCCTTCGCGGGAGGCTTCGTCGTTTAGCCGTTTTAGAAACTCGGCGGTATCCAACCCGTGCATCGTGGCGGCCCATTCCACGGTTTCAAGCTTGGCTCCGCCGCAGGATTTACAGCCCATCCCATAAGAATCAAACACTTTGATGGCGGAAGGGTGTTCCCGCATGAGCTGATGCAGTACCGATTCTTTACTTATTTTTTCCATGACACTTTCAAAAAACAGTTGCCAAAGTCACAATACATGCTAACATTACTATTTTTGATTTTGAACCGTTTTTTGCGAGCGTTACATGGCTAAAGAATGTGAGATCTGCGGGAAAAAGCCGATGTTCGGCAACAACGTGAGCCACGCCCATAACGTCACCCGGCGGCGGTGGAACCCGAACCTTAAATCGGTACGGTCCGTCACGGCCAATGGCGGTGTGAAAAGGGTCACCGTTTGTGTGGACTGCATCACCTCCGGCAAGGTTAAAAAACCCGCGTAAGTTTTTCCGGCCCGGCAAATCAAGCGCGGGCCGGGCCTCACTGGGCTTAAAAAAATGTCCGGTTATCTAATCCGCCAGGCCTCTTTTGACGACATCCCTGCCATCGTCCGCCTGCTGTGCGAGCTTTATTCCATCGAATCCATGTTCACTCCCCGGCCGGACACGCATTCAGCCGGGTTAAAAATGGCCCTCGACAACCCGCATTTGTCCCGCCTGTTAGTGGTGGAGCATACAAGTGACGTGGTGGCTTTCGCCAATCTGCAACTTATGGTAAGCACCTATCATGGCGCCATGACCATACATATAGACGATTTCATCATCACCCGGGCCCACCGGCAAAACGGGGTGGGCCGGATCCTCATGAACGGCGTTTTCGACACGGCCAAAAAGCTGGGCGCGCCCAGGGTTAGCGTGAACATAGACAAGGCCAACAGCCCCGCCTTCGCCTTCTACGGCAAGATGGGCTTTGTTTCCATGGAACTGGAGCGGTACCAGCGGCTGGATTTTTAGATCACAGCCGCTAGCTATTTGGCTACCGCTTATTGTCATGCTGGGCGGAGCGAAACATCTACCCTGGCGATCCGTTCCTTCCACAAGGCGCGGCCCTCCTTCACATCGGCTAGTTCTTGCTCGCTCGCATGTAGAGACTTTTTTTTCGAGTGAAACCCAGCGCCTTCCGCAGAGTGTTGTGAACGGCCACAAGCGAAACTTTCAGGCCGCTCCGGTCGCGCAATTCGGCCAGTGTAGCGTCGGGATTGGCCAGAACATCCGCCTCCAGCTTGCTAAGCGCGTCCCCGGAAAACGCCGGTTTGCGCCCGCAATCAGACGGCTTGGGCTCCAGCGAACCGGTGGCGTGGTAATGTTCTACAAGATGTTGCACTGTGGCCTTGGGCAATTTATAACGCGCCGCTATTTGCCCCAAGGACTCACCCTCCTTACGCGACTCGATCACCCTCCGGCGCAAATCTATGGATATTGGTTTCATCCATAAATTATACACAGTATCTATGAAATATTAAAATGCTCTAGGCGTGACGCTGGGAAGCATATATAGTGTGACCTCGGGGAAGCGGTGGGGAAGGCGTCGCGCGAAGGGGCGGGTTTTAAATCCGCCCGCGCTACAAGCGGAACCAATGCGGACGCGCCCTGGTCATGGTTCGTGGCTCGACAAGCTACGCCGCCACGCCTCTATCGTATTGTCAGCGGTAGAACCGCCCCGGCTCAGGCTGAGCCTTCGCCACCCCGCCTTGCTAAGGCGGGGAAAAAGAAACCGAGGTCAGGCGACCTCGGGGAAGCATAAAGGAGCCCGAGGTCAGGCGACTTCGGCGAAGCGTATTTGGCGTGACGCTGGGGAAGCATGTAAAGGGTGTCTTCGGCGAAGCGGTAATCACTTGGTGGGCTTGTCATGCCGGACTTGATCCGGCATCGTGGCCTCTATTCATTTCTGCGTTAAGGTTCTGATGCCTGCTCATGCCGCCGTGTTGCAGGGATGATATTACCGGGAGCCGCTATTTGCCACCCAAGTGGGCAGGGCTTGCCCTGCCCCTACAATATGACTCCGTTTACGCGCAGGCCACGGTTATGGCGTGGGTGTGGCCCGTATTGTCCGCATTTGTGGTGATAACTACTGTCGTCCCCGCTTGCAGTGTGTCGAACGATGCGGCGGGAACCGTTACCGAATGCGTATGGCCTGCGCTTCCCGCGCCAACCTGATATGTTTTTAGCGTTCCCTCAGTAACGTCGGCGGCTGGGATAGACGGCGAGGGGTGACCATGGTTCGTGCCTACCGTTGCCGTGGTTCCGTTTGTTTCGCAGGCGCTTAGCGGTTCCGGTGTGGATGTGTCGCCACCTGTATCCGGCGTTTCGTTGGAGGATGTGTCTGTGGATGATGAACCCGATGAGCCTCCACATGCATGAATCAATAATGATAACCCGCCGGTGGTAGCGGCGAGCCCTAAAGCCGTGGTTAGAAACTTTCTTCTTGTGGGAACCATATCCGCCTCCGCTGGTTAAGAGACCAAACAATGTCCCGCATAAGGCGTAAAAAATATGCGCCTTTCCCCTATTGGTAAAATGTATGCCTCAATAGTGGAAATAGTCAAATTATGATACTTAGGAGGAACCGTGGTCGGGCGACCACGGGGAAGCATCGTCGTAACGCCGATATTGCGAAACGCCCTGGCTCATGCTTTGCCTTGGCCACCCCGCCTTCTCAAGGCTGGGAAAGGAACCGTGGCTGGCTACTTCGAGAAACATTTAAGGGGCGTGACCTCAGGGAAGCGTTAAAGGTTCTCCCTTATCCTTCTCGCCACGGTTTCGGAAACTTTCAGCGTTTCCATCAAGTCCTCAAGGGCGGCTTCCCGCGCGCGTTTGACGGATCCGAATTTCGTCAATAACAGTTTTTTGCGCCGGGGGCCTATGCCTGGCACGTTGTCCAATGAAGACTCCCGCGCCGCCGCGTCCCGCGTTTGCCTGTGATAGGCCACGGCGAACCGGTGCGCCTCGTCCCGCGCCTGTTGCAGTAAAAACCTGCCCGGCGAGGTGGGGGGGAACGGCGCAGGCTCCGCCCGGCCCGGCAATATAAACTCGTCGCTTTCAGGGTTCTCCCTGTCTGCGCCCTTGGCGATGCCCACCACCGGCGGCGGCGTGATGTTCATGGACCGGAACGCCTCCATCACCGCGTTTACCTGCCCCTTGCCGCCATCTATTATCAACAGGTCGGCGAAAGGCTCGCCGGTTTCGGCCAATTTGGAAAACCTCCGCATTATCACCTCGGCCATGGAGGCGTAATCGTTCGGGCCGGTAACGGATTTAATCTTGTATTTGCGGTAATCATCCTTGGAAGGCGCGCCGTCTTTAAAAACTATCATGGAGCCCACCGCCGAAAGGCCGCTTGTGTTGGATATATCGTAAGCCTCCATGGTCATTGGCGCGGAAGGAAGGCCAAGGGTGGCCCTGATTTCCTCCAGCGCTTCGCCACGGCTTTTGGATGTGTTCATTATGGCGCCAAGGTTCATCTTGGCGTTGCGCTCGGCCATGTTAAGAATCTGGCGTTTCCTGCCTTTCACCGGGGTGTATATGCGGGTTTTGCCGCCCCGTACCGCTGTCAGGCGTTCCTCCAGCGCTTCAACGCCATCAGGCGGCTCCGGCGTCAGGATTTCCGGCGGTATCTCCATGCCTTCCGCATAGAACTGGCGGATGAAGGCGCCCAGCGCCTCCGCCCGGTCGGCCCTATCCACCTTGTCGAAAATGAAATGCCGTTCCCCGTTCAGTTTCCCGCGCCGCACCTGGAATATCTTTATCATGGCCTTGCCAGCCTCTTCGTAAATCCCCAGCGCGTCCAGGTTGCCCAGATCCGGCGAGGTGATCTTTTGCTTCTCGGCCAGGGTTTTAATGGCGGCGATCTGGTCGCGATACCTGGCGGCGGTCTCGAAATATTCCTTTTCCGCCGCGGCTAGCATCCCTTTTTCCAGCGCGTCCAACAGCCCGGCGTTGTTCCCCTTCAGGAACATGGCCACCTCGTTGACAAGCTCCATATACTCCTCGCGGTCCACCAATCCCGCGCAAGGGGCCAGGCATCGTTTCATCTGGTAATTCAGGCATGGGCGGCGCAAGGGTTTGCCGTCCAGAATGTCGGTACTCTGGCGCAGTGGGAAAATCCTGTGGATGAGCCGCAGGGTGGAACGCACCGCCTTGCCGGAAACGTATGGGCCGAAATACATACCCTTGTCGTTATCCACCCTTCGCACCATGAAGATGCGGGGGAAAGCCTCGTCCAAGGTTATCTTTATATATGGATAGTTCTTGTCGTCCTTGAGCATCACGTTGTAACGGGGCTGATGCTTTTTGACGAAATTGTCTTCCAGCACCAGCGCCTCCACCTCCGTGGCGGTCACCATGAAACCGATGCTCCGCACCCGTTCCACCATGTGGGCGATTCTTGGGGTGTGGGTTGCGGATTCCTGGAAATACGAGCGCACACGGTTGCGCAAGGATTTGGCCTTGCCTATGTAAAGGATTTTGCCATCGGCGTCTTTCATCATGTAAACGCCTGGCTCCTGGGGCATGTTCTCCAGGATTTCTTTTAGATGCCCAAACCGGTCACTCATACCCTGATTATACATTCGCAACGAAACAAGCCGAAACCGCGCCGCTCAAAAAAAGGTGGTAACGTCCTACAAAAATTGGAGTTACGACTGTGAAAAAGAAACGAAAAATTCCACTTGCGTTTTAAACGCATTGAAACTACAATCCTTACCCGTTCAGTCATATTGGCACATCCATTGCTCAACAAACAGTCTAAATACCAGGGGATCATCCAGGAGGCTTACATGATGGAGGCTTTCCAGATTCCAGTGACCGCGGTGATTTCCATCATCGTCGGTTGTTCCGCGCTAGCGTTTACCTATTTCGATCCGGCGTTCCACAGCGGCCGGACATCGCTTTACCACGTTGGCGATCATGATGTGCTTCACACCACCGAGGCTGAAAGGCTTTTCAACCGGCTTGTAAGCGATGAGAAACTGGCCTATGAACTGCTCCCCTTCGAAATGAAGCGGTGGTATGGTGACCGGGCCGGGGAGATAATGTTGCAGACTGTGGAACAGGCTTTGGTGGTAAACACGGCCAACCCCGAGATGTTCGACCGGTTACAAACTTTAAAAGGCATGGCGTTCTCGCTGATGGGCTCCCGAGAGCAAGCATTGACGGCTTATCGCGCCGCGGTGGACTTCAATCCGGGTAATGCAACCGCACGGGAGCGGCTGGACATTATTCAGGCGGAGCTGGACTCGGAGGCACAAGCCCTGGCGGCCCAGCAGGCGGCGGAATCAGGCGCTGTAACAGAGCAGGCCCAAGGCGAGGGCCCATTGAGCGCCTTGGCCGCCCCTGTGGGAAGCGCGGGCTAAATTTCCTTTTGGCCGGCTTCCAAACCGGCCATTTGTCCATTCAAGTCCCGGATTGTTAAACATTCCGCCTGGCGCCTCCTCCAAACCGGAATCTTGCATGCATTTGAAATCATCAATCAATTGGAAAAACAATTTTGGGAAAAACAATGCCCGACGCTACGGAAATCTCCCCGGCTGAACTGTTGGGCCGGTTGAGAAACGGATTTGAACCGCTACTTCTGGACGTGCGCAATCCTGATGATTACGCAAGCTGGAGGATGGATTTTATAAGGGACCAGGTGAACATCCCGTATATAGATTTTATCGAGACGCCAGACGAGTCTGCCGGAAAAGTGCCCCAGGGCAGGGAAATCGTGGCCCTTTGCGCCAAGGGTGGCGCCAGCGCCTATGTTGCGAATATCCTCAAAGACAAAGGCATAACCGCCGTCAACGTGGCTGGAGGCATGAAAGCCTGGGGCAATCTATACGTGAACACACCCGTTTGGGCCGGAAACGGAGCGGAGGTGATACAGTTCAACCGGGTGGGGAAAGGGTGCCTTTCCTATCTTCTGGTTTCCGGGGCGGAAGCGGTGGTGATAGATCCGGCGCGGCATGTGGAACAGTATCTGGCGGCCGCCAAAGAACGGGGCGTGAAAATAAAATACGTGTTCGACACCCATCTGCACGCCGACCACATTTCTGGCGGACATAGCCTGGCCCAGGTTGCGGGGGCGGAATACCGGGCAGGTTCGGCGGATATGGATTTGGCTACCACGCCGTGCCTGCCCGCCGGGGATGGCGAAGTTTACACCATCGGCGGAATGACTATCGAGGTGGTGTCGATGGCGTCGCCGGGGCACACGCCGGGCTCCACATGTTTTCTTTTCGCGGATAAACTGCTTTTCACTGGAGACACACTTTTTCTCTCCAGCATGGGCAGGCCAGACCTGGGGGGCCACGCCTCCGAATGGGTTTACAACCTGTGGGACACCATACGCAAATTTGAAAAGCTTGGCGATGATGTGCTAATAGCCCCCTCTCACACCACCGGGACCATGGAGATGGATGAGCGGTGGCGCGTTATAAAGCCGCTGGGCGCGCTTCGAAAGACCAACCCGCTACTCACCATCGGGGACAAGGAGCGTTTTGCCGCCAAAATTCTTTCGTGCCTTCCAGCGGAGCCGGAGGACTACCAGAACATGCGGCACGCCAACCTGGGCCAGGTGGAGCCCGATGAAGAAACCAAGGAACGCTGGGAATTGGGCCGGAACCGTTGCGCCGTTGAATCGGCGGCGGAGGCGCGTCACCGCTGATACCGGCGCCCAACCTGGAATGTTGAACAGGCGCCGCTCCGGGGGTATGATGACGCTTATTCAAGAGGGGGGATAGATGAAGGCGGTAAGGTTCACCGGCGAAGGGGCGCTAAGCTCCATCCGCGTCGAAAACCTTCCAGACCCGCTTCGGGCCGAGCCGGGGCGCGTGGTTGTGCGCGTCATGGCCTCTTCCCTGAACCATATGGACCTTTACTCCATGAGCCGGGGCGACGGGTTGGCCATACCCGGCTCCGACGGGGCGGGAGTGGTGGAGTATGCCGGGGCAGGAGTTACGGATTTCGTCCCAGGCGACGAGGTGATAATAAATCCCAATATCGGCGAGCCGGATGAGGATAACTACACCATCCTGGGTTCCGGCGCAAACGGGACCCACGCCGAATTCATCTCCCTTCCATCCAGGAATCTATTAAAAAAACCTTCATCGTTAAGTTTCGAGGAAGCCGCGGCGCTTCCCCTGTGCCTTATGACCGCATGGCGGCAGGTGGTGGTGAAAGGGGCCGCGCGGCCCGGGGAATGGGTTTTAATCCACGGCGCGGGCGGCGGCGTGTCCGTTTACGCCATGCAGATAGCGGCGCTTTGCGGGGCCAGCGTGATAGTGACCTCCGGCGACGAGGCGAAGCTTGGCAAAGCGGCCTTGCTGGGCGCCACGCACACCTTGAACCATCGCCATACCGACATCGTGGCCGAAGTGGCGGACATCACCGGCGGCCATGGAGCGGATGTGGTGATAGACAACGTGGGGGCCGAAACGTTTCCCACAAGCCTGGCGGTTGCGGCCACGGGAGGGCGCATTGTGATGTCCGGCAACGTGTCCTCCGAGCAGGTTTCTTTCCATCCTGCGCCGTTATACTGGAAAGGGGTGACGGTGATGGGTTCGCTTATGGGCCGCACGGAGGAGCTGGAGAAAGCCCTGGCCCTGGCCGCCGAGGGGAAGATAAGACCGGTGATAGACAGCGTTTTCGACCTGTCCGATTACCGCATGGCCATGGAGCGGATGGTAGAGAACAGGCATTTCGGGAAGATCATCATTGGGCGTTAACCGCCCGGTTTTTTGCCCGCCATTTTGATCATCCAGCGGTATCCGGAAAGTTCCGACAACGCCAACGCGCCGAAATAAAGAAAACCGAACGCCACAACCCTTTGCGGCTCATCCACCCAAAGCCCGCTGGAGGTAAACTCCTGCGCCCGGGCCACATCGCTGGTTATTCCAAGTTCCGGCACCGGAAGCAGGGTTGTGGCGAAAACGAATAGCAGGTAGAACAGGGCGCTGGCGGCCCATGAATGGTTCGCGGCGGACTTGCGGACCTCCCCGGCCTCCGCCGTCAGCACGGTGATAACGCGGTTGGCTATCATCCCGGCGAAAATAAGGGCGGGCAACCAATCTGAAAACGAAAGGGAAATGCCCAAAATGAAAAGGCTGTAAAAAAGGCCGATCCCCAATATGTTCAGGCTTTTTTTACCCCTGCTTACATTCGCCGCCATGGCCGTGGCGAGAAACGCCCCCGAATGCATAACGATGAATTCCAGCAACATCATCATGGTTAGGTATGACACGGTTTTCAACCCAAAGGTATATGGGCTTATCCAGGTGATGATGAACATGGCGGAGAAAGCGGCGTAACCCAGGCCAGATATGGCGCTACCTTCCGACGGGTATTTTTCGGGGCTGTAAGGATCCATTCCTTCCGATGGGCCGGTTATGTTGCGCGACCTTGTCATGATTCCCGCCTATTTGCTGGTGTGCCTGAAAGCGCCGTCCCATTCCGGGGGAGGCGGCGTTCGCATATAATGTTCCGCCCGCTCTAAAAGTGTTTTGGACGGCAGGTCGTCATATCTTTCGATAAGAGTCTTGCACATTGCGACAGCCCCGCTCCAGTCCCTGTTCGAGTATCTTTCAAAAGCCTCTTCGTACATTGCGGCCTGTTCAACCATTGCGCCGGTCTCCTCACCCCTTCTTGCCATTATCTCGTAAACCAGCGTAGGTTTCTCCTTCCCTTTCACCACGAGCAGGTCTATTTTCCTGCCGAATACCACTGGTTGCGCGGCCAGGTAAGTGACCTCCGCCGCCAGTATCCGGGTGTTATAAGCCTTGTTGAGCCCCTCCAGCCGGGAAGACTGGTTCACCGCGTCGCCTATGGCGGTGTAGTCGAACCGGTCGCGGGAGCCCATGTTGCCCACCACGCAAAGGCCGCTGTTGAGCCCCACACGCATGTTTATCTCCGGCAAACCCTGCTTGGCCAGCTGGGCGCGGAACCGGTCCAGCCGCGCAAGACATTCCAGCGCCGAAAGGCAGGCCAGTTCCGCATGCCGTTCCTGCTCCACCGGGGCGCCCCAGAAGGCCATCACCGCGTCGCCAATGTATTTGTCCACAGTGCCGTCCCGTTGGGTGATGGTCTCGGCCATAAGGGTTGTGTAGCCGTTTAGTATCCCCACCAACGCCGAGGCTTCTAACCGTTCCGATAAAGTTGTAAAACCCACCAGGTCGGAGAAAAGCACGGTTATCTCCCGCTTCTCGCCGCCCAGTTGAAGCCGCTCGGGCTCTTTAATTATCTGGCTCACCACCGAGGGTGACACATAATGCTGGAACGCCCGCTGGATGAACCGCCTTTGCCTCCCCTCCACCTGGTACTTGTACCCGGCGGCAAGAATCAGCGAAACCGTGGCCGATGTAAAAAGCGTCAGCAGGCTCATCCACTGGCCGGATTTGAAAAAGGCGCCGGATGTGGCGAACAGGGCTCCCAAGGTCAACGACGTTATCGCCCCCGCCCAGTAAACCGAATTGATGAACACAACGCTAAAGGCTATAAACAGCGCTCCGGCTAAAGCCGCCAACGCTGTGAGCCAAAGGGGGGCCTCCCGCAGGAACCTGGCGTTTAAAAGGTTGTCCAGCGCCGCCGCGTGGATCTCCATCCCAGGCGACACGGCGGAAAGAGGCGTGGGCTTCAAATCAAACAAGCCAGGCGCTGTGTAGCCTATAATGACGTAGGCGTCGTTAAAAACTTCCGGCGCTATGGCTGGCTCCACCCCTTGAGAAGCGGCCAGGGCCGACGATATAACCCCGGCGGCGGAATATCGCTTATAGGCATTCCGCCCGCCGTGATAGTAAATCCACATGCGCCCATCGCCGTCCAGCGGGATGTCAAGCCCGTTTACGGCCAAGGCTCTGTTGTCGAACCTGGCGGTCTTTTCACTGGAGAATACTGGAGCCGCGAACAGGGCGGGGATGAGCCCGCCGTTGAAAACTATGGCCGGGGGAACCCGGCGGTAAACCCCGTCGTTGTCCGGTCTGAACGTCACCGATGCCAACCCCCGGGCGGCGGCGGCCAACTGCGGGAGGGGGAGCGACGCGCCATTTTTCACCAACGCCATGGGCGCGGCGCCTTCGAAACCGATTCCCGATTTTTGCGTGGCCTTCATGACCTCCCCGCTGGCGGAGCCGCCGGTGGTGAAAGCCGCCGCCAGGAATACGTTGCCAGCCTTTTGCATGGCGCCGGCGAATTGTTCGTCGGTCTCCTCGCCGTATGGCGATATGTTGTTGAACAAAATATCGAACATCACCGCGCGGGCTCCGTTTTTGGCGCAATATTCGATTATGGGGTTATAAAGGCTTCGCGGCCAGGGGAAGGGGATGTTGTCCCGCTCGAAATGGTCCAGGCTATGCTGGTCCACCTCCACAAGTATTATGCGTTTGTCGGCCAGGGCCGGGTTTGCGTACGCCCGGAACTGGGCGTCCAGCGATTTTAGCGCGAAGGACTCCATAAAAGGCGCGCGGCCAGCGACAACGGCAAGAATGGAGGCCAGCATGGAAATGCCCAGCGCCGCCGCGGTTTTTTTCATGGTTATCAGCCCGTGATGGTCGAATCCCGTTGGCTTTTCCGTCATCATACCAGAACAACATTAAAGATAGGTTTTTGAAGGATGGGCATGAGTTTCGCCGAAATGATGGAATCCGTAAAGGCGTTTCATCTCAAACACGATTTCGCCAACAAAGGTGGCGAGGAGATGAAATACCGCGTGTGCCTGATGGCCGAGGAGTTGGGGGAGATTTCATCGGCGGTCACCAAGGGCAAGGCGAAAGAGGAACTGGCGGAGGAGATAGCAGACCTTCTGATCCTCGTGATGGGTTGCGCGATAGCTTTGGATTTTGACATGGAGACGGAGTTCAACAAAAAGATGGAGAAGATAATGGACCGCCCCTCAAAGCTTGTGAACGGCGTTATCCGGGTGACGGAACACCAGTGAGGCGGTTATAGGCGGCTCCGAAAGGGGATGTAATGATGAGTTTGTCGAACTATGACCCCAATGTTGGTTGTCACCCTTCGACGGGCTCAGGGTGACAAATCACCTCTTGCCATTGCCTGTTGAGCAATCTGACCCGGTATAATTCCGGGGTTAGCGCTCCGTTTGCCTTAATGTTTCAATCCACCCTGCAAACTCCTCATTGGCCCGTTCCAGAATTAAAGCGCGGCGTTCTTTTCTGCCCCTGGTCTTTTTCTCCAACGGCGGGAACAGCGCGAAGTTAATGTTAGTAGGCTGGAAATTGTCCGCCCGCGCAGGGTCGGTAATGTAATGGAGCAGGGCGCCCAGGGTTGTGGCATGCGGAGGCGGCGGCATGTCCATTCCCAACAACTCCCATGCGGTAAAAGCGCCCGCCAGAAAACCCATGGCCACCGCTTCCACATAACCCTCCACGCCGGTTATCTGGCCCGCCAGCCGGACCCGATGATCATTTTTCAGCGTCAACCCGGCGCTCAACGCTCTTGGGGAATTAATATAAGTGTTCCTGTGCAGCGAGCCGAACCGGAGGAAATGGGCTTCTTTCAACCCCGGTAACGTTCTGAAAATGCGCTCCTGCTCGGGGTAGGTAAGCTTGGTCTGGAACCCCACCAGGTTATATGCGTTCCCTTCCGCGTTTTCCTTCCTCAACTGGATTACGGCGTATGGCCTCTCCCCGGTGGCAGGATTGGTGATACCCACCGGTTTCATGGGCCCGAACGATAAAGCCTCGCGCCCCCGGGAGGCTATTTCCTCTATGGGCAGGCATCCCTCGAAATAATATTCCTTCTCGAAATTTTCGAATCTCACCGTTTGGGCGGACAGAAGACTGTCTATAAAGCTCTCATATTCGTTGCGATTAAGCGGGATGTTCAGATAATCCCCGGCGCCCGGTTCGGCGTACCTGTCCTGCTCGAAAACCATGCTTCTGTCCAAAGAATCGGCCTCCACGATGGGCGCTATGGCGTCGTAAAAATATAGCCCATCGCCTCCGATCAACTCCTTGAGCCGCTCCGCCAAAGCGTTTGAGGTAAGAGGGCCTGTGGATACGATCACCGCGTCGTAACCCTCGGGGATATCCGTCACTTCCTCACGGATGAGTCGTATGTTCTGGCGTGACTGGATGGCCTTTGTCACCGCCTTCCCCAACAACTCCCTGTCCACCGCCAGCGCTTTGCCGGCTGGCACACGGCATTTGCGGGCCATTTCCATGATGAGCGACCCGGCTTTCGAAAGGTTTTCCTTTAGCATGCCGGTGGGCGAAGATAGCTCTTCGGACTTGAGCGAGTTGGAGCACACAAGTTCCCCCAGCCATGCGGTGGCGTGGGCGGGGGTGGATTTTACCGGCCGCATCTCGTAAAGGTCCACGCGGCCGTTCTCGCCCAGGATACGGGACAACTGCCAGGCCGCTTCCGGCCCGGCCAGCCCGCCGCCGATAACGGCTACCTGGAAGGCTCTTCTTCCAGCTGTTTCTTGTAGCCGCATTCCTTGTTGGGGCATTTGAGGAATACGCCCGACTTTAACGATTTTTTCACGAGGAAGGGGTGCTTGCAATCCGGGCAGGCCTCGGCCACCGGCTCGTCCCATGTGGCGAAATCGCACTTGGGATAATTATCGCAACCGTAGAAGGTCTTTCCGGTCTTGGTGCGTTTGCGGGTAAGCTCGCCGCCGCAATCCGGCTTGGGGCATTTAATGCCTATGCCTATTTGCTTTGTGGTCTTGCACTCCGGATAGCGGGAGCATGCCATGTACCGTCCGAACCTGCCGGTCTTTATCACCATGGGGGATCCGCACTTCTCGCATTTCAAATCCGTCGGCTCGTCTGGCGGCGCCTCTTTTTTCTCCATCGGGATTCCGCTGGCGTCCAGTTTCTTGGTGGTTTTGCATTCCGGGTAGCCGGAGCAAGCCAGGAATTTTCCGAACCGTCCGAACTTTATCACCATGGGTTTGCCGCAGTTGTCGCAGACAAATTCCGTCACTTCGGCTTCGGCCTTCACGTTGCGCATCTGTTCGCGCGCCTTGTTCAGGTCCGCTTCAAAGGGCTTGTAAAAATCGTCCAGCGCCAGGGTCCAATTTTTCTGGCCATCTTCCACCTGGTCCAGCTCGTTCTCCATCTGGGCGGTGAACTCCACGTTTATTATGTCGGGGAAATTCTCCACCAGAAGGTCGGTAACCAGTATGCCCAACTCCGAAGGGATAAGCTTGCGGTCCTCCGCCTGGCAGTATTCCCTCTCCTGGATGACGCCCACGATGCCCGCGTAGGTGGACGGCCTGCCGATGCCCCGCTCCTCCAGCTCCCGGATAAGCGACGCTTCGGTGTATCTTGGCGGCGGTTGGGTAAAATGCTGGTTCTCCTTAAGCTCCGCAAGTTTCAGCCGCTGGCCCTCGGCCAGGTCCGCCGGGAGGCGTTTGTCCGAATCGTCAGCGCTTTCATCCGCGTTCTCTTTGGTCTCCTCGTAAACCTTCAGGAACCCGGCGAATTTCATTATGGAGCCGGTGGCCCGCATAGTGTACTCCCCGGCGGTGATGTCCACCGAAGTCACGTCGAACACGGCCTGGGCCATCTGCGAGGCCACGAACCGTTTCCATATCAATTCATATATGGCCAGGTCTTCCTTCGAAAGATGTTTTTTCATCTTCTCCGGCGTCCGCTCCACCGAGGTGGGGCGGATGGCCTCGTGGGCGTCCTGCGCCGATTTCCCGGTCTTGTAAACGTTGGGGCTGGCGGGCATGTATTGGCCGCCGAATTCTTTTTCGATGAAGCCGCGCACGTCGGTGATGGCTTCGGCGGATACCCTGGTGGAGTCAGTCCTCATATAGGTTATAAGACCCACCGGTCCCTCTTCACCCACATCCAAACCCTCGTATAGCCTTTGGGCCACCGACATGGTGCGCCGGGCGTTATAACGAAGCTTGCGCGAGGCCTCCTGCTGGAGTGTGGAGGTGATGAACGGCGCGTAAGGGTTCCGCTTCCGCTCTTTCTTCTCTATCTTCTTTATTACAAGCTCCGCGGCGCGGATGGCGGCGCCTATTTTAGCGGCGTCCTCGCCGGAGCCAATTTCTATCTTTTCGCCCTTGAACTGGGCCAGCTTAACCTCGAACGGCGGCGGGGACGAGCCTTCCACAACTCCGTCTATGGTCCAGTACTCCTGCGGGACGAAGGCGCGGACCTCTTTTTCCCGCTCCACCAATATCCTCATGGCCACCGACTGAACCCTGCCCGCCGAAAGCCCCTTTCTAACCTTCTCCCAAAGGAGCGGCGAAAGTTTATAGCCCATGAGCCTGTCCAGAATCCTGCGGGCCATCTGGGCGTTCACCTTGTTCAGGTTTATCTCGCCCACGTTCTTTATGGCTTCGGTGACGGCTTTCTTGGTGATCTCGTTGAACAGCACCCGGTATATTTTTTTGCCTTTGCCGGAAATTTCCTCCGCCAGATGGGCGGCTATGGCCTCCCCTTCGCGGTCCGGGTCGGGCGCCAGGTATATTATCTCGGCGCTTTTGGCGGCGCTTTTCAGGTCTTTTAAGACGCTGGCCTTGCCCTTGATGGTGACAAACTCCGGTTTGTAACCATTCACAATGTCCACGCCCAGCTTGGACTTGGGCAAATTTTTGATGTGCCCCATGGAGGCCATCACATTAAAATCCTTGCCCAGATACCGCTTCAACGTGGCCGCCTTCGCCGGCGACTCCACCACTAAAAGACCCTTGGCCATTAGAGCAACACCATAAAAAATATAGATTTACGCAAGCATGAAAAGCTTGCCGGGCATCTGTTTCACCTTGCCCTTCAGTTCAAGGGTGAGAAGTATAGCAGACAGCATTGGGGTTGGCAAACCGCTGGACTGGGCGATTATGTCAATATGCCGTTCGGTATGGTCCATGGCCTCCAATGCCATTTGCTCCTCCGGCGTAAGGGGAATGGGGGTTTCCAGGGGCAGTTGGGCTTGCCGGGCCTTCAGTTTTCCCAATACATACTCGGGCAATTCCTCAAGGATATCTTCCACCGACTGGACCAGCTTAGCGTGCCCTTTCTTAATGAGGCGGTTGGGGCCTTCGCTTTTCGGAGAGTTCACCGGGCCGGGCAGGGCGAACACGTCCCGGTTGTCATCCAAAGCGGCGTAGGCAGTTATCAACGCTCCACTTTTCTCGGCGGCCTCTATAACCAGCACCCCGAGACATAATCCGCTGACAACCCGGTTGCGCATGGGGAAATGTATCTTGTCCGGCCCGGCGATGAATGGAAACTGGCTTATCACGGCTCCGGTGTCGGGTATCTTCTTCTGAATGTCCCGGTGCTCGGCCGGGTAATATATGTTCAGCCCGCATCCCAGCACCGCCGCCGTCCTTCCCCCGGCGTTCATTGCGCCCCGGTGCGCCAGGCCATCCACCCCCCTCGCCAGCCCCGACACCACCATTACGCCAAGTTCCGCCAGGGCTCCTGCCAGTTTTTCGGCCATCATCTTGCCGTAGCTTGTGGGCGCGCGCGTCCCCACCACGCCTATCGCAAGCTCGTCCTCCTCCCGCCAATCCCCGGCGATGGATAACACGGGCGGGGGGGAATAAATGTTCTCCAGAGGTTTTGGGTAACCATCTTCACCGAGCAGGTTGATGCTGGCGCCCAGCTTTTCGGCCATTTGGGTTTCCCTGGCGGAGACTTTCAAAGGGTCTGTCCCGCTGATTTTTTTCGCCAGCGCCTCGGACACCCCCTCCACTTCGGCAAGCCGCGCCACTGGAGTTTGAAAAACCTCCATGGCCGAGCCGAACGCCGCCACGAGCCGGTGGAATATCACAGGCCCGATGAACGGCACTGCGTTCAACGCTATGCGGTAGTCGCGGTCATCACCTGGCATTTATGCTTTTCCTTATTGCGCCCGTTGCGAGACAAAATCCAGATAAACCGCCCTTACTTTCGCCATGGTCTCCTTTACCTCCCCCAACAACCTTTCAGGCCCCACGCCGGGAAGAGCAACCATCCGCGCCAGCCGCCGCAACGCCGCAACATCCAGCGGGATCACATTTAACGCCTGTTCCCGGTCCATCCTCAAAGCGTCTTCCAGGGAGCGGTATAGGACATACGCTTTTTCCAGCTCCACGGTGTCTTGGGCGGAAATGATTTTGCGGGCTCTAGCCCTTGCCAGGGTGGACATGGTGAACGGCTCTTCCTTCTCCGGCGGGGAGCCCAGCGACGGTTCCTCCAGCGCCAGCCATTGCAGGATGAACTCTATTTCAATCAGCCCGCCCCGGCCGAACTTTATGTCCACCGCGCCAGTCCTCACCTTTTCGTCGGCTATGCGTTCCCGGATCTCGGCAATGCGGGCCGATTCCTGCGGGGTAAGGGGTGGGTGAGTTATAAACCTGTCCATCGTTTCCATCACCATGGCCCCCACAGCCTCATCTCCGGCGATGGGGCGGGCGCCCACCAGCGCCAGCCGTTCCCACGCGTCGGCTTTGCCGCCGTAATATTCTTCCGCCGCGTTGATGGAGGGCACAAGCTCTCCTTTCTCGCCATAGGGGCGCAGACGCATGTCCAGCGCGTATCCGGAACCGTATGGAGTATATGCCCCGCAAAGCCTGATAGCATGTTGAGTCAATAACGTTACCCCGGCCCTGTCCATTTCCCGGTCGTCCACGAACACTATAAGGTCCATGTCCGACCCGTAGTTCATCTCCCGGCGGCCCAGTTTTCCCGCCGCCAGAACAGCCCAGCCCTTTTCGCCGCAACCGGTTTCAAAGGCCGCCAGGGAGAATGAGGCCTTCAAAAACTCCTCGGCAAGTTTTGTAAGACCCTCCATCAGCTCGAACCTGTCCGATAAGCCCAATAACCTGCGCAAACCCAGCCGCAGGCTTTCGGCGGAGCGGAACATGTTCAGTGACGACATTTTGTTTTCGGCGGTTCCGCCGCCATCCAGCGCCGAGCGGAACTCCCCCCGGTAACGGAACCTGTCGGCGGGCCTTTCCAATGGGTCGGCCACCAGCATGCGGTCTAGAACATCGGGCTGGCGGATGAGTGTGGCCGTGAGCCGCTCCGATTGGGAGAAGATGGCCGACAGGAGTTTTATTATGGGTCTGGTCTCGTCCAGAAGCTCATATAGCATGTCGCGCCCGCCCCTTGCCTCCACGAAACGCTCGAAACCCACAAGCACATGGTCGGGCCATGGGGTAGCCTGGGCTTCCCTTATTATCTCCGGCCCGAACCTGTCGAAAGCCAGCCTGCTCCTTTCAGACGGATGGGTGAAGGGTTTGCCGTTACGCAAGGTGTTCAGCGCCCGGGCCGATTCTTCAGGTTTGTCGAAGCTCAAGGAATCCAGCCATGCGGTGATGGTCTCAACATCATCGGTGGGGGCCGGGAAAGAGTCCGCCGCCTTTTTTTCCTCTTCCTTCTTGAAAAACAAGTCAAAGATGTTCCGCACCCGTTTTTGGCGTTTTTTGGTCTCTTCCAATAGCGTGGCCGCCGGATCCTCAGAGTCAAAACCCATCAGCTTGCCAAGTACTTTGAGCCGCTCGGGGTATTCAGGCATGGAATGGGTCTGGAGCAACTGATGATACTGGATACGGTTCTCCAGCCGCCTGTAGAATAGATATGATTCCCTCAAGTCCCGGTGATGTGGAGCGGAGAGAAGCCCCAGGGTCCGGCACGCGTCCAGGGCTTTTAGCGTATTCTGCGTCCTCAGTTCCGGATAACGCGCCGCGTAAAGCAACTGCATGGCCTGGGTCACAAACTCTATCTCCCGGATGCCGCCATGGCCGAGCTTTATGTTCCTTTCGGCGTTTCTTACCCCTTTTTTCGACTGAAGCTGAAGATCTATCTTGCCTTTCATGGCGGCGATTTCATCTATGGCGCGCTGGTCCAGGTATTTCCTGTACATGAACGGGTAGAGCCTGCGGAGGGTCTCATCGCCCACTTGTTTTGAGCCGCCGCAAACCCGGGCCTTTAACAAGGCCTGGCGCTCCCATTGCTGGCCCCATGACTCGTAATAAACCTCCATGGCCCCTATGGAGTTTGTAATCTCCCCCCGGGTCCCTTCCGGGCGCAGGTCCAGGTCCACCCGGAAAACGGAGCCATCCTCGGTGGATTCCCCCAACAGCCTGGTCACCTCCCGCGCCACCATTACAAAATGCTGGTGGAGGGGCGTGATGGCGGAGCCATCCTCTTTGCCGGTGGTGGAGCCGTTGTTCGACGAATGTACATATATAAGATCCACGTCCGACGATATGTTCAACTCCTCACCGCCCAGCTTCCCCATGCCCAGGCAGGCGAATCTGGCCGGAAGCTCCTCTTTCCCCTCAAAAGGGGTATAAAAAGGCTGGCCATGAAGCTTAAGAAACTTCGTTTCGGCGATTGTTATGGCGGTGTCTATGGCGATGTCGGCCACGGTGGACCATTCGGCCAGCGCCTCGGTGACTTCGCACAGGCCCGCCAGTTCCCGGGCGGCGATGCGGGCCAGTTCCCGGTGCTTGAACCTTCGCAGGGCGGGCATTGGCTCCATTGCCGTCAGTAGCATTTCGATATGCCCCTGCATGGATTCTTTGCCTCGTGACGAAAGCAGAATCTCCCCGGTGGTGAGCCAGTCCAGGTCATTGGGCCGGGCAAGGATGTAGTTGGTAAGGTAATCGCTTCCGGCGAACAACCCGGCCAGCGGAGTGAAAATTTCCGGGAAGGAGGCCAGTTGGGGCCTTGTTTCAAAAAGCCGGTTGAACCCGGAGGCCACGGTGTCCGGATCGGCTGATGATAGGACGATTTCTTCCGGTGTCATAATCAGGATTCGCCGAGCCAAATGAGCAGGTTAATCCAACATGGGAACTTTGCGCGAGGCGTCGGTTTCACTCCTCGGCCTTGATATGGTATTCCCCGATCTTTTTCATAAGCGTGTTCCGGTTCACGCCCAAAAGCTTTGCCGCGTGGGTCTGCACGCCATCGGCCTTCTTTAGCGCGTGTTCTATAAGCGTCTTCTCCACAAGGCTTATCACGGTGTCGTAAACCTGGCCTTCCGGGGCGGATTCCATAAGTTCCATGGTGAGCCGCGAAAGGCTCTCTTCCGGTTTCCTGCCATCCTTGGCGCCGGTGATCTCCGGCGGCAGGTCTTCCACGGTGATGGTGTCTCCGGGGGCCATCAGGGCGCCCCGGCGGATGACGTTTTCAAGCTCCCTCACGTTTCCGGGCCAGTTGTAGCGCGTAAGGGCATCCATGGCCGCCGGGGCCAGCATCTTCTGTTTTTCGTTAAAGGTGCGGGCTATCTTGGACAAAAAATGCCTGGCCAGCGCCGGTATGTCCGGTAGCCGCTCAGACAGGGGAGGCAGGGCTATCCGCACAACGTTGAGACGGTGGTACAGGTCTTCACGGAACTTCCCCTCGGCCACTTCCGTGGCCAGGTTCCTGTTGGTGGAGGCTATCACCCTTACATCTATTTTTACGGGGCGCGTGGCGCCTACCGGGTAAAACTCCCGCTCCTGCAGTACCCGTAGCATCTTGGCCTGGAGAGACAGGGGCATCTCCCCCACCTCGTCCAGCAGGATGGCCCCGCCGTTTGCGGCCAGGAATTTCCCTTTTTGATCTTCCACCGCGCCGGTGAATGCCCCTTTAACATGGCCGAAAAGCTCCGACTCCAGAAGGTCGTGAGGGATGGCCGCGCAGTTTACCGTGATGAACGGCTCCCGCGCCCGGGCCGAGTTTTGATGGAGCGCCCTGGCCACCAGTTCCTTACCGGAGCCGGTGGGGCCGGTGATTAATACCGTGGCGTCGGAATTGGCCGCCCGGCCGATAAGCTTGAACACGTCCTGCATGGAAGGAGCCCGGCCGATTATTTCGTCCGGCGACGATTTTACCGGCTCCGCGGACTTTAGCTGGGCCAGCTCCCCGGCCATTTTGCGATACTCGCCCACCCTCTGGGCCAGCAGGGCAACCTCGTTCAGGTCGAAAGGTTTCGTCAAGTAATCGAACGCCCCTTTCTGCATGGCCTCTATGGCGTTTTTCATGGTGGCCTCGGCGGTCATCACCACCACAGACGGGGCGTTGGGCCGCCGCTTGATGCTCTCCAGCAGGTCCAACCCCGAGCCGTCTGGCATCATAATGTCCACAAAGGCCAGGAAATAGGGATATTCGTTGAGAAATTCACCGGCTTCGGCCACGGTGGAGGCGGCGTCCACCACGTATCCTTTGCGGGTCAACCCACGGGAAAGCACGAAACGCAGACTGCTTTCGTCGTCCACCACCAGTATCCGGTTAAACTTTTCTTCAGCCATAATCAAAAAGGTACAGGTTTCCAACTGTAAAATCAATTCCGTTAACATAACGGATAAGGTAGGATTTATGCCTTGGACAATCGTTAGTGTAGAGGTCATAACGCCAGATGGACGATTCGGTAACGTATAAAACCGCCGGGGTGGACATAGACGCGGGCATGGAAAGCCTGCGCAGGATTAAAAAAGCCGCCGCCGCCACCCACAATACTTCCGTGCTTACCGGGCTGGGCTCTTTCGGCTCCCTTTTCGATATGGGAGCCACGCTGAAAGAATTTCAAGAGCCGGTGCTGGTGCAGAGCGTGGACGGGGTTGGCACAAAGCTTATGGTGGCCCGCATGATGGGCCGGTACGACACCGTGGGCGTTGACCTGGTGAACCACTGTTGCAACGACATTCTCTGCCAGGGCGCGCGGGGGCTTACGTTCCTGGACTACATAGCGGTGGACGTGCTGAAGCCGGAACAGATAGAAGCGCTTGTAACCGGCATGGCCAAAGCCTGCGCCGCCAACGGCGTGGCCCTGGTGGGAGGGGAGACGGCGGAGCTTCCTGGAGTTTATGCCGCAGGGGAGTATGACCTGGTGGGGCTTATCACAGGGGTGGTTGATAAATCAAAAATAATCACCGGCAGGGACATAAAAAAAGGTGATGTGATAATCGGGCTTAAATCATCCGGCCTGCACACCAACGGCTACACCCTGGCCCGGAAAGTTTTATTCGACCGCATGGGATTTGGTGTGGACAGCCATCACCCCGAACTTGGAACGACGGTGGGGGAGGCCCTACTGGCTTCACATAGGGATTATTCCCGTCCTCTTCTTCCGGTTTTTGAAAAGCGCCGTGTGAAGGGTGTGGCCCACATCACCGGCGGCGGACTTATAGACAACGTGCCCAGGATTCTCCCATCCAATGTGGACGCGGTATTCAAAACCTCATCATGGACGGTTCCGGCGCTGTTCCGGCTCATAGCGCAGGGAGGGGCCGTTCCCAAGGATGACATGTACCGCTCCACGAACATGGGGGTGGGGATAATACTGGTGGTCTCGCCCGAAGAAGCTTCCGCCGTGGCTGGCGACCTGAAAGATGCGGGGGAAGAGCCGATGTTCATCGGGGAGATAGCCGAGGGAAGCGGCGCGACCCGGCTTGAGTAAGGCCGTGATCAGTCCTTCTTGGGGGCTGTCTCCATCATGTCCCGGAAGAACTTGACCATCTCCGGGTTGTCCCACTCCCGGGCGCCCTGGGCCTGAGCCACTACCAATCCATCAGGATTTACCACAAAAGTGGCGGGTATGCTGGTAACGCCATATTCCCTGGCCACATTGGCCGTGTCCATCAGCACACTGAACGACACACCCAATTCCTTCGCGAACTGGCGGATTTTAACGGGTTCGGCGTCGTCCAGGCTGATGGCCAGCATCACGAATGGGTCGTTCTTCATGGTCTGGTTCAGTTTTTCCATGAGCGGCATTTCCACAACGCAGGGGCCGCACCAGGACGCCCAGAAATTAATGAACACCCATTTTCCCCTGAAGTCCGTTAAAGAAACGGACCTGCCGTTCACATCGCTAAGGGTGAACAGGGGGGCTGGAGGGTCTATGACTTTCTCCGCCGGTTTGGCTTCCGACTCGGCCAGTAAAGCGTTCTCCACCCCTTGGCGCACATATGGCGTTCCGGCCACAACAGCTACCACCACGAACAGGGCTAAAATACCAAGTATGGCGGCCAGACGCGGAGAACCCGGCAATTTGGGGGCTTTGAACGAAGGCAAGACTGATAACGCTTTCAAATACTCATATATACTTGGAATTATATACGCTTGGGCCGCCTCCCAGTCAAACCCTAATTTGATTGACTGGCCTTTGGGGACGTGTTATAAAAACCAACTTGCCAATCGGCATGAGACGTTCCAAAGCGCCGGTGTGCGCCGCTACATAGAGGATAGTTTATGAAAATCCACGAGTTCCAGGCAAAAGAAATACTGAGAAATTTCGGCGTCCCCACGCCCAAGGGCAAAGTTGCCACACGGGTTGAGGAGATTGACGCGATTGTGAGCGAACTGGGCCTGCCGGTGGTGGTAAAGGCCCAGATTCACGCCGGTGGCCGTGGCAAAGCTGGTGGAGTGAAACTGGCTAAAACCCTGGAAGACGCCCGTTCCATAGCCAAAGAGCTGATAGGCAAAACCCTGGTGACCCATCAGACCGGCCCTGAAGGCCGCGAGGTTAAAACACTTCTGGTGGAAGAGGGGATGACCATAGTAAGGGAGCTTTACATGGGCATAGTGGTGGATCGTGAAACATCGCGCCCCTGTTTCATGGTCTCCGAAGAGGGTGGTATGGAGATAGAGGAAGTGGCCGCCAAAACCCCCGAAAAGATAATGAAAGTATGGATAGACCCGGCGGTGGGCCTTATGCCCAGCCAGGCGCGGGACATGGCTTTCTTCCTGAACCTGCCGCAAGAAGTTTTCAAACCGGGGGTGGATTTCATCCTGAAACTTTACAAGGCGTTCGAGGCTAAAGACTGCTCCATGGCCGAGATAAACCCCCTGGTCATCACCGGGGACAACCGGGTGCTAGCCCTGGACTGCAAGATGAATTTCGACGACAACGCCCTGTTCCGGCAGAAAGACGTGGTGGCCTACCGCGACCTCAACGAAGAGGCGGAGCTGGAGATAGAGGCTTCCAAGTATTCCCTCAACTATATTAAGCTGGACGGCAACATAGGTTGCATGGTCAACGGCGCCGGGCTTGCCATGGCCACCATGGACATCATAAAGCTGGCCGGCGGCGAGCCCGCCAACTTCCTGGACGTGGGCGGCGGCGCCACGGAGGAACAGATAGAGAACGCCTTCCGCATAATTTTGGCCGACCCGCACGTTAAGGGCATCTTCATAAACATTTTCGGCGGCATCCTGCGGTGCGACAGGCTGGCCAACGGCGTGGTGAGCGCCGCCAGGAAGATAAACGTGTCGGCTCCGGTGGTTATCCGGATGGAAGGCACCAACGTGGCCGAAGGGAAAAAGATACTGGAAGAGAGCGGGTTTAACTTCATAGTGGCCGAAGGGATGCGCGATGGCGCGGCGAAAGCCGTGGCCGCCATCGGGGCCGCTGTTAACGCGTAGGTGTAAAAATGAGCGTGCTGGTTGACGAGAACACAAAGCTTATAGTTCAGGGTATCACGGGCAAGGAGGGCTCCTTCCACGCCCTGGGATGCAAAAATTACGGCACCAACGTGGTTGGCGGCGTTACCCCCGGCAAGGAAGGGCAGGACATGGAGGGCATCCCGGTGTTCAACACCGTCCAGCGGGCGGTGGACGCCACCGGAGCCAACGCCACCATGATTTTCGTGCCGCCCCCATTCGCGGCGGACGCCATTTTCGAGGCGGCGGAGGCCGGTATTAGCCTTATCGTGTGCATAACCGAGGGTATCCCGGTGTATGATATGATAAAAATAAAGCGTTACATGCAGGGGCGGAAGAACCGGCTTATCGGCCCCAACTGTCCGGGAATAATCACCCCTGGCAAAGCCAAGATAGGCATCATGCCGGGTCACATACACAGGCCCGGTCCGGTGGGGGTCGTTTCCCGGTCCGGCACGCTTACCTACGAGGTGGTGGGCCAGCTTACGGCCTTGGGCATTGGCCAGTCCACTTGCATCGGAATCGGGGGAGACCCTGTTAACGGCACCAACTTCGTGGACGCGCTGGAGTTGTTCAACAGCGACACTCAGACTAAAGCCATCTGCATGATTGGCGAAATCGGCGGTTCGGCTGAGGAAGAGGCCGCCGGGTACGTGAAAGCCAAGGTTAAAAAACCGGTTGTGGGTTTTATAGCCGGGCAAACCGCGCCCCCGGGTCGCAGAATGGGGCATGCCGGGGCGATAATTTCCGGCGGACACGGAACAGCGGAAGAGAAAATGAAGGTGATGGCCGCTTGTGGCGTCACCGTTTGCAAGTCCCCCGCGGATCTGGGCGAAACCATCAAGGGGGTTCTTGAATCCAACTAAGGGTCTTTATCATTGAGCGGTTGGGCCGCCACGGAAGCATCCGCCAAAAGCGGGGCGGATGTTGCCGCGGCGACCTTTCCGTTTGGAACACGGACGCGTGAAAACGCGCTTTGAAAGGCAAGGACGGTGGCAGAAAAAAAGACTGATCTCATCATCAGGTTCGGCGGAGAGGGTGGCGAAGGCATCATCTCCTCCGGCGACATGGTGGCCCAGGCCGCGGTGCGCTCCGGTCTTGAGGTCCTGACATTCAAGACCTTCCCGGCGGAGATCAAGGGCGGCTACGCCATGTATCAAACCAGGTTCGCCCACGACAAGATTCTTTCCGAAGGCTCCGGGTTCGACGTTATGGTGGCCTTCAACCAGGAGGCGCTGGAGCTTAACAAGAAGTTCCTGAAGGAAGGCAACGCGCTCATTTACGACTACCCTGGCGGAGACATAACCGAGGAGCAGAACATCCCGGGCGTCCACTGCTATCCGGTCCCCATGAGCAAAATATCAAAAGAGGACATCGGCAATTACCGCTCCAAGAACATGGTTTGCATGGGCGCGGTGGCGGAGCTTTTCTCCATATCCATGGAGCAGATCCGGGGTACCATCCAGTCCAAGTTCGGCAAGAAGGGCGCCGACATCGTTGAGATGAACTTCAAGGCCCTGGACGCCGGGCGCGACCATGTGCGCTCCAACATCAAGAAGACAGACTCTTACAAGATGGACTCGGGCAAGACCGCCGAGAACACCATAATAATTTCCGGTAACGACGCGGTGGGGCTGGGCGCTCTGATGGCCGGGGTCCAGTATTTCTCGGCCTATCCCATAACCCCCGCCACCGAGGTTGCCTATTTCCTGGCGCGCCACCTGCCAAAAGCCAACGGCAACCTGGTGCAGGCCGAGGACGAAATAGCCTCTATCGCCAATGTTATCGGCGCCTCGTACGCGGGCTTGAAGGCCATGACGTCCACGTCGGGCCCCGGCCTGTCGCTGATGCAGGAGCTTATCGGCATGGCCTCCATGATGGAGGTGCCGGTGGTGATATGCGACGTCCAGCGCGGCGGCCCTTCCACTGGCTTGCCGACCAAGCATGAGCAGTCGGACCTGTTCCTGGCGGCCCACGGCTGTCATGGCGACGCCCCCAGGGTGGTGTTAAGCCCCGAAGGGGTGGAAGATTGCGTGTACCTTACGGTGGAGGCTTTCAATATCGCCGAAAAGTACCAGCTTCCGGTGATGGTCCTCTCCGACGGCTCACTGGGTTTCCGCACCGCTTCCATGAAGAAACCGGATCCTTCGAAACTGCGCCTGGTGACCCGCGAAAAGTACGAGGGCAACGGGGGCGATTTCAAACGGTACAAGCTTACCGAAAGCGGGGTTTCGCCAATGTCCATCCCCGGCACGCCCGGCGGCGCGTACATATCCACCGGCCTGGAGCACGCGGAATCTTCCGCGCCACGCTACACGGCGGACAATCGCACGGCCATGATGGACAAACGGTTCAAGAAACTCGACAACCTGGAAGATTTCTTCCAGCCCACCGAGGCGGATTACCAGGATGGGGCGGAAATAGGCGTCATCGCCTGGGGCTCCACCATTGGTGTGGCCCGCGAGGCTGTGAACGAAGCCAGGGCCGCCGGGTTGAAAGTTTCTGCGCTTTATCCGAAGCTTGTATGGCCGTTGCCTTTGAAGGCCATAAACAAGTTCATCGGCAAGCACAAAAAGATACTCATACCCGAGGTGAACAAGCAGGGCCAGCTGGCCAAGCTTATAACCGGCGAGACCGGCTGTGTCCCCATAAGCTACACCATCTACGGCGGCATGCCCTTCACCCCGGCCATGATCGCCGAGAAGATAAAGGAGATATCCAAATGACGACCACCGCCACCGAACCTTTGAAATCGAAAGATTACAAGAGCGAAGTTCCGCCCACATGGTGCCCCGGTTGTGGCGACTATGGCGTGCTCAACGCTCTTCTTAAGTCGTACGCAGACCTTCAGCTGGACATCAACAATACAGTGATGGTGTCGGGCATCGGCTGTTCGTCGCGGATACCCTATTTCGTGAAGACCTACGGCATGCACACCGCCCACGGGCGTGTTCTGCCAGTGGCCTCTGGCGTAAAAGTCGCCCGGCCCGACCTGGAGGTTATAGCATTCGGCGGCGACGGGGACGGGTTCTCCATCGGTGGCGGGCATGTGCCCCACGTGGCCCGGAAGAACACCGACATCACCTATATCGTTATGGACAACTCCATATACGGCCTTACCAAGGGGCAGATGTCGCCCACCAGCCCGCTGGGCATGGTGACCTCCACCACGCCCTACGGTGTGCCGGACAATCCCTTGAACCCCCTGTCGTTCTGCCTTACATACGGCGCCACTTTCGTGGCCCAGGCTTACAGCTCACAGGGCAAGGTTCTTACGGACCTCATAACCAAGGCTATCAAGCACAAAGGATTCGCCTTCATAGACGTGGTGAGCCCATGCCCCACGTTCAACAAGGTGAACACTTTCGACTCTTACAAGGGCCATGTGGAGGACGTGCCTGCGGACCACGACGTGACGGACGTGAACGCCGCCATTAAGCTGGCCAACCAGAGCCGGGCAGAGGGCAAGGTGCTTACCGGCGTGTTTTACCAGGTGGAGAAACCCACCCTGCTGGACAGGCTGGGAGAGATCCGCAAGAAAGCTGGCGGGTCGGCTGATTTTGACGTGAACAGCGTCATCAACGGTTACGTTCCGTAAAGAGTCTAGAGGCAAGCAAAGCGCCGGCGGATGGCCGAAAGTCCAACCGGCGCTTTTTATTTTTTTAAGGAGAGCTAGAAAGATGTCACGCACGTTCGCAATTGTGAAGCCCGACGCCGTGGAGCGGGGCCTTACCGGAAGGATTTTAAGCAGGATTGAGAGCGAGGGGCTGAAAGTTGTTGCCCTGAAACGCATCCACATGACCAAATCACAGGCCGAGGGGTTTTACATCGAGCATCAGGCGCGGCCCTTCTTTGCCTCGCTGACCGGCTACATGAGCTCCGGCCCCTGCGTGGTTGCGGTGCTGGAAGGGGAGAACGCCCAGCCCAAATGGCGCGACATCATGGGGGCCACTAACCCGGCCAACGCCGCCCCAGGCACCATAAGGAAAGAGCTGGCGGTGGATTTGGAGAAAAACTCCGTCCACGGGTCCGACTCCGAGACTTCCGCCGCGCGGGAGATAGGCTATTTCTTCTCCGAGACGGAGATAGTGTAAGGCGGGGTTTCCGCTAAATCGGTAATCCGCAAAGCCGGAATCCCCGCTGGGCGTTAAAGCCATGCAGGGTGGTAAGAAAGCGGAAGGTCACTTGCCGGTGAGAACTATTTTATTGAAAAATAACCGGCAGGTGATAGTATTTTAGTTTCTTTGGAATAGCCCTTTTGCAGTCGGGATGTGGCTCAGCCTGGTAGAGCACTCGCTTCGGGAGCGAGGGGTCGGAGGTTCAAATCCTCTCATCCCGACCATTTAAAATCAAACAAATCCCTTGATAATAGCCACGATGGACGCGGTTTCTCTCGCATAGTACAATCCATCACAACACGCACAATCAACACCTGAACACCCCACAAAACACCCCATTAGGTGGGGAGTACGGTGGGGAGTAAGGGGAGGGAGAAATGCCGGATTTCAAACGCCACACCACGGCTTACCCAGGCGTCTGCTACATCTTAGCCAAGGACGGTTCCAAAATCTTTTATCTGCGCTACAAACGCGGCGGTAAATCGGTGGAGGAAAAGCCTGGCACTCCGTGCGCGACGCCATGACGGCGGCCAAGGCGGCCCAGATAAGAGCCCGGCGCTACCCCATATATGCGCCACAGAAAATAGTGATAAAAGTTTCTTACGGAGTTTATCGCAAAGCCAGCATTATCCCCCCTTGCGCGCAAGAATGCCGGTGGTGAAGGGATGCGGCTAAAAATACCAGCATCGTTGGAAACTGGAGCGGGATTTTTAAGGAAGGATCCGGGTGAGGTCTTGTCTTCCCCACCCGGAAACCTGAAGGCTGTCCGGATAGGGGGATCCGCCAGCCCTTTTGAGGCATAAAAAAAGTAGGACGAAACAAACCGGCCAATAGCCTCCGAAAGCTCCGCTTCCACAAGGCTCCGGCAAAACCGGCGAAGAATAGGGATGGTTACTGCTTTAACCCCCTGCCGTGTTCCGTCCACATAAAGGCTCATCACCTTCACGCTAATTTAGATGCCGGTATAGCGCTAAAAGATTCAAGCGTGGCCGGAAAAGAGGTTTCGGATAGGCGATAAATCAGTTAAAAACAACGTGTTCCAGCGACAGGTGAAAGGTGAAATCGGGCGCGGTCTGGTTCAGGTTTTCCGACAAGCCAAAGCTTGCCACATATCCCCCCGCAATCAGGTATTTTAATCCGAGTGTAACTTCTATCCATTCGCGGCTGAACTGGTAAATGTCCGCCGATTTTAGGGGGGAGGTGTTGAACATGCTTTGTCCTATAAGGTGTAAATCGCCGGTTACCGGAATCTCCAGCGCCACAAAGCCCGCGTACATTGGCTCCATCGGGATGCCCTGGCCGCCGCTGTTCAACTGGCCTGGGAATGTCACTCCTCCTCCGGCGTGGGCGATTATGGATTCCGATTCCATTGACGCCAGTATCCTCCCACCCCATTCCCAGGTGGACGAGCCGGTTCCGGTATTCGGGGACCCCGTGGGAGCCTGGGCAAGCAACTGTCCAGCCACTTTCACTTTTTCCCCGTCATGCAGAATGGTTTTCAGCCACAAGCCGGTATCGCCAAACATGGCGCCTTTTTCCCCCGAAACGATTTTTTCGCCGTCGTGGTAAATAGCGTCTTCGTAGCGGTAATCTCCCGTTTCAGCCTGGCCTCGATAGCCTCTCACGCCAAGTCTGCCGTGCCACCAGCGTATCAGCCCGTCCAGAAAACCCTCGGAAGAGCCATACACCGCCGCGTTGAACCCCACTTCCAGTTTTCCCGGAGTTATGGGGACAGACAGGTTCACATCCGCTTCGGTCAGTTCCCTGTCAATTGCCGCAAGCCATCGTTTGCCGCCGTTATAAAGATAGATGTTGGTGTGGTTCACATCTATCCGCCAGCGGAAAGATTGCGCTGTCAGCGCGGATTCCGGAGAGGGGTAGAGAAGCGACACGTATAACGGATGGTGGTTCTTCATGGGTATTGGGCCCATATAAGCCGGTTCCGCCGCCGCCGTGGCCGCGGAGAGGAGGATTATAAAATGGAGACCCCAAAAGCCACGCAATCAGATCTCTTCCGCGAAAGTTTCCTTGCCCTGGTCAAACCAGTACAGCCCCAAAAAGGAAAGGGCCATTCCTGTAATGGCAATCACCGCCACCACCAAAAGGTCGGGCGTTTTGCCATATAAGAACATGTCCTGATAACTCACCGCCAGCATGGCCATGGGATTTATATAGAACACGAAACGCCAGTCTTCCGGCGTTTGGCTGATGGGATAAAGTATGGGGCTTACGAAGAACCAGAGCGTTATGAAGTTGCCCAGAATGTGCTGGGTGTCCCGGAACTTCACGTTGAGCGCCGCCAGAATATAGACCGGCCCAAGGGTGAAAAGCGTCTGCGATATCATAACTATTGGAAGCCACAGCGCGGCCCAGCGGAGAGGCACCCCGTAGGCGAACATGAATATCAGCAGAAGCGGCAGGCTCAGCGCGTAATTGGCCAGGTTGGAGAGGATCTTCACCATGGGCAGTATCTCCGCGGGGAACATGGACTTTGTTATAAGGTTCCCGGCGCTGGTGATGCTGTTCACCCCGTCCAGAAGCGAGGATGAGAACCATATCCAAGGCAGAAGCCCGGCGAACACGAACACGGCGTAGTTTTCCACTTGCGCCCGCATGTACACGGAGAATACCAGTGAATATACCAGCAGTAACAGAAGGGGATTCAGGAACGTCCACACCACGCCAAAGAAAGAGCCCCGGTAGCGCGCCTTCAACTCTTTTACCACCAGCGCCCATATAAGCTCCCGGCGGCGGTAGAGGGTCTTGATATTGTCCAGAACCTGTCCTTTCATGATCATCGGATTTTGACGGATCAAAAGTCAAAACGGGGTTTATTATAACAGGCCCGTGGCGTGTGTTGGCCGGGCTTTTATTTTTATGGAGTGGCGCTCAGCCGCCGATGAGGGCGTTGTGCTCGATCTTTATGCACTTGTCCTGGACCACGGTTATCCCAGCCTTGCGGAGGATGGCCGCCACCGGATTATTCACTATCCCCAGTTGAAGCCAAACTACCCGGGGTTTTTTAGCGAGGATATCTGCGGCCAGTTCGCCTATGGAGTCCGCCCGGCGGAAAAGGTCTATTATGTCCACCTCACCGGGTACCTGGGCGATTGTGTTGTACGCTTTAATACCCTCCCAGCCCTTTTCTTCCAGGGCAGGGTTTACAGGGATAACCTTGTAACCATGGTCGGCGAGATATAAGGCCACCCGGTATGAGTCGCGATTAGGTTTGTTGGAAAGCCCAACAACCGCCACAGTTCTGCAATTTTCCAGAATCCCCCTTATCTCCTCGGGAGATGGATTGCCTTCAGGCTTTTCGGGCCGTTGGCTTATGTCGCATGCGTCGTTCATGGGACAGCCTCATTCGGCCCCGGTTTTGAGCTCTTTCTTTAGAAATTCCATAAGGTTTGAGGATACTGCCCCTGGAATAGACTTGGCAGTGGTGTCCTCCACTTTCCTGAACACCTCCACAGTTTTCCGCAAGGTGTTCAAAAAGGCCACGCAAGGCTCGCAATCCTTGAAGTGGGCTTCTATCTCGTGGCAGATGGATGGATCCAGCTCCCTGTCTATATATTCGCTGATCCGATCAAATATTTCATGGCATTTCATGGTGTTATCCCCGGCCCTTCAAGGTTTTGGATGCCCCTACAATCCCGTTGAAGTAGTTTGTTAGTTCCTCTCGCATTATCAGCCTTGCCCTGTGCAGGCGCGATTTTACCGCCGCCACCGACATGTTCAGGATTTGCCCTATCTCTATGTTGGAGAAGCCCTCCACGTCTTTCATTATTAGGACGATCTTTTTGTCCTCCGGCAGTTCCGATATTATCCTGTCCAAAACCGTCCGTATCTCCTCGTTTCCATGCATAAGCGCCGGGTTTTTGGACCAGTCCACAATTTCCCTTTGAATGGATGACCCGTCAAACTCCATCGGTTTGTCTATGGATACAAGGTCCACCTTCTTCTTCTTCCTTATCCTCATAAGACAGCCGTTGGTGGCTATCTTGAACAGCCAGGTCGAGAAGGCCGAATCTCCCCGGAACGAGTCCAGCGAGCGATAGACCTGAAGGAATGTTTCCTGCAACACGTCCTCGGCATCCTCCTGGCTATTGAGGAATTTCAAGCAGTGATTGTAAATGCGCGACTCGTACTTCTTGACAATCCGCTCAAATGCGCCAAACGAGCCTCCTTTGACCTGTTCTATTAAAGACAGGTCCTCGCTCTTGCTTTCCTCGCCGTATAAGGGCGATTCGGCGTTGTCCCCCGTGACTTTTTCAGCTGTCATTTAGATGTCAAGGCTTTAAGAAAGGTTCCTTGGTGGATTCTGGCTACATGCTACCAACAGCCGGAGCCCCGTGGCAACACCCTAATTAATGATTCTTTCGGGACTCCTCTTTTAAATGGCTGAATTTTATGGCGCCCAAACAGCTCTTTAATGCAAAATTGAGCCCATGAGTGAAAGAAAGATACTGATTGTTGACGATAACAGGGAAAACCTGGAGTTCCTCGGCGTACTGCTGGAGCGGTACGGATGGGAAAGCGACCCGGCCGACAGTGGCGCCGCCGCCCTCAGGATGCTGGAAAAAACCCATTACGACATCGTGATAACAGACCTCATGATGCCCGCCATGAACGGCATCGAACTGCTGGGCCGTATCAAGGAGGAATTCCCAGGGGTGGAGGTGGTGATTGTCACCGCCTACGGCTCCATACCCACGGCCATAGAGGCCATAAAAAGGGGAGCGTACACCTATCTTCTCCGGCCCTTCGAGCCGGAAGAGGTGGCCCTTACCGTAAAGAAGATTTTCGAGCTTATAGATATCCGGTCGCAAAACAGCCTGCTCAAAGAAGAGCTTAGCAAGGCGTTAAAATATGACAAGCTTGTTGGCTCCGGACTGGCAATGCAGAAAGTGTACAGACTGATAGACAGCGTGGCCGTCACTAACTCCACGGTGCTTGTGATGGGGGAGTCCGGTTGCGGCAAGGAACTGATCGCCCGGGCAATCCACATGAAAAGCCAGCGGGCCGAAGGGCCTTTCGTTAAAGTATCCTGCGCCGCCTTACCGGAGACACTGTTGGAAGCCGAGCTTTTCGGTCACGAAAAAGGGGCCTTCACCGGCGCGGTGGCCCAGCGCAAGGGAAGGTTTGAACTGGCCGACAGGGGAACGCTTTTTTTAGACGAGATAGGCGAGATACCGCTATCCATCCAGGTAAAACTGCTCCGGGTCATTCAGGAGCGGGAGTTTGAAAGGCTCGGCGGGACCAAGACCATAAAGACAGACACCCGCATCATTTCCGCCACCAACCGCAACTTGAAGGAAGAGGTGGAGAAAGGCAATTTCCGGGAAGACCTTTACTACCGCCTGAACGTTATTACCATAGAAGCCCCCACGCTCCGGGAACACAAACAGGACATACCCACCCTGGCCTACCATTTTCTCAACAGGGCCGCCGCCGAGGCCGGCAAGGAGATAAACAGCGTTTCAGACACAGCCCTGGCGGCGCTGGCCGCGTATGACTGGCCTGGCAACGTGCGGGAACTGCAAAACATCATGGAAAGGGCGGTGGTGCTTTGCCGGGGAGTTGCCATTGAAATGCCAGACCTGCCCGATTTCGTCCGTGAACCCGAAGGCGCCCCCTTTGTTCCGGAGGAACTGGAGCCCCGGGAGCCAGAAGCAAAACGCGCCGCAACGGATTACGTTGTTACCGATGAACCAGATTCCGGGGAATACCTCCTTCCCCTCCGGGTGGCCAAGGGCGCATGGGAGAAAAACTATATTGAGCGCGCGCTGGCCAAATTCTCGGGAAACATCTCCCACACCGCCGACGCCATAGAGATAGCCAGGAAAAATTTGCAGGAAAAGATAAAGGCCTATGATATAGACACTCAGAAATTCCTTGGCCGCAAGACCGCTGGCGATTGACCTCTTTCTTCCCCGTATGATAGCTTAATTACGGCCTTAAGCCGGAAATTGGCTGGCCGGAGGGCGGTAACGCCCCTAAAAATTAAAAAAATTTTGGCTAATGGGGAATTTTTATCATGATTAAAGTAATGGTTTTCATAGATGGAACCTGGCTTTACTCCAACCTCCGCCACCTCGCCAAGGAATCCAACCAGCCAGGCTTTTATATAGATTACGGCTTGCTTCCCCAGGCTCTTATGCGCGAGCTGGAAAGACGGGAGAAGTTAAAAGAACTGGATCTGGCGCGCACTTTCCTCTTCGGCAGTTATCCGGTTAACTATGACGTTATAGACGAGGACCGGGCCAAACGCCGCAAGGATTTCTTCGCCCTGCTAAGGGAGGATTACCATTACGAGGTGGAGTCTTTCCCCATCGACTATCAACGCAGGAGGATCCTGCACGACGACCGGAGCGGTGAAGACACCTTCTCCCCCCGTGAAAAATGTGTGGATATCGCCTTGGCCTCCTCAATGCTCTACTACACGGCAATCCCCGACGGGTTTGACATCGCCATAGCCGTCATCGGAGACAAAGACTATTTCCCGCTCCTGCAAAAGGTGCGGATGCTGGGCAAGAGGGTTGCGGTGGCTTCAATCCGCCAGTCTTGCGCCAAGGTGTACGCCGACAGGCAGGACGACAACCGGCTGAAGGATTATCACATCATGTGGCTCAACGACATGATCGAGGCCATCGCGTGGAAACCGGAGGAGTGGCTGGTGGAATGCAAGTCCCCCCTCCATGAAGGGCCCCGCGAAAGGATAACCACCGTGCGCTTGCGGGAAGGCCAGCCCTTCTTTTGCGACGAGTGCCGCGCCAAGTTCGCCGAACAAAAGGCCGAGCAGATGCGTGAATATACCAGCGCCGGGCTGGAGAATACGAATGGAACCTCCGCCGGGGTGGAAGACGTGGAGCGGTTCGAGGGAAAGATGTTTGATGGGATTATAGACAACCTCAAGCCCGATAGGGGGTTTGGTTTCATCCGCCGGGAAGACGGGCAGAGCTTCTTCTTCCACGTTACCCATCTTACAAACGCCGAGTGGTCGTCTCTACAGACAGGCCTTAAGGTGCGGTTCGCCATTACCAAGCTTCCTGCGGGGGCAAAAGCCGGATCCGCCACCGAAGTGGCGGTAATGATGGAAGAGGAATAAGGTTTAATCCAGCTTCGCCAGGTATTTTGCGAACCGGCAATCCTCGCAACCTTTTTCGTTAGCCGAGCAAAAATCGGTATGGATCTGAATCAACCCCTGCTGGCGCGGCGCGGTTTTCACCAGCGCCCTTGCCTGGACGGGCGCCGGGGCCAGTCTTTGGGCCATGAACCGGGCGATGGAGTTTGGTTGGCCGGGAGGGATGGAATGGTATAGCTCCCTGACCCGCTCCTCCAACTGGCGGTTACTGTTGCGCCGGGCTTTAGCCAGAAAATATGGCGCCACCACGTTTATCAATATCGCCGCCACCCGTTCGGGACCAATCAGTTTTCTCGGCTGGGCAAGCCTCCTGCCGCCGAAGGTGTACCTGGTGGTGAAATAACCCCCTTCTTTGGACTGGAAAAGTCCCATCGCTTTTTCAAACTTCCCTTGCGCCCCGTTTTCCCCGGCGGAATCGGTAAGCCTGGCCAACAGCGCCTCCAGGTCGCTATCCAGATGGATGGATAGAAAATCCGCCACCCCCGCAAGCCTGCCCATGGGGTAGTTGGCGGGACGGGTACCAGCCAGACGCCAGTCCTGGACGGAAAACCCGGGGCTAACCGGCAGGGTTGAAGACGCACGGCTCCAGGCTTCGCTTAACTTGCCTATGTATTCTACGGTTTCCGCGTCCCAGTTTTTTTCCCTACGCAGTGAAGGCTCCGGCAACAGCCCGGCCACACCGAAAAAAGCTCCTTGAAGGGCCATGGAACGGTTCCGCCATTCCACACCATCCAGAACGCTCTTTAACCTATCCAGCGAAAGCCAGCCCGCAAGCCTTGCGAAATTGGTTTTGAACGCGCTGTAACCCAACGCCTCCAGTATCCCCCGGTACAGCTCCTCGGGGCCGGATTCATGGGCCATGGCCGTGGCGTATCTGCCGGATTTTAATTCGCACCGCCCTTCACCAGCCGCCTCCAGAACCTCTATTCCCTTTTCAGGCCCAAGCCGCTCGAACTGACCGCCACAACGCCCCGTCACCTTGGCAGGATCCACGGCCAACGATGGGGAGGTCACCTCCGCCCTTATCCTATCTATAAAAGAAGCGCATACAGGAGCAAGCTCTATCTCAATGAGCGCCGCGCCGGAGTGTTTGGAGGGCCGGGTTTTTTGACCAAGGTCGCTGTAAAGGGATACGTGTAGCCTGGTTTTATCGTAACCAGGGTCCAGATGGTGTTTGTGGGCCATCCAGTCCGACGATCGTACGTGGATCTCCACATCCCCTTTCTCAACAGGGCCGCCGTTTAGCCTGAAAAGGGCGTCCTTAAAATCCGGGCCGAAGGATCCGTTAAGCCAGCCCGGAGAAATTATCTCTATCAAGTTCCCGGCGATGTCCCGTATGGGGCTTGCGCCCCAGGGTTGTTCCATCCACAGGGCTTTAACCATGTCTTCCCTGACGCGAGGGGAATGGCGCTGGGGAACAGGCTTGTCCCCACGGTTCTCCTTTTCCCTTACGAAAAGGGATATGGAGCTTGTCATGTCCAGGTAGAGTCTGGAAAACATCGGGATATTGTATTTCCAGCAATGAGGCTGGTAAAGGTATTTATACCGGAGGAATCCGGAATATGTGAGGGCAATGAAGGGTTTTTAGCTTTTGCAAGCCTGCGGATGATTTATAATGGAGGTTGACAACTGTGTCGCTTTCAGACGGGCCTGCCGACAAGTTTGTCAGAAAAATCTTTGTTGATATTGGCAACGCCAGTAAAATCAGCCTGTTTTTGCAAGGCTTATATTGGCCCGTTTGTTGCTGTCATACAGCCAAAAGGCTTATGGCTCAATTATATAGGAGTGTTTTCGTGAGTATGGATACCAATTTCGGGTATAGCGATACGGTGATGGATCATTTCTCCAACCCCCGCAACGTGCTAAAGACGGCGGAGGAGGAGTATGAGCCCAGCGGCGTGGGTATGGTTGGAAACCCCACCTGCGGCGACATGATGAAGGTTTGGATAAAGGTGGATGAGCAGGAGCGCATTTACGACCTGAAATGGAAAACTTTCGGATGCGCCTCGGCCATTGGCTCCACCTCCATGATGTCCGTGATGGTCACCGAAAACGGCGGCATGCGAATAGACGACGCCTTAAAGCTCAAACCCGACGATATTATGGACAGGCTCGGTGGCCTTCCCTCCATAAAAATCCACTGCTCGGTGCTGGGGGACAAGGCCCTGCGCGCCGCCATATACGACTATTTCGCCAAAACCGGCCAGGAGCACAGGATTGTGGAGAAAAAGGCCGTGCTGATTTGCGAATGTCTCAACGTCACCGACCATGAGATAGAAGAGCAGGTGCTGGAGGGTGTGGCCGATTTTGACACCCTACAGGAGCGCACGAAAATATCCACCGGTTGCGGCAGGTGCAGAACCCGCGCCATTGAGACCCTGGAGCATTACCGGGCCAAGTATTTCGGTTGATCCGGCTATGGCCATTCTAAAAGTAGCCCAGCTTGGCAACCCCGTGCTAAGGCTCAAGGCAGAAGCGATACCTCAGGATGTAATCCGTTCCGCCGACGCCCAGTCGCTGATAGATGACATGATCGAGACTATGCGCGAATATAACGGCGTGGGGCTGGCGGCGCCGCAGGTTCACGAGTCTGTCCAGCTTATCGTGGTGGAGGCGGACGTGAACCCCCGCTATAAGGACGCCCACTCCATACCCCAGACGGTAATAATAAATCCGAAGATTGCAAGCTTCTCCGATGAAATGGAGGAGGGGTGGGAAGGGTGCCTTTCCCTGACAGACCTTTGGGGCAAAGTGCGCCGGGCCAAAAACGTTCGGGTGACGGGGCTGGACCGGAACGCAGAGCCTTTAACCCTGGACGCCGAGGGTTTTTTCGCCCGGGCGTTACAGCACGAGATAGACCATCTCCACGGAAAAGTGTTTATAGACAGGATGAAAGACCTGGCCACACTGTCTTTCGGCAAGGAATACGCCCGTTACGGGCATTTGCACGAGGAAGACGGCGAGGCGTTGTAACGCCTCGCGGCCGCGACACGGTCAGTCTTTTTTCCCGTATTCGGCCTTTGGCCAGAATGAAATGCCACCCCTGGGGGTGAACCGGCCCTCAACCTTCAGCCAGCGTGGTTTTAAAAGGCTCGCCAGGTCGTTGGCGATCCTGTTTACGCATTCCTCGTGGAACCCGCCGAACATCCGGTATCCGGTGAGATAAAGCTTCAGGGATTTGCTCTCCACCAGTTTCCTGTCCGGCGTGTAATCTATCACTATGGTGGCGAAATCCGGCTGGCCCGTAACGGGGCAGAGGGTAGTAAACTCCGGCGCTTCGATGTGGATTGTCCCTGTCGCCCCGTTGGGATTTTTCGAAGGGTCGGCGAAAGGATTATCGAACGCCTCCAGGACGCCCGCGTCCGGCGAGACATAATTATATTGTGTGGCCCTTCCCTGGCCCAGGGCCTTTAATCTGTATTCTTCCGTCAATTTCAGTTCACCTTATGGTTTCAGCGCCTCCGAAGCGGAGCTGGGGCTATTGTAACGGCGCCGGATTCATATTACTATAAAACCCGGTGGGATTATCAGGGTGCGCGCGTCATGATTTGTCCCTTTTCTTCTCTCAACAGTCACCGCGCCATTTATGCTGGGCTTAACGCGGAATTACGGGTTTTAGCGGGCGGAACATGGGCGTTGTCATGGTTTCTAAAATGAGGCCCGGCTTTAAAGACGAGAGCCTGGCCGGGGCCGGTGGAGCCCCTGATGAACAAACACGCCGCATCTTCTTCGCCATAGACCTTCCAGATGAGCTTACAACCCGCGCGGAAAACGTCATAAGCGGGTTTGGCGTGCCTTCGGGGCAGGTGCGGTGGGCCCGGGCGGGGAACATGCACATCACCATGAGGTTTTTGGGAGACGTCAGCGAAAAGGCCATTCCCGGCCTTTGTGACGCCGCTGGCCAGATAGCCGCTACTTTCCGCCCGTTCCGGATAACGGTGGAAGGGCTTGGCGTGTTTCCCAATCAGGAACGCCCCAGGGTGGTGTGGTTCGGCGTGGGCGGGGATGTGGAGAATCTAAAAAATATCGAAACAGCACTGTCGGCGAGGCTTGAGGGCATGGGTTTCCCCCCCGAAGAGCGGGCCTTCAGCGCGCACCTCACCATCGGCCGGGTGAAGAGCGACAACGCCCGGGGGAAAATAGCCCGGCTTGTGCGGCAGTACCGAAGATATTACATCGGTGACGCCCCGGTGACCGAGATAGCGTTGTACGAAAGCAAGCTCAACCCCCAGGGTTCCATATACACCAAACTTGGCTCCTTCAAGCTGTTGAAGGCGGCCAAACCGTAAGGCCGCCCGCTTTGTGGTATCATTTCCGTTAGCCATGAAAGTTGCCGGGATTCCCAAATGATTGCTTTGGAAAAAATTGGCGCCGCCGCCTTCGAGATGTTCAAGGGCGCCATTGTGGCCTTGCTTCTGGTGGTGTTCCTCAAAGGCTCCATGGTGGAAGCCAACCAGATAGTTTCAGGCTCCATGATCCCCACCCTGATGGAAGGGGATTTCATAATCGTAAACAAGATAAAGTACGGTTTGCATCTGCCTTTCGTGGGCAAGATGGTTTACGTATGGTCAAGCCCCGACAGGGGTGACGTGGTGACATTCCAGCCCCCGGCCGGCTCCTTCGACGGCATAGGCAAGATATTCGTAAAGCGCATCGTGGCCATTCCCGGCGACAGGGTGGAAATTGTGGACTCCCGCCTGTACATCAACGGCCAGCCTGTGGAAACCAGCAGGTCGCTGAACCATACGGGAGAATACCTGGAGTCCATGGGCGACAAGAAATATAAAGTAATCAAGCGTGACCCTCATTACTTTTTCGGCCCGGTGGTGGTGCCCGAGGGTTATGTTTTCGCCGTTGGCGACAACCGGGACAACAGCCTGGATTCCCGCTCCTGGGGCCCTCTGCCCATAGAGAACATAGAGGGTAAAGCCGTGTTCATATATTTTAGCAGGGCTTGGGACGCGGGCGTTTCGGCTATCGAACGAATAGGAAGCCTGCTATAACGTTTCCCCGCCGTCCGGTCAGCATCCTTGAAAGACCATGGGTGGAGCCCTCATCCATTTTCCGCGCCCATGGCAATGGAGAGGGTTTTGTGTGGCTGGACAGCTCGCTTGAATCCGGCCCTTACGCCAACTGGTCGTTCATCATGAATGAGCCTTCGTTCCTCATAAAGGGCGGTGGCGGCTCTTTTGTCTTTACCGGCGCTGATGGAAAGAAAACCGCCATTGACGGCAATCCTCTGGGTTTCATCGAAAAAATACTGGCGCGGTATAAAACTGAAAAGAGCCCTAGTGTGAAGTATCCACCCTTCACCGGCGGGATGGCCGGGTTTTTCGGTTACGGTCTCACACGATACACGGAGCCTTCGGCGCGGATAAACTGGGACAGGGATTTTGCGCCCGAAGGCGACTTGTGGCTGGGATGTTATTTGCGCCTTATTGCTTTCGACCACGCCCGTAAAAAAACATTCCTGGTGGTAAACCATGCCCATGATGAAAGCCCCGAACCGGCTTTAGAAGAGCTGGAGCGGTTAATGGGGCCTTCTCAAGCCTATGGGGCCGGGGCTCCGGTATCCGTGGAAAATCCATTGGACATAGCTCCCGTCAAGGAATTCACCCGGGAAGAATACATCGAATCGGTGGAAAAAATCAGAGAGTACATCGCCGATGGCGATTGTTATCAGGTGAACCTTTCACAAGCCTTTGAGTCGGCCATGGGGGCGGACGCCAAAACCATTTACGAAAAACTCCGCGTATTAAGCCCGGCCCCCTTCGCCTCATATCTGGACTGTGGCCGGTTCCAGATCCTTTCCTCCTCGCCGGAGCGGTTTGTAAGCGTCCGTGATGGATCGGCCCAAACCAGGCCCATAAAAGGCACCCGGCCCCGGGGAGCCACCGAAGAGGAAGACCAGCGCATGCGTGGCAACCTTTCGGCCAGCCAGAAAGACCGGGCGGAGAACGTGATGATAGTAGATTTGATGCGCAACGACCTTTCGAAAGTGTGCGAGCCATTCTCGGTGACTGTCCCGGAAATTTGCGCCGTGGAGGAATACGCCACGGTGTATCATTTAACATCCACCGTGGAGGGAAGGATAAAAGAGGGCGTAGGGCCAATCGGAGTTTTAAATGCCGTATTCCCTCCGGGCTCCGTTACCGGGGCTCCCAAAACCAGGGCGCTGGAGATTATAGACGAACTGGAGCCAACCCCGCGCGGCGCCTATTGCGGCGCCATCGGCTATGTTGGGTTCGACGGCGATATGGATTTGAGTGTGGCCATCCGCATAATGGTATGCTCGGGCCGCCAGGCTCGGTTCCATGCGGGGGGTGGCGTTACATATTCCTCCAGCGCGGTAAAAGAATACGAGGAGACGTTGCACAAAGCCAAAGCAATCATGGAAGCGTTGAACCGGTGAAAGCCATTCTAAACGGCGTCGTGACGGAGAACCCGGCCGTTTCAGTTATGGACAGGGGGTTTACCCTGGGAGACGGCCTGTTCGAGACCATACCTCTATATGGTGGCAAACCGTTCCTGCTGGAAAAACATCTGGAGCGGATACGCCAGGCATCGGAGGTTATCGGTCTTCAAATTACCTTTGTGGACGCCGCCGTGGCCGGAGGGATAGCCTTTCTGGCGAAGGAGGCTGGCGTTAGCCGGGGTGTAGCGCGGCTCACCGTAACCCGGGGTGAGGGGCCCAGAGGGTATGGTTATTCCGGGGCCGTGAACCCTACGTGGGTTCTCACGGTCGAGATGTATGAGCCCATGGCGGAGTCCAAACGGCAAATCGGTTTTACGCTGGCTCCGTCATCAATTATCAAGAACAGCCGCTCGCCGTTGTCGGGCGTAAAATCCACCAGCGCGCTGGAGCGGGTGATGATGAAAGCTGAAGCGGAACGGGCTGGCGCTGACGAGGCTTTTACATTGTCCGACGCGGGACATGTGGCTTGCGGCGCGGCGGTGAACATTTTCTGGGCGCGCCAGGGCAGGCTTGAAACTCCGTCAATAAATTGCGGCATACTTCCGGGCGTCACCAGGGGCGCCATAATATCCCTGGCCAGGCAAAACGGGATGGAAGTGGCCGAAGGCAGTTTCGAGCCATCAAGTCTGGCGGAGGCGGACGAGGTATTCGTCACCAACTCGCTTTTAGAGATTGTCTCGGTGAGACAGATAACAGGCTTGGGCCGATGGGATAAAACACATGGCCCGGTGGTTGAGCGGTTGACCGCCTCATACCGGGCCTTGATACGCTGACTTTACCGCTATTCTTTAGTGAAAGCCCACTGGGCCGCTATTATCAACGCCCCCAATATACCCAACAGACCGAACATTGCCCCGGCCTGGGCCATGATAGCCAGCGACTCCTTGGCCGCATGCCCGCCCATTCCCGCCGCCCGTATGGCGGTAAGCGTCCAGAACAAAGGGTAGAGGACGGCGCCCAGCCCCGCCGATGTGGAGGCGGCGGTTTTCAACCATGGCGCGACGGGAGACAGGCCAATGAAAAGGCACAATCCCAAGGCCACTGCCCCAAGCCCCATGAAATGCTCATGGGCGCGTTTTAAATATTTCCAGGCGTCCTCTTGGGCTTTTATAACTTTTTCAGGCCCGCCCAAGGCCGCTTCAGCCGCTTCGGAAGAGGCTTTAAAAGATTGCTTTATGGCGTCTTCTTTGGCGCCGAAAGCCATTCCGTGCAGTTCCCCGGTTAGAAGCGCTAAAAGAGCAAGAAAAACGCCGAAAATCACCTGTTTAAAAGCAAAAGCGTTTCTATCCATGCCCGTCTTCCTTTCTGATACAGCCTAATGTTATGAAGATGTCCGCGAAGATAGAGATTAAATGTTGCAAATGGGATTTCGTTTGGTATTATACCCTAAAAAAAGAGGAAGTTAGGCAGGGGGCGGCCGCTTTTTCCTGGCTGTCCACGCGGCAACATATATTTCCAATCCGGATCGGAGGCTGTATGTTTAACGGCAGGCGGTTTTTGGCATGTCTCGTGGCGATGGTTTTCGCCGCTGTTTTCCCTGTAAGCGCTTCCGCTCAGGTTGCGATTGACGGAGGGAGCGGCCTTTTCCACATGCAAAAGGCGAGAACCCTGGGGCATCTGAACTTTGGCGTCGGGCTTTATTACGAAAGCGACAATCACGACCTCACCGCGCCCACCGGCAAAGGGAACGAAACCGATTTCGGTTACATGCCCATTTCGGCCACTTTAGGCGTGGGGGATAATCTGGAGTTCTCCGTTTCGGCCCCTTACAGCCGGGTGGAAGTTAAAAAAGGAACCAGCGAGTCTGGCATGGGCGACGGCATAGGCCGCGTTAAGTGGAACTTTTTAACCTCCGAGAATTTCGGCGTGCGCATGTCCGCGCTGGCGTTTACCACCCTGCCTTTTGGCGACAAAGACAAAGGGCTGGGGACCGGCAAGACCAATCCCGGCGCGGGCCTTGCCCTGGATAAAGAATATGAGAGCGTAACCTGGCACGCCAGCGTTGGGTATCAATCCCGCCAGGAAGATGGGCTGGATCCGCAGGTGCAATATGGCGCCGGGGTGGAATACATGCCCATGGACAACCTAAGCTTCATCGCCGAAGTGGGCGGCTACAACTGGACTAAACAGGTGGCCGGAAGGGATGACCAGACCATGGTCACCGGCGGCGTAAGATATTACATAAGCGACTGGGCCAGCCTGACCGTGGGTTACAGCTCCTGGGGTGGCGGCACAGGTGAATCCAGCCCGAACTACATGTATCTTGCAGGCATCACCGTTGGCTCGGGGCTTGGCCAGCCGCGAGGGAAGCTGGGTGTTAAGGAAGCGGCGGCAATGCCGGGCGCTGGCGAGGCTGGCGCAGGTGAAGCTGGCGCCGGGGAAGCCGCAGGCGGCGAGAAAGTCACCATTGTCCTTGAAAGCATACATTTCGAGTTCGACAAATCGCGTCTTACCAAGGAAGCCCAGGAGATCCTGGTGGGCACCGCCGAGAAACTCAACGCCAACCCGAATGTGGAATTGGTCATTGAAGGGCACACCTGCTCCATAGGCTCCAACGGTTACAACCAGGCCTTGGGCATGCGCAGGGCCAACTCCGCCCGGAAATTCCTGGTGGAGCATGGGGTGAAAGGCGAGAGGATCGACGTTATAAGCTACGGAGAAGAAAAGCCTGCCCACACCAACAAGACAAGGGAAGGCAGGAAGATGAATCGAAGGGCTGATTTCGTCATCAAAGTGAAATAAATTTGATGGCGGGGTTTTTCCCGGAAGTCTTTCTGACCGTTTGAGGAAGGCCGCCATATTTGGATCGGCCAATCGGTATTCATGATCCGGCGTTGCCCCCTGTCCGGGGGCGCGCCGGATTGTCTATGAAAAGCCTTTCTGGGTTTTTCCGGGCAAATGCCGTGGAGCCGGGGGAAGTCGGGTTCGCTCGTTTTAGGGGCGCTCCCGGGGGGACAAATAGACGGAGTAGCGGCTAAAATGATCCAGTTACGCGCCAGCGGCCTGAAAGATACGTCAAAAATTATCCCATCGTTATTTATCGCTATTTCGGCGGTTCTCTCCCTGCCCACAAGCCTTTGGGCCCAGGCCGCCCCGGCGTCCGCCCAGGTACAGTTTTTGGCGGGGGACAAAGCGGCCATCCCGCCAAATTATCTCTGTGTTAATTGCCATCTGGAAATGGCCGATGAGCGATTGACCCCGCCTGTCAATGATTGGATGGATTCGGTCCATCGCCAGGCCGGGGTGCGTTGCGCCGACTGCCACGGGGGGGATCCGTTCGACGAGGCCATGATAAAAGAGCCTTCGGCGGGGTATATAGGCAAACCAAAGACGGAAGACATACCCAAGCTTTGCTCCAAATGCCATTCCGACCACACCAAAATGCGCGAGTACAACCTTCGGGCGGACCAGTTCACGCTTTATTCCGACAGCGTCCACGGCCGCAAACTGCAGGAAGGGGATACCGAAGCGCCCACCTGCGTCAGTTGTCATGGCATGCACAAAATTTTGAAGGTCAAAGACCCCAACTCCCCCACCGCCCGGAAGAACATTCCCGAAACCTGCGGCCAGTGCCACGCGAAAAAAGAGGTGTTCGAGAAGCGGGGCAGGCGGTTCGACCAGCTGGCGCTATACAAAACCAGCAGGCATTACGAGCTATACGCCAAGGGCGATCTTCTGGTGCCGACCTGTTTCGACTGTCATGGCAACCATGGCATCCAGCCGGTGATGAACGAGCGCACACAGACAGTGTGCTTCAACTGCCATGCCCAGCAGGCGGAATATTACAAGGCCAGCAAACACTACGACGCTTTCAAGCGGTCAGGCTCGCCGGTGTGCCTGCATTGCCATAGCAACCACGGCATATTAAGGCCCACCCCGGCGGATTTTACCGGAGACAGGGATTTAGATTGCGTGGGGTGCCATGAGGAGGGTTCGGCGGCCTATTTGCTGGGCAAGGATATCCAGCAGGTGGCTGTGGCGGCCACCACCGCAGTGGAATCGGCCATGCGCGGGTTGGAAGATATCGAGAACAACGCCCATGGCGGGTTTGAGATAGGCGAGCTGAAAGAGAGGATGGCCAAGGCCTCCGACGGGTTGAAAGAGCTTCACTCCCTCACCCACAAAATGGACATCGAGGCGCTCAAGAAACAGTCGGAAGGGTTGATCCAGATATCCCAGTCGGTCAGCGCCCAGGTGGACCAGATGTGGGGTGAGGTGCGTAAACGCCGTATCGGGCTTGTGATGGCGTGGCTTGTGTTCATTGGTTTCATGACTGCCCTGTGGTATAAGTCCAAGGAATTGGAAAAAGGGCGGGAGGATTGATTTGGAGAGCCAGTCGGATGCGATCCGGAGGATAGACTCGGAATCGGCCATGGCGGCGCGGGATGCGCAAGCGGCGCCGGGGCGGGGCGCGTTGGTTTATGAGTTACTGGTACCTCCCGTTGCAGTTTTGTTCAGGGTACTGTTTTCTCAAGGCTCCGTCTTCAAGGGCGCAAGCGGCCTGAAAGATGCGGTAAACGCCTGGGCTGGCGCGTTTGCCCCCGCCGCCAAGCGATACGAGAAGTTCTACGCGTCCAGCGAAGCTTTAAACGCCAAGGCCAGGGATTTCATTGGCGGTTCATGATGTCCCTCCTGCGGAGCGCGGGTTGTTGGAAATGCGCTACTGTCATGGTGTTGTCAAAGTGATGGGGGGCAACCGGGGCTCGGCCCCTCTTATCCTGGTGCTTGTCATTGGCGCGGCGCTGGCGCTGTATTATGTTGTTAAAGCCATGGCGCCAGCCATATTCGGCGGCGCCCAGCCGGTGGAGTTCTCCCACAAAACCCATGCTGGTAGCATGGGCATTTCATGCCTGTATTGCCATTATGAGGCCAGGTTTTCATCCCAGGCTTACATTCCCCAGGCGGCGGCCTGTTTAAATTGCCATTCCAGCGTGGCGGTTCAATCCCCCGAGGTCCAGAAACTGGGTGTGTATGTGGCCGCGGGGATGGAAATTAAGTGGAGAAGATTGTCCACCCTGCCGCCCACTGCCCGGTTTACCCATAAACCGCATGTGGACAACGCCACCTCCTGCCAAATATGCCATGGCAAGGTGGAGGAGCTGGAAAACACCATATCGCCCGGCCCGTTCAGGATGGACGCTTGCTTGAAGTGCCACAACGGTAAAGCCGCATCGGCCGAATGCCTTACGTGTCACGACAAGAATTTCGCTCCGGCGGCGTCTGCAACCGCCAAGAGCGGTATAAAAGCCAAACCGGCGGCAAAACCTTTGGAGTCGGAGCCGCAGTCTGGGCGGACAAAAACCGCTCCGGCCAGGCTATATAACATTTACTGCGCCAACTGCCACGGCGCCACGGGTTTAACCGCCTCCGCCCCGGTGGGCGCAAAGTTCAATCCGCCGCCGCCGGATCTTGCCGGTTCCGCCATCAGGGACGAGAAGGAAATTGTAAACAGGATTATGAACGGGGGGACGCTGATGCCATCTTATCAAGAGGAGCTAACAGAACAGGAAGCGGCGGATGTGGCGGCTTACGCCCTGTCGCTGATGAAATGACCTATATTTAATGTGTATTGCCCGGGGATGCGGTGGATTGTATCGTCACTCCGGCAAGGGCTGGATTAAGGAGGTACATATGAACAAACTCATTATTGCGTTTGCGCTGGTTGGAGCCGCCATCTTTGTTTCAAAACCGTCAGGGGCGCAAATGATGCCTATGCATGATGGGATGCATGATGGAATGCATATGGGGCAGGGCGCTTCGGGCCCAGACGAAAGGGTGAAACTGGACGCGCCACCGATGATGAAAACCCATCTCAAGCAGAACATGCGGGAACATCTTAAGGCCGTAAACGAAACGTTGCGCGAAATGGGCAAGGGGGATTATAAAGCCGCGTCCAAAATTCTCCGGGAAAAGCTGGGCCTAACCGAGCAGATGAAGAAGATGTGCGGCATGATGGGCAACGACACCTACCGCCAGATGGGCATCGCGTTCCATGAAAGCGCGGACAAAGCCGCCGGCGTGGTAGCTGGAGGCGACGCAATAAAATCCGCCGCCGCCATCAGCTCGGTTCTGGAAAAATGCGTAACCTGCCACGAAGCTTTCAGGGTGGAGTGAGCGGGGGGGCTTTGGGCGCGCCGGATATGCTAAAAACCTCCGGTGCGGGGCAGATACAAGGTAACAGAGGTTCCCTTTCCGGGGTTGCTTTTTACCGCGATAGCGCCGTTCAGTTTTAAAATCACGCCATGCGCTATGGCCAGCCCCATGCCGTTACCTTCTCCCAATGGCTTGGTGGTAAAGAACGGTTCAAAAATCCGTTCCATTACCTCCCCAGTCATTCCGCAACCGGTATCAGACACGGTAAGCTCCGCATAAAAATTACTACGCACCGCTCCAGCCAGCACATTAGGCTGGATCCTGACGGATTCGGGATCCATTTCCCTGGATATAAGGGTTACAGCAAGCTCTCCACCATTAGGTTTCATTGCGTAAATGGCGTTGGAAAAAAGACTGATGAGAACCTGCATTAGGATTAGCGGGTCAGCGTAAATTCCCCAAATGGTTTTTTCCATGATGGTTTTTACGCTGATTGATGGCGGCATGGTCCGCTTCACCTCGTTCAGGGCCGTTTCAATTATGGCTGGCAGGTCAATTTCCTTATATTCGAAAACTCTTTCCTGGCTGAAAGTTAGAATCTGCTGAATAAGGTCGCTGGCCCGCTGACCAGCTGTTAGCGCTTGCTTTAAATAGTTGCGCGATTCATTTACTTCAGGAGTGGAAAGTCTGGCAAGCTCAATCAGTCCCATCATCGAGTGGAGGATATTGTTGAAATCGTGCGCCACTCCTTTCGCCAAAGCTCCCACAGCTTCCATTTTATGGGTCTGTACCAAACGTGTCTCCAGGGCCCGCCTTTCCGTAATGTCCTGCATCATGAGAATAGCGCCGTTGAAACCGTCGCTGTTAATGATTGGGGCTCCCTTTACGGAAACATGCCTGGGCATGCCAATATCCTGCCGCAACATCCTTTCAAATGACAGGGTGGAGCCCTCGGCGAGCCGCGAGAGATCCTGTGGCCCGCCTAAAGGCTGGAATGGTTTTAATGCCGTTATTTTGACCCTGGTAGCGTCTGGCCCAGGATTAAGAGAATCCCCCAGTATTTCCCGGATTTCATGGTTGGCGTACACCACATTGAAATCCTTGTCCAGCGCGGCGATTCCAAGAGGAGCTTTTTCAAGGAGGTTATTGTTGAATTCCAGCAGTTCCCTGTATTTTTCCTCCATCTCCTTTCGTTCTGTAATGTCGAACGCCATTTCCATCCTCACAAGGCGTCCATCAACCCACTGGATGGCCCTATCCACAATGTGAAACCAGCGGTTCGTAACCGTGTTTCTAAACTCCCAAATATAAGGCTCCGCGGGAGCGCCCTGCGGTGTTATAAGCTTGCCGTTGGTGCAAAATTCACAAGGGCCCGTTTGTCCAGATTGAAAAACCTTCCAACATGTTTTCCCCACGGCTTCACCCAGAATCCTCACCCCGGCGGCGTTCACATAAAGGACTTCGTATGTATTCATGTCGGCCACATAAACCACAGCCTCCAAGGAGTCCAGAATCGTAAGAAGCCTTTCATGATCGCCCTGGTTTTCCGTTGATGCCTTGGCTGAAACGGGACGTTCTTTGCCGGTTAGCAGAAAGCTTTCCATCTGGCCACTGGCGTGATGAATAGGCTCTATGGTTATGTCCCATAAGCTTTCGGGATGATCTGGAGAATTCTTGTCAAAATGGGGCAATCCGATGCAAGCCGCCATTTCTCCGGCCTCAAGTTTTTCCCTTAACAGGGCCACCATTTCTATATTGAGCGTGAAATCCCAAAGACATTTTCCAACCAAGTTATCCGGAGCCAAGCCGCAGGACTTGGCCAAGGCATCGTTGACGAAGGTGAAACTGAAATGATGGTCTATTAAGGCGGCCAGTATTTTTGAGGGAGAACTTACTTTCCCAGGAGTTTTCTGGTTTGAAAGACCATGTCCTTCAAAAGCAAAACCCCGTCCATCTTTGAGGTTATCGATCGCTATATCTATGTGAGCCAATTCAGTCTTTGGGTAAATTTGTGAAGTCTTACCCCCTCTCCCCCAGCAAATATAGAAAGGCATTATACTCCCTATTGAAGAGATTCGATGAATTTTGCGGGGAAAGTGTTTTATGGTGCCCTCGGCGAGATTCGAACTCACGGCCTACGGATTAGGAATTCGTTTAAATGCCTTTTAGCCTGTTTTAAGACCTTTGCGGTCGTCACTAAGACCTTTGATATATAAGGATAATATGCTATAAGAAGTCCGAAGGCCGCCTAGTGAGTTTTAATTCTAGTGACGACCCGGCGACTACCACGGAGGCTAAGGCATAGCATGAAAACCAAACTCACCAAGTCCGTAATTGACAAAATTCCATTCTCGAACGATGGCCGTTTGATGCTCATTGATACCGAGCTCAAAGGTTTCGGTTGTCGTGTGGGGAAATCGTCGAAGGTCTATTTCGCTGAAAAGCGGGTCAATGGTAAACCTGTTCGTGTCACCATCGGCAAGCATGGCCAAATCACTCCTGAACAGGCCAGAGAGGAAGCCAAAGCGATTTTAGGGCAAATGTCTGGCCGAACCGCTTCTAATCCCAATGAGGAGAAGAAACAGGAACGTATCAAGGGGATAACGCTTGCCGAAGCCTTGGAGGAATTCAAGCGGGCCAGAAGTTATCTGAAAGCCAGAACCATCAAGGATTACGAATACGCGCTTCAAAAATACTTTTCCGATTGGCGGGGGAAGCCATTAACCGCAATTACGCGGGAAATGGTTGATAGCCGTCATAAGCTTATTGGTAATGGAAATGGTGGCGCGGCTCAGGCGAATCAGGCTATGCGCTTTCTGCGGTCGCTTTATAACTACGCCATTGGGAAATACGGGCGGGAAGTCGTTTCAGTCAATCCAGTGGAAGGATTAACTCTGACCCGCTCCTGGTTCAAGGTAAAGAGAAAGCAATCCATAATTCGGCCCCACGAGTTGCCAGCGTTGTTTGAGGCGTTGGAAAAGCTGGTTGCTGAAAGCCCTTATGAAAGCACGCGGACGTTTCGGGATTACATTCTTCTTTTACTGTTTACCGGCTTGAGGCGAAACGAGGCTTTAAAGCTGACCTGGGATATGGTGGATTTCGAGGGGAAGACCTTCAAAATCGCCGACACAAAGAACAACGAGCCTTTGATTCTGCCCTTGTCCAGTTACCTTTTCGATTTGCTGAACGAGAGAAGCAAAAACAGGAATGGCAGTGATTACGTTTTCCCCGGAAGGAATCCAGAGTTGCCATACGCCGATCCCACGCGGCAACTGGACAACCTGAAAAAACTCTCCGGCCTTGAATTTGCCCTTCATGATTTCCGGCGGACGTTCATCACGATTGCCGAAAGTATAGATTTGCCTTATTATGCGCTTAAACGGCTGGTGAATCACAAGATGGGAAACGATGTGACTGCGGGATATATCGTTCACGACGTGGAGCGGTTGCGAAGACCGATGCAACAGATCACGGACAAGATACTGTTCGAGGCAAAGCAAATTGGAATCGGCAACGTCATCGAATTCAAGAAGGGAACTAGAAAATAGCGTATGAAAAAACACAAATTGGAAAAAACACCAATAGTTGATTATGCATATTGTGATTATACTAATGCTTTTATATTTGAAGAAATACCTTGGTATTGGGCGGGTTATATACCTCCACATGAAAGTATAGAATACGATCCATTAGTGATCCCGCCAGAAATTCGGATGAATGAAAGTTTAATTGAAAGAGGGATTAGGATGGGTTTTCTTCAGTGGTATACTGAATCTGTAGAAAAAATTGATGATGAAGGCGGGCGCTCAAAATTGGAATACATGTATATTCCTAAATATGATCTCATTGCGCTGGCTGAAAAAATTAATGTTAAACCTGCTTTTCTATTTCCTGAAGTAAGAGGAATTTCTTCTTTATCGGATAAGCCACTTCGGAATAACCAACGACACCGCGAGCGTTCCAGGGCAATTGCACAGTTGCTCTGGAAGCAAAATCTAAAAATAAAAATTGAAGACATGATTCATAGTGACGAGATTAACGGCATTGCTTGCGAAGGCAAAATATATGGCCCCAAAACTCTTCGAAACTGGGTAAACGATCTTTGTCCAAACCGGAATCCTGGTCGAAGACCTAAGGAATAAACTCCCGTTTTCGCTGGAAAACCGTTTTTTACGCAGTATAGGAATTTTCTTGCTCGACTAATTCTTTCAAAATCCCTCTGAAAGTATCCAACTTAGGAGGGTTTATGAAAAGTCTTCTTACTACCCAGGAAGCCGCCGATTTTATCGGCATGTCACGCCAGTTCTTGGAACGGGATCGTTGGAAAGGGGCGACTATCCCGTTTATCAGGGTAGGGGAGCGGGCGGTTCGATATCGCCTTGATGATTTGGAGGCGTACCTGGCCTCCAGAATTACCAAAGCCGTAACCATTTAGCCAGAGCCAACCCATGATTGATTGGGTGACGGCGGTGGTTCCATGTTTCAGCGCTGACCCGGATAAGCTGAACGATGGCTTGATATGCCGCATCCGGCCTGATGGTGAATATGAATGGGCCAAGCACGTTCCCATATCCGTTGTCGGCTCCCATGACGCCAACATGCGCGTTAGTTACCATCCCATAAGCAAAGGTTCCGGTTATATAGGCCCCGCGCTTCGTATTGATGGCAATCCCGCGAAATGGCTTCAAGGTCACAATATCTTCGGTTCAAGTGACCTAAGTGGCCTTATTTACGCCGTACTTGAAAGGCTTGTCGCAATTCTGGAATTACAGCCAGACGAGCAAGAAACAGATTCCTGGAAAAGGGGCATGTATCATATTTATCGCGTTGATTGCACGGAAATGTGGGAATTTCCAACTCACGCCGATGTGCTGGCATGGCTGAACGCGGCTCAGTTTCAATCGAAAAGCCGCCACGGTAAGCCGATTATGACTGGCGGAACGCTATATTTCGGCAAGAACTCACGACGCTGGTCATTAAAGTTTTACAGCAAGGGAGAAGAAGTCAACCGACGAGATAATCCCTTGCCGGCATCTCTCCCGTTCAGAAATATGTTGCTTGAATTCGCGGACAACAAACTCAGAGCCGAACTGGTTCTAAGAAGACCCCAGCTGGAAAAACTGAACATAAACATGGCGTTCATCTGGAAGCTTGAAACACCGAAACAACAACTTCTTGAGCATCTTGCGACGCTGGATATGGCGGATCAATTTCTGCTTACAACCAAGCAGATTGATGGATTATTGCCGAGGCTTCAGCTTGCCTACAAATCTTGGCAACGTGGGGAAGACTTGCGTTCTATGTTCGGCAAAAGCACTTTCTACAGATACAGGCGTGAAATGCTAAAACATGGGATAGATATCAGCGCTTCTTGTGAAGATAGGCAAGAGAAGAAAATGGCTCTACGGGAAATTTTCAAGAATGAACCGGCGCAAATTCCAGAGTGGGCAATTAGAACGGAGATTTTGTTTCAGCCTCTATTGTCAGAAAGTTCTGTGGGAGACAGCGGCCACGACGCAATGGCGATGGGCGAGCCGCATGGCCGCCCTAGCCATGCGCCCGGCGCCGCCTCCTCCGAGTGCGGGCATAGTAATACCGCACTTTAGTGCCAAAATGGATCCTTGATGAAAAATAAGAGCAAATAATATGAAATATCGCTATTCCAATATATTGACAGACGCTATGGATGGCTATATTATTGATTTATGAAGTTGGAAATAAATTATAACAGAAGGAAGTCCGATGGCAAAGAATAAGCCGTACGGTGATAACGCAAGAATTGGGGCTGTAACTGGCCGTTCGCAGGTGTTCAATCCACATAACGAAAAGTGGACGAAACGGGATACGGAAAGCGGGCGGTTCATGGATCAAAAGGCTGATGACAAGCCATTCAAAGGCGTTAGCAAGGAGAAGTAGGCTGATAGCTCTTTATGATCTATTCTAAGACGATTGAGGATTTGACTTGGAATGATGTCGAATCCTTTTGTTCCCGTGGTGTCGCGGAAAACGCTTATCTTGATTACAAAGAGAGCTTTCCAAAAAATCTTGAAAAGACTATTGCCGCCATGGCGAACACCTTCGGTGGAATCATACTGGTTGGGATTGAAGAAGACAAGAATAATAAGCCGGTACAGCCAATAAAAGGCATTGAGTTAGAACGCGGGCTGGAGGAAAAAGTAATCAGTATCATCCTTTCCAACATTACTCCACCCATTATCCCTGAAATAAAGGTGTGTCCTGACGGTGAGGCTCAAAAGGCCGTGGTTGTTATTCGAATTCCACAAAGCCAGCAAACACCCCATGCCATAAATCGGAATACTAAAGTTTACATCCGGACTGGAAATAGAAATGAAGCGAAGGAACTTGAAGACTTGGCGACTCTGGATAGAATAGATTGGTTAAAGGAACATCGGAAGAAAAGCGAAGAATTAAAAATATTTCTCTATCAACAGGCAGAGCGTAGGGTTGAAAAGTCATATTCTGACAAAAAAGTAGAAAATGACGAAAGCGCCAAACGTTTAAAAGCAATGTACGGACGGTTATCCGCTCCGCTGGCGTTGTTTACGCTTTCAATGTGTCCTGTTTTTCCACAAGAGCCATTCCTTAATCCGCCTGCAATTGATAAGCTTTATTCAAAGATTCGAATCCGTGATTATTATGGAAGTAGTGATGGCGGATTTCCATTGCCTGGGCGTTCGATGGGATTAATAGTAAATGATGGAAGCATAAACACCTTGGTATTTAAAGATAGAGACGGTTTTTGGCACACTGAACTGAATATTTTCGGATTGTATTTTTATAGGCAGTCTCTTTTGCATGGTACAAAGAGAATCGAGGGTAAGGAATATTCCGTTATTCGAACAAGCGAGGTGCTCTGCCGTCTTGATGAATATATTGACTCGGCAGCGCTCTTTTACAAGGAAATTGGATTCCAAGGATTATTGGAATTTCGCGTAAACTTGGAAAACTTATTTGATCATGGGAGAATCGCATACCTTGGGAAATATCCGGATGATGGATGCTGGTCTTCAGGGCCTATTTCCACCTCACTGGATCAATCTGTTTATTTTTCCGATATAGTTCAGGCGGGGGTGTTACACGATATTAAAATGCCTCTTATCTATAATGCCGCCAAGAAAATTGCATGGGCGTTTGGCTGGGATTTAATAGAGACTGCAATTGATAAATATTATGAAAAAGAGAAGCGTTAAAACGGAAAGCGTTGGGGGATTTGGGAATGACTGAACAACCGAAGTATGGGCCGGGGAATCCGCACCCGCTTTCCACAATGAAGACGGAACTTGTGTGGGAAGGGAAGTATGACGAGTACGGAAACAAGCGGGAGGTGGATATTTCCGGCTCCGCCATGCCTATGCAGAGGATAGAGACCATTGATGAGCCCAGGAGCAGGCTGGAATCCCAAGGGGAGCTTTTCAACGCCAAGAAAGCGCATACCGATGATTTTAGAAACCGGCTTATTTGGGGTGATAACAAGCTGGTAATGGCTTCCCTCCTGAAAGAATTCAAGGGAAAGATTGACCTTATCTATATTGACCCTCCATTCGATGTTGGCGCTGATTTCACGATGGATATTCCCATCGGCGATGAAAAAGAAACCATCGAGAAAGACCAGTCAACCCTTGAAATGGTTGCCTATCGTGATATGTGGGGGAAAGGAACGGATTCTTACCTACATATGATGTATGAGCGACTTTCTCTAATGAAGGCTCTACTAAGCGAGAAAGGCAGTATTTACATCCATATAGATTATAGAGTAGCAAGTTTTATTCGCCTCATAATGGATGAGTTGTTCACTAAGGATAATTTTCAGAACCAAATTATGTGGTGCTATAAAGAGAGAGAAAGAGTTCTGGATAAATACAATCCAAAGCATGACGTAATTCTTTTTTACTCAAGAACAGATTCTAAGCTAAGGCCATTCAATTGGAAGTTTGCAGCTGAAGAATATTCTGAGATAACTAGAAAGAAATTTAAGTATCAAGATGAAACGGGATGGTACCAAATTCGTGGTAAGAACAGAAAAGATAGTCCAGTGCAGGCCGCAGATGGACTTACACCGGAGCATGAAGCGAAATACCCAGGTTTAACCTTTAGAGATTACTTGCACGACAGAGAAGGGGTTCCCCCACGTGATTGGTGGACGATTGGAATTATTAATAAGGCGGCTGATGAAAGATTGGGATATAGCACTCAAAAACCAGAAGAATTGATTGAGAGGATAATTCAGGTATCCTCCAACGAAGGCGATCTTGTTGCTGATTTCTTCTGTGGATCAGGGACAACTGGCGCAGTCGCAGAGAAGCTGGGGCGGCGCTGGATAATGAGCGACTTGGGGCGGTTTGCCATCCACACTTCCCGCAAGAGGATGATAGAAATACAGCGGGACGCTCATGTGAGCGATAAACCTTATCGAGCCTTCGACGTTTACAACCTTGGACGGTACGAACGTCAATGGTGGCAAAAAGAGCGGCTCAACGGGGCGGATGAAGAGCATCGGCGGGTGGTGCTTGAATTCTTCAAAGCCGAAGTATTGACCAAGACACCATCACCTCTTATTCATGGAAAAAAGTCTGGCGATTTTTGCCACGTTGACGGGATAGACAGTATCTTTACCCGTGAAGAGGCCAAGGAAGTTGCCAAGGCCGTTCAACAGGCTGGCGGGAAAGAGTGCTATTGCCTGGCATGGGAATTTGAAATGGACTTGCGGCTTGCCACCGCCGCGCTGGAAAAGGAGTTTGGCGTAAAGCTTAAACTAATCCCCATCCCGCGCGAGATAATGGAGAAGAACCGAAAGGAGCCGCCACCATTCCTTGAAATGGCCGTGCTGGAAGCCGAACCAGTTTATAAAGGCGATGGCAAAGAAAGAACTGTGGACATCAAGATCACCAAGTTCATGCCCTCTTTGCAGGAAGTGCCCAGCAAGGAACTGGAAGCCCTGAAAGAACGGGCTATAAAAAGCGGAATAGATTTTATAGATTTCTGGGCGGTGGATTTTGCATGGGAGCCGGGCAAGCCGTTCAACCACCATTGGCAGGATTACCGCACACGAAAAGACCGGAGCCTTAAGACCGTGAGCGACGCTACCCATAAATACGAAACGAAAGGCAAATACACCGCCTGCGTGAAAGTGGTGGATACTTTTGGGTGTGACACCAGCGTTACGGTGGAAATAACTATATGAAAATGCAATGGTTATTGATATTATGCTAACAATTATTGAATGGGAAAGCGCATTCTCATATAATAAACGCAGGGAAGAGGATCAATATCCCATAAAAAGCGCAATTGCTCCCCGTTCGACTTGTTTGAAGGCTGAAAGGCTGGATAACCTCGGACGGGGTTATTTTTTGGGGCCCCTATGGTAACTGAACCTACAGTTAAACGGGCAATCGTATTCTTCGATGGGCAAAACCTTTATCACTCCGCCAGAGAAGCATTCAACCGTTCTTATCCAGACTTCGATCCTTTGAAGCTCGCAAAGAAGATTTGCGAGATGAAAGGATGGCAACTGCATCAGGTTCGTTTCTATACAGGCATTCCCGATGAACAGGATAATGCCCATTGGCATCATTTCTGGATGGCAAAACTTGCCAGCATGGGCAAGCGAAGGATTTTTACTTTTTCAAGGCCGATCAGGAACGGCAAGGAAAAAGGAATTGATATACGGATCGCCCTTGATATGGTGCGGCTTGCCAGGCATGGCAATTATGACGTGGGAGTTGTATTCAGCCAGGATCAGGATTTGACGGAAGCCGTTCAGGAAATAAAAGAACAGGCGTTCATTTCCGACAAGTGGATAAAAATCGCTTCCGCGTTTCCAGATAGTTCTGTTTCCAAAAATAAAAGAGGAATTAACGGGACAGATTGGATACGTATTGATTCCGCCCTTTATACATCGTGCCTTGATCCCAACGATTACAGAAAGCCGGGAGTATAGATGAGCGAAATAATAATCAACAAGTCGGCGCTGGCTCCGCTTTATAAATCATGGGAAGAGCCGAATGCTCATAGGGTGCGGTCTAAAGATAAGGACGCCCCGGCGGAAATAGCCAAAGGACGGAGGCCATCATCCATTGTTATCGCTCATAACCTTAGAGCGATGATCAAGGAGTGGCGGGAAAATGGATATTTTGGCGCAAGCGATACCACCCGGCATCTTTTGAACCACTGGTTTGGCAGAAGCCATATCCGCTCCACTCCCGCTGGGGAGGAATTTGAGTTTCGTTATTACTTCTGTCAGCGTGAGGCGATTGAAACGCTGATCTATCTCAAGGAAGTCAGGAAACTTGAATATCTTTCCCAGCTTTATGACGAATTTGGCGGCGAGAACAGGGAAATTGCCGCATTAGGTATTACCGAAGAAGAAGACGCATGGAGCCGATATGCCTTCAAACTAGCCACAGGTTCGGGCAAAACGAAAGTAATGAGCCTTGCTATCGTATGGAGTTATTTTCATGCCTTGCGTGAATCTGATTCACCAATGGCGAAGCATTTTGTTGTGATAGCCCCGAACATCACTGTTTTTGAGCGGCTGAAGGAAGACTTTGGCAACGGGAAAATATTTGATGAAGATCCACTTATCCCTGTCGAATGGAAGGGAGACTGGAACCTTTCAACCGTTTTACAGGATGAGGCGGGGCAATCCGTAACAGGAGGGACGCTTTATCTCACCAATATTCACCGCCTTTACGACTTGGAAAAGCGAAAGAAAAAGCAGGAAGATGAAATGTATTCATGGGCCGGACCTCACGTCTCGAAGGCAAAGGCGCTGGATACCGGAGCCTTGTTGCGTGACAGGATAACCAGCCATCGTAATGTGATGGTGCTAAATGACGAAGCTCACCATGTATGGGATCCAGATTCGGCTTGGAATGAAGCAATTAAATACATACATGAGACAGTTAGGAAAAAGACGGGCGGAGGAATAGTCTCCCAACTTGATTTCAGCGCAACGCCAAAAGATAACAAGGGGAATATTTTTAAGCATGTCGTTTGCGATGCGCCGCTGGGCGAAGCGGTTGACGGTGGGATTGTAAAAACCCCTGTTATCGGCAGAGGAGGAGAATTAAAAGAAGTCGCCAATGACAGCGCGGCTTATAAATTCGAGCATCATTTGCGAATTGGTTATGAACGGTGGCTTAAAAGCTGTGAGGAGTGGCAACCTAGTGGCAAGAAACCACTGATGTTCGTGATGTGTGATGATACGAAAGCCGCTGATGAAATCGCCCAACGCTTGAACAGTGATGTTATTTTCAAAGATTTGAACGGTCTCGCAATAAACCTGCATACCAATCTCAAAGGAAAGATCAAGAACGTTGGCAAGGGGGCCACAAAGCATCAAGTGTTTGAGGAGAGTGAAAAGGAAATCAGCGATGAGGATTTGAAAGAACTCCGCAAATTGAGCCGGGAGCTGGATTCAAATACCAGCCCTTATAAGTGCATTGTTTCAGTCCTTATGCTTCGAGAAGGTTGGGACGTGAGAAACGTAACAACAATAATTCCATTGCGCCCTTATAGTTCAAAGGCAAATATTTTGCCAGAACAAACGCTTGGGCGCGGTTTGCGGCGAATGACCCCACCAGGGCAGGCAGAAGAACTTGTGACGATTGTGGAACATCCCGCCTTCGCTAGCCTGTATCAGCAGGAATTGGCTCAAGAAGGTGTTTTGGTGGATGTAGTGGATGTTGATGACGTGCCGCAAACTACAATTTCCATTTTCCCGGACGCGGGCAATAAAGATTTAAAAGCGTTGGACATCAAGATTCCAGTTCTTGCCGCCGCCCATAGACCCGTTCCCAAGATTGAGAATCTTTCTATCGAAGACATTAAAAAGAAGTTTGCGGGATTATCCAAACTTCCATTGGGGCGCAAGGGTAAGACCGAGATTGAGTATGAGGGCAGGGCGCTTTTCACTAATGAAGTTGTGGAAAGAATGAAAGTGAATATTCAGCTTTTGGAAAGCGGCCCCGGCGCAATATCCTATTATGTCCATATGCTGGAGCATATTTGCCGGTTACGAGGAACACATTCCACTCTAGCCCCGTTAGTACAAACATTCTTTGAAGAAATCCTCTTTGAAGTTAAGGCAACCATTTTTGACCAAAATCTGGTACATCGCCTTGGGGACTCGGATGTTCAGGAACATTTAAGGGCCGTATTCATTCCCCTTATACGGGAAAGGATTATTAAGACAGAAGCTAGAGATAAAAAGTCGGAATATTATTCATTGGCGGATTGGAAGCCTTATCAAGTAACGCATAGTGAGAGACGGCCAGCAGTAAAAGCAACGGGAACGCTGTTTAACCTTGTTCCGTGCAATCGGGAACTGGAAGTTGCAATGGCCCAGTTTATTGATAGGGCGCATATCGGAGGGGATGTAGCCGCATTTGCGAAAAATGCCGGGCCGCAATGTTTGAGGATAGATTATCTTTCGGATGGTTTCCGGCTAGCCTTCTATACTCCAGATTTCTTTGTTAGAGCGAAGGATGGTAATTACTATCTCATCGAAACAAAAGGCCGGGAAGATAGAGATGTTCCACTTAAAGCAAGGGCGGCTGTTGAATGGTGTAAATCTGCCTCATCAAAGGACGCAAAGTGGGAATATGTTTATGTCCCACAAGGCGTTTTTAGTGGCGCTTCTTGTAAGACGGTCAGTGAGCTGGCAAGAACCTGTGCGCCTTCGCTAAAAGAGCTTTTAGACGAAAAGGTTGTTCCCCAACTGCCTTTATTTGAGAATAAGCCAGAAGAGCAAATTCCAACCACAAATGGCATCGTTGATATCTCTATAATTGAAAATATGCCGTCCAGATATAAGAAGGCGGCCAGCGAGGCTCTAGAACTATTTGCCTTCCTCAAGAACAAGGAAGGTGTGAATCTTTCTCCCGTATTTCAACCATTGCTGGGTTCAATAGATGACGCGGCGAGGGGCGTAATAATCAAGATGCTGGAGTCTGAAATGCCAACCAGTGGCCCTAAGCAGGCTGATTGGTTCGATCCCTTCTATGGCGATATGGGTAGAGCAGACGAGAACAACTTTAAGAACATTGCAAGGAACTTAAAAAAGACGCTTATTTATCGAAATGGGCTGTCTCCCATTGGCCTGCTGAACAATTGCATGGAATATGCTCTTAACGATAGCCGTAAGATCGGCGGTGCTTTTGAATCCATAAAGAAGAAATTCAAGGTCAGTGGCAGTCGTGAAGTTTTGGATGCTGTCAAAGCTGTAAATGATTTTCGAAACACCTATGTTGCCCATTCTGAGAAGGAATTGCTGGATAGCAAATTAGCCGGAAAGGAACTTAAAACGTGGATTGAAGGATTGGCTTTGATATCGGGATTTGCCTCATCCGGGCGCATCGTGGAAGAAAAAGGGTAATACCCCTAAAAGGGGGTAATAAAGAGGGTAATAGACTGGCCATATAAGCGATACGGACAAAATCTTAGCAGGGCTATTGGGTTATAATTACAACATCAACTCAACGGGGTTTAAATCATGTTGCAGGCGATAAGGGGACATTACAGGGATGGCAAAATTGAGCTTTATGAGGAGCCGAAATTGAAGGAAGGCGAAATAATTGTGACTTTCCTGAATTCGGGTGAATCTGTATCGGTTGATTTGCAGGCTCGAGGAATATCAATAACCGAGGCGGCTGATTTAAAATACAGGCTTAAAACGTTTGAAGCCGACTGGAACGCCGAGGGGATGGATATTTATGACAAAGTATAAAAAGGGAACGGTTGTATTAGCCCTTTTTCCCAAATCCGACCTTGTAACCGCAAAGCGTCGTCCTGCCTTGGTGGTTCAAGCCGATACGCCAAATACAGGGCTGGATCAAGTCATTATAGCCATGATAACAAGTAACCTTGCCCGCGAAGGCCATCCCTCCCGTGTGAGGATCAACAAGGATTCCGATTCAGGAAAACAGGCGGGATTGCTCACCGATTCCGTGATCATGACGGACAATGTGGCCACTGTCAGGCTGGTTGAGATAGACAAGGCGCTTGGCGCATTGCCGGATACGAGCTCGGTGGACAAAGCATTGAAGATAACTTTCGGTTTGTAAAATGGCTGGATTCGCGGCTAATCGTAAATCCGTCCTAAAACGCCTCGACGCCAAAGGCGAAAACTGCGAAGCATGGGAACGGGAGATAGGCGGAATTGTGGCGAAGCTGTATGGACTGCCTTCAAGCATGAATCTGTTGTTGTGTTGACAAAAAGATAGAGAAATATGTGAGATCATGAAGATACATTTTTCAGATTTTTTTGAAATTGATCCTGAGGATATCGAGAAGTATGGAGCGTTTAATATTTCCTTAATTAATGACCTGCCTCTCTTTATTGATCCTTTCCTACTTTTCAATAGTACTAAAGAAGAATATAAGCTTCTTCATTCCGAGATAATACACTACATTGCCTTTTTAAGGGATCAAGCTACTTCTGGAAGAATAGATAATGGCCTTCTCAGGAGTTGGTATGAATTCCCTGAGGTCAAACAAAATTGGTTGGGATTCAGCCGGGTGGGGAATAGTGGCGCAGGACTTGGCTCCGATTTTGCCAACGCGCTATTTAATAACTTGCATGAGTTGTTCAAAGATTTTGGTGGAGAAAGAATCACAAGAGGAAGCCACCTTGAAAAGCTATGCCTGATAAAAGAGGGAGTGGGGAAGGACAAAATCAGTGACTTTACAGCAAATCTCATTAAGCAATATCTACTTCAATATACACAGGAATTTGGTAAAAGGTATTTAAAGAGCAATCAAAGAAAAGTTGTCGCTGTCAGCAAGGTAAGGTTTAACTATCAGACAAGATCATGGGAGAGCGGGCATTTTGAGCTACCTTATCAAGAGGGTGATTACATCATTCTGACTCCAAAGGATATTTTGACAAAAGAAGATACATGGATAAATAAAGCAGATTTAATACATGATTTCGACGATATCGTTCAGGCCATTCCAAATGATCAACTAAGAGCACAGCTAAGTCATTATCTTCATAGCGTTCTTCCAGAAAAACCCAAGGAAGCGGATATTCGTGAAGCACGTAGCAAGGTTGTAGCCAAGTATCCTCAGATTGTTGATTACTTCATACGCTACAAAGAGGAAAACGGTGGGCAAGCGATATCATTAAGTGAGCAAAGGGTAAAGGAAATAGAAAACGTATTTTTCAAGCAACTTCGCGAATTTGTTTCTACCCTCGAAAATTCAAATCAGTTTTATCCAATTGGGGAAAATACATATGAAGAAGCGAAAAGGAGAGTTCTTTTTCTTAAGGATATAATTGAAAATAAAGGAGGGCACAAATTATTCTTTGTCAACGGTGAACCAATCCGGCGTGAAAGCGATCTGCAAATATTATTTCGTCTTACATGGTATGCAACACCGTCGGATATCAGCAGAGAGGTAAACGATGGGCGAGGGCCTGTTGATTTCAAAGTGTCTAGAGGCAGTAAGGATAAGTCTTTAGTTGAATTTAAATTGGCGAAAAATACACACCTAAAACGCAACTTGGAAAAGCAATTAGCTATATATGAAAGGGCAAGCGATGCAAAACACTCATTGAGCGTGATTCTATTTTTCTCGGAAGAGGAACTGATTAAGGTCAATGGAATATTGAAAGAACTCGGATTGCAGAAATCCTCAGATATTATTTTGATAGACGCCTCTTCAACAAATAAACCATCAGGTTCAAAAGCGTAAGCCAGAAAAATGATTTTATGATGACGATTAAACGTTTCGCCTCCAAGCTGGACTCCATACCAGTTGGAACCTCGTGGCTTCTGGCTGATTTGGGTGAAGCTCTGGGTAAGCAGGAGCTTTTCACAAAGCAATCACCGCAAAGGCTTAACGTTTTGCGGGAACATGCCTTGATTGAGAGCGCCGTTTCATCCAATCGAATTGAAGGGGTGACGATGGATGACGAGCGTGTTCGCCCGGTCATTCTTGGCAAGTCTCATCTGCGAGATAGGAACGAGGAAGAAATAAGAGGCTATCGGAACGCGCTTAAGATTATTCATGAGCAAGGCGCCAAAATGCCGGTATCGGAAGATAGCATCCTCAATCTGCACAAGCTCACGCGGGGTGAAATATGGGACGCTGGGAAATATAAAGAAAAGAATGTGGACATAATCGAGAAAATGCCCAATGGCCGGGATCGTGTCCGGTTCAAAACCGTTCCGGCGGCTAAAACCCCGGCTTATATGGCCGAATTGGTAACGCTGTGGCGGCAAAGTATGGATGAACGTTCAGCGCCACCTCTCATACTGCTGGCGGCGTTCAATCTGGACTTTTTGTGCATCCATCCTTTTCGGGATGGGAATGGCCGCGTATCCCGATTATTGCTTCTGTTCCAGTTATACCGCCTTGGGTATGAGGCGGGGCGTTACATCAGCATTGAACGCATCATCGAGCAGAGCAAAGACCGCTACTATGAAACTCTAGAGCAAAGCTCCCAAGGCTGGCATGAGGGCAAACACGACCCGTGGCCTTATATTAATTATGTCCTTTTCACGCTCAAGACGGCATATCGAGAGTTGGAAGAGAGGGTAGGCCAGGTCAAGAGTCCTCGCGGGGCAAAGACGGAACTTATCGAATCAGCGATTAATTCCTTTACGGGTGAATTTACGTTGTCCGATCTGGAGCGGGCCTGCCCCGGAGTAAGCCGGGATATGGTTCGACGAGTGCTTCGAGACCTCCAGAAAGCCAAGAAAGTGGAGTGCCTTGGCCGTGGGCCTGGGGCATCGTGGAAGAAAAAGGGTAATACCCCTAAAAGGGGGTAATAATAAGGATAATAGCAAGCAGGATCACCCTTCTTTCAATTCTGCCAATCTAGACAAGCAAAATACGATTTCCTTTCCGCTCAATCACCCCAGACAAAGAACCGCCCCTAAATATATTTCCCCGTTTTTGCTGACGACCATATGACGACCAGAGGGATTTAAAGATTTGACAGATTGTTTAACTTATTGAAAAATGGTGCCCTCGGCGAGATTCGAACTCACGGCCTACGGATTAGGAATCCGGCGCTCTATCCAGCTGAGCTACGAGGGCGTCGCTTGAATGGACGATTATATCTAAAGAAACCGGCCGAAGGAAGAAATTGTTCCGCCCCATATTCCACCCAAACCCGCAAACCGCGGACTTGTTTTCAAAATGACGGTAACACCATCTCTCGGCCCGCCCAGCTCAACCTTTCACCTCATTTATGGTGAACAACGGCTCGTAACGCACTCCTTTGGCCTTGAACGCTTCCACGCCTCCCATATTCCGGTCCACAATGGAAACAACCCCCGCAATTCGGGCGCCGGCTTCCAGTATCACGTCTATGGCTTTCAGCGATGACCCGCCGGTGGACACCACGTCCTCCACCACAACCACGTTTGTTCCCGCGGCTATCTTCCCCTCTATTTTTCTGCCGGTGCCATGGCCTTTGGGCTCTTTGCGCACGATGATGTTAAAAAGCGGCGCCCCTTCCATGGCGGAAACAAGGCTTACAGCGGTGGATATGGGTACGGAGCCCAGCTCCATCCCACCAACGGCGTTGGCGCCCCACCCGCGCACGGTCTCAAAAATCACCCGCCCCACCAATAACGAACCCTCCGGATCCAGGGTGACTTCCTTCATGTCTATGTAGTAATCGGATTTTAAGCCCGAAGACAGGGTGAAATCCCCCTTGCGGTAAGCCTTCGTCCTGATTGCGGCTAAAAGTTCTTGTCTATCGTCGTTCACCATAAAACCCCAGTTAAGTAACATATCAACTACCGGCGCCAAATTTTTATAAAAGGCGTTTTCCACGCGGCGTGGAATTCCTTGACGAGCCTTCGCGCGCCATGCTAGTTTTCCCTATTGCGCCGAATCGGCCCTAAACTAAACGTGGTATTTTAACCATGTCTCGCAACCGCGATAAGGATTTTTTAGCATGAATAACAGAATTTGCCTGGTTGTCGCCGCTCTGCTGGTTTTCTTGGGAACCCTGGCTTCAACCCGTACGGCTCAGGCCATTCCCGCTTTTTCAAAGAAATACGAGATTGCCTGCTCGGCCTGTCACGGCTCTTTCCCAAGGCTTAACGATTTCGGCTCCAAATTCAAACTTAACGGCTTCCAGCTTCCCGCATCGGAAGACGGCGGCTCCACCGCCAAGCTGAATCCGGCGGAAAACCTGTTTTTGGACATTGGCAAGGCCAGCCCGCCCATTTCCATTATTCTCGATGGCGGCGTAACCATTATTCAGGCGGCCAAAGGAGAGTTCGAGGACAAGAACAACAAGTTCTTCTGTTGTGTTAACGGGAACTCCGTTACGGCGGATTTGGGTGGCACCGTGGCCCCCAATATCGGTTACTGGCTCTCACTGCCCTGGGGTAAGGAAGAAGTGGCCCAAGCCAACATTCGTTTCGTAAACTGGTTCGGCCCAGGTTATGTAAGTATGGACTTGGGCGCCATGCGGGTGATGGATTACGACGTGGTTTCGCCCGGGCGCGAGTGGTTCGCCGCGCCGTTGGTGGCGTTCCACGGGCATCCTTACCTCACTTCCTCCACCGAGGAAGGATTTGGCGCCGCCCATAACGACACTGGCGTCAGGATCTACGGCCGTCCTTCATATGGCCCATTTACATACGAAGTGGGCATGTTCACCGGAGCCCAGCTTGTGGGCGCCGGGGATGACGACCAGGAGCATGCTTACACCTTCATGGGCCGGGTGGATGTGGACAAGTTCTCCACCTCTTTGCGGTTTTGGACCAACAAAACCGGCCTGACCGATGTTTCAACCCCGCTTTCGTCTGGAGAAACCATAAGTTTTCCCGCCAGCGGGCAGACACCCGATGAAACCACACAGGAGATGATTGTCTCCGCCTCGTACAAACACCCATATTTCGAGGTGGACGTAACGGTGGACAGGTCCTCGTTCACCTTGGGCCAGCGCACCGCGTTGGGAACCGATGGCGTGAGCCATACATATTCCCAAAGCTCCCAGAACAGGCTTGGCGCTTCCATAGGGATTGTGTGGCTGGTCAACTCCTGGATGGAGACGGGGCTGGCCTACGGTTACTCCAAGATGGAAGATTACACCGTAACTGTGGACGGCGCGGAATCCACCATAAAAGGGAATCCTGTCAGCCTGGCTCAATGGAGGCTGGACATCCGCCCCACCGCCAACTTGAAAGTGGGTTTTGAGGCGCAGTTAGACACCTCTTCCGCCGATTCTCGGAAAAGAAGCGACGGAACCGAGTTTGACCCGCAGAACAAGGTGCTCTTAACCTGGAAACTGGCTATTTAAGAACCACCCCGGTTTTATTGAACGTGGAAGCGCAGAAGTTTGATGTGGATGTCCTGGTTTTCGATCTGGACGGCACACTTATAGATTCCAAGCAGGACATAGCCGACTCATTAAACTGGACCTTCGGCCAGTTTGGTTATGAACCTTTGCCCATGAACCTTATAGAGCAGTTTGTGGGCAACGGAATAGCCCCACTCATCAATCGCGCTGTGAACCAGGCTGGCCACCCGGAGCGGGAAACGGAAGTGCTTAAAGTTTTCCGGGCCAGGTATTATGAACACCTGCTGGATCAAACCATGTTTTTCCCCGGCGTCGAAAAAACCCTGAACCTTTTAAAGAGCCGGTACAAAATGGGGCTGGTCACCAACAAACCCCACCAATTCACCGAAAAAATCGTGGCCAAACTGGGCCTGGACTCATATTTCAACGGCGAGGTTTACGGAGGCGACACGTTACCGGTCAAAAAACCGGATCCCGCCTCCATACTGAGAATATCCAGCCGCTACGGAGTCAGTCCCTCCCGCGTCTTGATGGTGGGGGACTCCTCGGTGGATGTGATGACCGGCAAGAACGCCGGGTCGTTCACCGTGGGGGTCACATATGGATTCAGAAGCGTGGAGGAGCTTATCGAAGCCAAACCTGACGCAATGATAGACCGGTTCGAACAATTGACGGGCCTTTTGGCCTAATGACCATGAAACGATACGGCCAGTGCGTCCAATGCGGCTCCTGTTGCAGTTTGATGAGAATCACGGGTGTGTTGAGCAACGTGCTTTCCCAGCACGGTTCACTGGAAGAGGCCCGGAAATACTACGGGTTCCGTGGCGTGAAGATTACCGATGTGGCCCCCGAAGCGGACAGGTTGTGTTTTGAGTTGGAAATCCCCTGCGACAAGCTTACCGCCTCTAATCACTGTGCGCTACATGACAAACCGGAGGAAAAACCGGTGATATGCCACCGTTATCCCCTGGCTCCGGACGACATAGAAAACTGCGGGTTTTACTTTAAATAACCCCGTCGTTTATACAAGGCTATTCGCCGCCATAACAAATGGGGCGGCGGTTTTAAGGTTTTCGCAGGCTTTCGCCAAACTCTCCCATGATTCATATATCCCAAATAGAGTGGAGCCGCTTCCGCTCATTATGGTTTTTAATGGCCCTGGCTTGGTGTCCATCATCCGGTCAAGTAGCGTGACCAATTCCGGATGGGTCTGGACAGCCCAGGGCTGTAAATCGTTATCCAAACGGCGCGCCAACCTTGCAGGCTCGCCGGACTCCACATCGTCAATCAACCCTTGTACGTCAGGGTAACCCTTAAAATCGAACCTTGAACCCTGATACGCTTCTTTAGCGGAAATACCGAATAAGGGTTTCACAAGGAGCAGAGGGAATGATGTTCGCGGATTCAACGGTGTGATTTTTTCGCCGATACCTTCAACCAGCGCGCAGGTCCAGTCGCCCATGAAAAATGGGGTGTCGGCCCCGATGGATAGGGCTATGGATGTAAGTTCTTTTTGAGGAACGTTCAGCCTCCACAGTCCGTTCAACGTCCGCAACGTGATGGCGGCGTTAGAGCTTCCCCCACCCAGCCCGGCGGCTATGGGAATCCGTTTTATCAGCGTTATATCCACTCCAGCCTTTACGCCCGCATGTTTTCTCAACGCTTCGGCGGCCTTTATTATCAGGTTCGCCCCATCCAGAGGCACAACAGGGTTGTCGCAAGCCAGCGTCAGCCTGCCATCATCCCTGGGTGTGAAGGACAAGGTGTCGCACAAGTCCAGCTTTTGAAAGACCGACAGGATTTCATGGTAACCATCGGGCCTTTTCCCTACGATTTTAAGGACAAGGTTTATCTTGGCTGGTGATTTGGATGTAATAGTCATGCCGCAGGATTATATCAGCCCTGGGATGCCTGGCGGTATGGGCTTTAAGCCTTGTGGCGGTCAGACTTGGGAAGCCCTTCCATTAACGAATACAAAGTCCGCAAGAGCCTGGCCGGCGATGGAGGCTACGAACGTTTTGCCCCGGAAGCCCACTTTCTTCTTCTCGAACAGCCCCATGAGCTTCTCGTAAGCCTCCTGGCTCTTATAGTCCGAAAGATCACGATAGCTGGCCATGACACGGTCTCCCTTTTTCATAACTAATTATCGGCCTGCCTGCTCCAGGGCTTTAGGGAAATTAACATGCGCCCCAAAGCCGGTCGCTGACTTATGTCATATACCATGCAGGCAAAAGGTTCTAAATTAATATGTAATAACCGAGCAATAAGCTAAACTATTCTTGAAAGGCTGTAAAATGAACGCGATAGCGGAGAACATGACCATCAACGATGTAGTTAACCGGTATCCTGAAACCATGAAAGTGTTTAACCGTTACAAAGTGGACTCCTGTTGTGGCGGGGCGCAAAGCATCAAGAACGCGGCGGAACTCAACGGTGTGAACCTGTCGAAACTTTTAGACGATCTGACCGCCGCCGTAAAAAAGGGGACATAAGCCATGGCCCATACCAAGTGGAAACAGGGGTTTTTCTCTGATGTGGAGCCTATCTCCATGCGCGATCCTCTGGCCGAAGCCTTGGGGGCTGTAAATCCCGGGGAACTCATCCATTACCATTATACCGATTGCGTGAAAGTGGCGGGCCATGCCTGCGCGTCGGTGTCTTCGGCTTTCATGATGACCAAGCTGGCTTTGAACGCCCTTTTTGGCGACGAAACCCCAGTGAGGGGTGAAATTTCCGCCCGCATAGCCGGAGGCCGTGAGGATGGCGCCACGGGGCCCATAGGGCAGGTTATCCAGTTCATCACAGGGGCGGCGGTGGAAACCGGATTCAAAGGGCTGGGAGGAAGGTTTGCCAGGGCTCATAAGTTCCTTTATGACGAGAACCTTAAAGATGAAGCGGGGCAGGGCATTCTGGCCGAATTCACCCGGCTGGACACCGGAGTCAAAGTGCGGGTTCGCGCCAATCCTTCGATAATCCCGTTGACCGGAGAAGAAATGGCCGGGGCCCAGCATTTCGCCAAGGTGGTTTCCGGCAAGGCCAACGAAGAGGAGCGGGAGGCTTTCTTCGCTTACTGGCAGGGCAGGAACAGGAAAATCCTTCTGGAGCAAATACCCGGCTTATTTAGCGTGGAACGGATCGGGTAAAGCCCACCTTTCCCTCCTTTATTTACATGTCCGGCTTGAGCCATTTCAATGTGTTTATAAACACGTCCAGGTCGCCTTTTGTGAACAGGCAAAACACGATGCGGCGCAGGCTCTGGTTCTCCTCCCGCGCAAAATGATCCAGGGCCGTGGATAACATTATCGCCGCGCACCGGTCCACAGGGAAGCCAAACACCCCGGTGGATATGGCCGGGAAGGATATGGACTGTATTTTAAGCTCTTCGGCCCTTTTCAATGACGCAAGCGTGGCCATGTGAAGCTTGTTGTCTTCATTTCCCTCTCCCATGCGGGGGCCCACGGCGTGGATAACGTAACGGGCCTTAAGGTTCCCGGCGCCGGTGACCACGGCGTCCCCAACGGGGCATTGGCCGATCTTGCTCATCTCAATTTGTATGGCGTCGCCGCCCTTGGCCGCGATGGCGCCGGACACCCCCGCGCCGAGTACAAGGCTGGTGTTGGAGGGGTTTACAATGGCGTCGGTGGCCATCTCCGTTATATCCCCCTGCATAAGCTCAATAGGGCCGCTTTTCACGAGAAGTCTCCGGTTTCTATCTGGATTGATTATAAACTTTAAGGCCGGTCCTGGAAATGCCAAAGGGCAGGTGGGTGGCCCCCTCCGCCGTGACGGCCCGTATAACTTCCTGTTGCCTGTGAGGCTCGGCGGTCACAAAGAAACAGCCGCCACCCCCGGCGCCGCAAATGCGGGCGGAACGGGCGCCGTTTTTCATGGCTGAGGCTATGGCCCGGTCTATAACGGGGGTGGAAATTTCCGGGAACAGGGAACGGCGGGCGTTCCATTCGTCGCCCACGGCTTTTTCGAAAGCGGCGTAATCGTCTTCCCTGAGCGCGATAAGGGCGCGCAGGGCGCAGGTTGTTATTTTGTCGAATTTTTTCACCACGGCGTTGTCTTTCTCCACAACCCGTTTGAACATTTCCCAGTTGTTTATGCCGGATGAGCGGGATTTGCCAGAGTAGAAAAGCAGAACATGGCGGGCCAGCCACGGCCCGGCGTTATCCAGCTTTTCGCGGACCATCCCCCCGGCGGGAAAATGGAAGGCGTTCACCGAGCCATACACCGCCGCGGCGTAATCCTGTAACCCTGTGGGGGTCCTAAGCAGGGCCGCCTCCACGTCTTTGGCCACCTGGATGAGTTTTTCTTTGGTCACTTTACGTCCGGTGGCTTTGGCCAGTGCGCCGCACAGGGCTATGTTCAGCGCCGAAGAACCCGCCAGCCCGGCCCCGGCGGGGGCTTCCGATCGGGTTACAATCTGGGCTCCGGTGTGGTCGTCGTGGGCGAAATGCTCCAGCAGACGCGACAGCAGGCCCAGCGGGTGATGATGGTTAATTGAATCTATGTCGGCAAAATCCACCCGGTGGTTGGTGTCTTCGGAGACCAGCACTATTTTGCCGTCATCGCGCGGGGTAACGGTGGCGGTGGTTTTTATGGATATGGCCATGTTGATGGTCACCGCCCCTTCGAAAAACAGGTTCAACGGCCATATATCCAGGGTTCCCCCGGCCAGGTCTATCCGGGTTGGGGCTACGGCGTCCACAGTCTCAAACGGTTTCATTTCCCCTTTACCTTGTGGCCAGCGGATTTCATCAGTTTATTCACCGCCTCCACGGGTATATGGACCATATCCCCCGGCTTTATCATTCCCAGGGTTATGTTCCCGATGGACACCCTTTTAAGTTTCAGCACCGGGTGCCCCAGCGTTTCCAGCAGACGGCGTATATGACGGTTGCGCCCCTCGGTAAGCACCATCCTCAGCCAGCAGTTGGAGCCTACAACCTCGGTAACCTCCACCGAGTCTGCCGCCAGCCGCTCACCTTCTATGGTGACGCCGCCTTTTATTTTCTTTAGCGCCTTTTCATCGGGCGTGTTGCGGGTTTTGACAAGATAAACCCGCTCAACCCGGTTTTTCGGCGAAAGCACGGCCTGGGCGAAAGCCCCGTCGTTGGTGAGCAGTAGAAGCCCCTCGGACATAATATCAAGTCTGCCCACGGGATACACATTCATATATCCCGGCGGCAGATAATCCATAACGGTGCGCCGCCCCTCCTCATCCGACCGGGTGGTGACTACCCCCTTGGGCTTGTACATGGCCAGGTATATCTTGCGGGGGGCCTGGGCCAGAACCTTGCCTTCCACCTTGATGATGTCGTTTTCCGGGTCGGCGGAAACACCTTTAACCCGCACCGTAACGCCGTTTACGGAAACTTTTCCCGACGCGATAAGCGCCTCGGCCTTGCGGAGGGAATATTGCCCCGTGGCGGCGATTATCTTGTGAAGGCGTACTTTAGCGGGACTGCCGTCCTCACTCTTCTTTTGCGTCATCCTGTCCCGATTCTTCCGTGTCTTCAATATAACGGGAACGCAAGCTTTCCCCTTCGGGGTCTTCTTCCGCCTCAAAACCTTTGGTTATTACGGCAAGGCCGTCTTCCTCCACGCCCCCCTCTTCCACCTCGACGGATTCCTCATCATTGGAGGGTTCTTCGGCTGTCTCCCCGGCCGGTTCGAGAGTTTCAATTTCCCCCTCCTCGACGGTTTCAACTTCGCCGGAAACGCCGCCTTCCCCTTCATCGTCCGCAAACTCCAGCGACTGTTGCGGCGAAAGGGACATCATGGCTTCCAGCTCCTCGGCGAACTCGTCCAGCGTTGGCAGGTCCGCCAGGCGGGCCAGACCGAAATATTCCAAAAACCGCTTGGTGGTGCCGTACATCATTGGTTTGCCGGGGGCTTTTCTCCGGCCCATGGCGCGGAGGAGGTTCTTTTCCATCAGGCCCCGGAGCGCCGCGCCAGAATCCACCCCGCGGATCTCATCCACCTCCGCCCGGGTGATGGGCTGGCGGTATGCGATTATGGCCAGCGCCTCCAAGGCGGCCCGGCCCAGTTTTTGCCCCTTTTCCATTTTATAGAACTGGGTTACCCACCCGGCGTATTCCGCCCGGGTCTGCAACCGCCACCCCTCGGCCACCTCCACCAGCGTTGTGGGGCGGTTTTCAAAATCCTCCCGCATGGACGAAAGGAACTCCAGCATTTCTTCCCGGGTGAATTCCCGGTCGAAAAGCTCCACAAGCCGCTCCACGGTAACGGGGCTGTCCGCTACGAAAAGGATGTTCTCGATTATCGCCTTTACCTGTTGCTGATCCAAAGGTCACTCTCCAAGATTATTTTCTTCAACGGGCCTTTCGGCCGGCCCCGGCGCCGCCGGGGGATTGGACGGCTCCACGTTTTCCGCCGCGCCGCCCAAGGGCAGTTCGGGCTCCTGCGCCCCGATGGGGCCTTCATCTTCAATAGCTTTATAGATGACAATTTCCCCGCCCGCCCGGGTTTGGCTGGCCCGGGCCAGCTTAAGCCGCATAACCTCCAGCAGGGCCAGGAAAGTGGCGATTATCTCCATTTTCACCCTTGAGGTGGCGAAGAGCGAGTCGAACGTTATGAACTCCTCGGTGTCCAGCCGGGTCATCATCTCGTTTATCTTGTCGGTTACGGACATCTCCTCCAGGGTGACGGTGTATTTGGATTCGGCGCCGAACCGCTGAAGTATCTTCTGGAATGCGCCCAGCAACTCGAAAACGCTAACTTCCAGAAGTATTTCCCCCTCGTCGGGCATATCCGCCTTGGAAGGTATCCGGGTGAAGGTCTGGGTCTGGTCCAGCTCCATTTCCCTGAGTTTCAGGGCCGCTTCCTTGAACTTTTTGTATTCCACCAGTTTGTGGATAAGCTCTTCGCGGGGGTCTTCACCCTCTTCCATCGCCTCTTCCTCGGCCACTTCGGGTTTTGGCAGAAGCATTTTGGATTTTATATAGGTAAGGGTGGCCGCCATAACCAGGAACTCCCCGGCCACCTCCAGGTTGAGCGATTTCATTATCTCTATATATTCGAGATACCGCTCGGTGATGGTGGCTATGGGGATGTCGTAAATGTCCAGCTGGTTCTCCTTTATCAGGTGCAAAAGGAGGTCCAGCGGCCCCTCGAAAACATCCAGCTTAACGTTGTAACTCATGTCTTTTTATAGTGTTAGGCTATTTGAAGCCCTTTGTTTCCCAATCCGGCCCCGTGTGTAAACTTGCCATTATAAACCATCAAACCAAAATATGGCCCAAATAAGGTTCCTGTTTTGCGGGTAGCCTTTTTTAACTGTCCGCCAGCCGTAACCGGCCATGAGAGGCATGGTAATTCGAAAGACCCGGGGTTTTAACCGAAGGTGGAGGAAAAGGAGAATTTGAGGGATTTGGAGGATTTGAAAAGGATGAAAAATATGGGGCATTTGTTGGAGTTTTCACCCTGTGTTAGGAGCGAACGATGTACGCGGTATGCGGATCGTTATGACGCCGTACCGCAACCTAAGGAACCGCCCCGGCGAAAGGCTTCGCCTTCGCCACCCCGCCTTGCCAAGGCGGGGAAAAGGAATCCGTGGCCGGGAGATATCCAGTAGGGGCGATTTGCAAATCGCCCTGGGTAAGTCAACAGGTTGCCAGCACAGGAAACCGTGGTCGGGCGACCACGGGGAAGCGTTCATATGGCGACTACGGGGAAGCGGTCATGAGGCGACCACGGGGAAGCGTTCATAGCGCCACCTCCTTTATAGGTGGTGTCCCAGTTTGAATCCCAAATAATAGACAGATCCTTCACTTCGCTGGCGCTTCGTTCAGGATGACAATGTTATCAACGGCTTTTATATTGTCATTCTGAGCGTAAGTGAAGAATCTCCCCTGTACTTTCAAACTGGGACACTACCCCTTTATAGCCAAACTTGCTTCATCCGCTTCGCCGGGGTCGCCCAACCCCGGGAGATATCCAGTAGGGGCGATTTGCTAATCGCCCAGCTTTTTTAGCCGCTTCCAGGGTTTTCCAGATGTCTTCCTTGGTGTGGGCCAGGGACATGAAACCCGCCTCGAATTGGCTGGGGGCCATGTACACCCCGTTTTCCAGCATGGCCAGGAAGAATTTGGCGAACCTGGCGGTGTCGCAGGTTTTGGCGCTCTTATAGTCGTAAACCTCCGGCGCATCCGTAAGGAACATGGAGAACAGCGACCCGGCGCGGTTGAACACCGCCGGAACGCCCGCCTCCTGCGCAAGACCCTGCAAGCCGTCGCATAGGGTGCCGGTGAGGTCGTCCAGTTTCCCGTAAACGCCCGGTTCGGCCAGAATCCTGAGCGTCTCCATCCCGGCCGCCATGGCCAGCGGATTGCCCGAGAGGGTGCCAGCCTGATATATGGGGCCCGCCGGGGCCACCTGTTCCATGATCTCCCGTTTGCCGCCGTAGGCGCCCACAGGGAGGCCGCCGCCGATTATCTTGCCCATGGTGGTAAGGTCCGGCGTAACATGATAAAGCTCCTGCGCGCCGCCTAAAGCCAGCCGGAAGCCTGTTATAACCTCGTCGAATATCAGCAGGGCGCCGTATTTGTCGCAAAGGGAGCGGAGCCCTTTTAAATAGCCCGGCTGGGGGAGTATCACCCCCATGTTGCCGATGACAGGCTCCACTATCACGCAGGCTATGGATTTGCCTTCGGCCTCGAATTCCCGCTCCACGGCGTCCAGGTCGTTATAGGGGAGCGACCGGGTAAGCTCCGCCAGGGCTTTGGGCACGCCGGGGGAGTCTGGCAGGCCCAGGGTTTCCACGCCGGAACCGGCCTGCACGAGCATGGAGTCTCCATGGCCGTGGTAGCACCCGTCGAACTTTATTATCTTGTCGCGCCCGGTGTATCCGCGGGCAAGGCGGATCGCGCTTATCACCGCCTCGGTGCCGGAGCTTACCATCCGCACCATTTCCACCGATGGCACGGCTTTAACCACAAGCCCGGCCATCTCGGTTTCCATCCCGGTGGGGGCGCCGAAACTGGTGCCGTTAACCATGGCGCTACCGATGGCGCCCAGCACCCTGGGGTTGGCGTGTCCGGCTATCATGGGACCCCATGAGCTGACGTAGTCTATATATTCCTTGCCGTCCACGTCGGTGATCTTGCACCCTTTGGCGCTTTTTACGAACACAGGGGCGCCGCCCACGGCGCGGAAGGCGCGAACGGGGCTGTTGACGCCGCCGGGGATGACTTTCTTGGCCTGTTCGAACAGGCGGGAAGATTCGCTCATTTAGAAAATAAAACTCCAGTGTAATGGGTCAGACGTATTTGCCTATTATAAGCTCCAGGTCTTTCCTGGCGCTGGCGGGAATCATCGCCGGGTTGGTCATGATGCCGTGTTTGAGCGCGTCTTTGCAACCGCAGTCGCGCTCCTTTTTTATCATGGGCACGCCAGCTTTGATGGCCGCCTTGGAGTTGGCCACGTTGGCGTTCATTGTGGCGATAACCTGCTCCACGGTGACCACTTCGTTGTGCCAGCAGTCGTAATCGGTGGCAAGGGCGATGGTGGCGTAACAAATTTCCGCCTCGCGGGCCAGCTTGGCCTCCTGCAGGTTGGTCATGCCGATAACCTCGGCCCCCCAGGAACGGTACAAGCGCGACTCGGCCCGGGTGGAGAACAGCGGCCCTTCCATGCAGACGTATGCGCCGCCCATGTGGGATGTCCAGCCCACCTTTTTGGTTGCCTCGTGGAGGACACCGGCCAGATAGCCGCACACAGGGTCGGCAAAAGATACATGGGCCACCACACCGTTACCGAAGAAAGTGTCGGCCCGTTTGCCCCGGGTGCGGTCTATAAACTGGTCTATCACCACGGCGTGGCCGGGATGGATTTCCTCTTTGAGCGAGCCCACGGCGGAGACGGATATGATGCGTTCCACCCCCAGCTTTTTCATGGCCCAAATGTTGGCGCGGAAATTAAGCTCCGAGGGGAGAATCCTGTGACCCCGGCCATGGCGGGGCAGGAAGGCCATTTCAACCCCGTCCAGGGTTCCCGTGACAATCTCGTCCGAAGGGTCGCCGAAAGGGGTGGGCACCTTTACGGATTTTACGTTCAAAAGCCCTTCCATTTCGTACAGGCCACTGCCGCCGATGATGCCGATGGTCATTGGTGAAAATCTCCAGTTATGGGCGATTTATGGACGGATAACTATCGCATAACGGCGCCCGGCCTTCAAGAGGGGAAATAACCATCCGCTATCGCGTTGACAATGGACCGTTCCGGATGCATCATCAAACAAAGACTCCACAATAAAGGCCCATACCATGGAATGCCCCAAGTGCGGCCATAAGCAACCGGATGGCGCGAAAGAATGCGAACGATGCGGCATTATTTTCAGCAAATGGCGCGAAAGGCAGGAGAGGCAGGAAAGGGGCGAACCCAGCAGGTCAACCAGTAGCTCAATCAAGGTTCAGCCGTTAAACCCTTACGCCGTCAAAAAAGATTCCAAAGACTGGGTTGGGTACATCCAGCCGGCCATCATTTTAATCGCGTTTCTGGGCGCGGGGCTCTGGATACATCACGACCTGAACAACTGGCGGGAATTCACGTCGCCCACCAGGGGTTTCACGCTGGAGTTCCCCGGAACGCCGGAATCACAAACCGACAGCTCCACGGTAAGGCCGGACCCTTCCATAACTGTGTACCTGACTTCGGAGTTCCACCAGGTGGCGCCATTGTTCGGCATACCCGGCATCTATTACGCGGTGATGGTTGCGGATTATAAATACCAGTCCAGCCAGCCTGTGGAATGGGACGATGAAAAAGGTTTCGCCGGGTTCCGGGACGGGGTGATAAAGGAGCTGGGGTTTGCCGCCCGGGTAGAGTCGCAGAGTGATGTGGAAATCGCCGGATACCGGGGCAAGGAATACAATTTTTCCGCCAACATAAGAAAAGCCACCATCCGGGTTTTCCGCAAGGGGGACAGGATGTACGCCCTGGCGGTGATGCATCCGCCGCTTCTTACCCTGGCCGAGGATAAAGAGCGGTTTTTCGGTTCGTTGAGGTTGGAGTAGAACTAGAAGGGAAATGGAACCGTGGTCGGGCGATATCCCCAGTAGGGGCGATTTGCTAATCGCCCAGGGTAAGTCAACAGGTTGCCAGCACAGGAATCCGTGGTCGGGCGACCACGGGGAAACGCTCATATGACGACCACGGGGAAGCGTTTATATGACGACTACGGGGAAGCGCTTAATTTGTATATCACCCCCTAATTCTGGTACACCACCGGGACGCTGGAACCGTCGTGGCATCCGCCCGCTGAACAGGCGCCGCTAGTGGGCTGGGTGACCATGGGCATGGAGTTCCCCTGGACCGTGGCGGAATATCCGCCGGAGGGGGCGCCGCGCTGGGTGTAAAAGTTGCCGCTGGCGTCGGCCACCACTTCTATTACCGACCCGCCGGACTCGGTGATAACGATAACAGCGCCAGGGGCTGTTCTGGCCCCGCCATCCTGATACACGCTTCCGGCGTAGGTGGCGCTGTGGCACTCTTTACAGTTGCGTCCCGTGTTATGGCTGGACTTGCCGGTTCCGCTTTCTCCCAGGCTCCCCCCTAATTCCTCACCGCAAGCTGATAAAGAAATCGCGGAGAGCAATAGGAACGCCGTTGCCCCGTTGCAAATCATTTTAGATGGGAACATCCGGTTCAAACATCCTCCCTTGATGTGAATCACAAAAACGGCCCCCAGCCTTTTTAAGGCCGGGAGCCGTCTTACAAAACCTTTTACAAATGCAAACCGTTAAACCGGTTTACGCCCGTTACGCGTTACCGCAGGGGCAACACGTTGTGGCACGCGGCGCCGCCGGTGGCGCAGGAGCCGCTGGTGGGCCGGGTGACCATGGTACCGGCCGCTGTGGAGGAGGTGTAACCGCCCGCAGGGTTGCCGGTGACGCAGAAGGCGCCAGTGGAGTCGGTGGTGGCGGTAAGAACCGTCCCGGAGGTCTCGGTGATGGTGATGGCGGTGTTGGCCGGGCCGCCGGTTATCCAGTAAGAGGTGGCGTCGGCGGTGTTACAGGCGGCCGGGGTGGGGGCCGGAGCCGGTTCGCCAGAGGTTCCGCCGGAGGTGGAAGTGTCACCGGAAGTACCGCCGGAGGTGGAAGTGTCCCCGGACGTGCCGCCGCTGGTGGACGTATCTCCGGAAGTGCCGCCGGAAGTGGACGAGCTGTCACCGGAAGAAGACGAGGAGCCGCAGGCGCTCATCATCACCGGAGCCACCGCCAGAAGGGCCGCGAAGGCGTAACGGATAAGTGAGTTGTTCATTTAAAAAAAAGACCTCCAAATGATGTTTTATATTTCCGCAAAGGGCTTCCCTAAAAGCCCATTGCCATGAACCTTGTTATAGGCTCCCTCTCTCAAGTCTTCGACAGGAAAAGCAGGTTCCATGCCATGAATAAAGATGCATGTTAGTTACGTCTCATTTGATAGCTATCCTTATGAAATGTAATGAATTATAATTTTGAGTGCCGGTTACGCCCCCATAACTTTCCCGGCTTATCGAATAGCGGCTAGCGTCCTGATTCAGGACAAATGTCCATAACGGAGTGTCCTTAAATGAGTCTTTATCAATTATGGTGGGCGAAGATGAATTTATTATTAAAACCTTCGTGATTACAATAAGTACACTTGCCCAAAACCCAAATGCCGGGTAATATTTTTAAACACGATCCACGCCATAGGCCGCGCCGCCCTTATTCAAACCTGCATACCGCCAGCGGGCGCCGGTAAAAAGTGGCTCTAATGTTTTTTGGCGGTGAAGTTTTGGGGGTGTATTGATGTTAAGAGTGTCGTTGTCTGACACGCTGGCGATGATACTCGGTGGCGGCAGGGGCACAAGGCTTTACCCGCTCACCAAGGAACGATGCAAACCGGCGGTGCCTCTGGGCGGGAAGTACCGTTTGATAGACGTGCCCATCTCCAACTGCATAAACAGCGGCCTGCGTCAGATATACATCGTATCCCAGTTTAACAGCGCATCCCTTAACCATCATGTGGCCCAGGCTTACAGGATGGACTCGTTCACCAACAGTTTCGTGAGCGTGCTTGCGGCCACCCAGACGGATTTCTGGCGGGAAGACTGGTTTCAGGGCACCGCCGACGCGGTTCGCAAATGCGTGAGCCTGGCCCATCTGCCCGAATACAAGCGGGTGGTGATATTAAGCGGCGACCAGCTTTACAAGATGGATTACCGCAAAATGCTGGAGACCCACGAGGCCCACGACGCGGACATAACCATCGGCGTCCTGCCGGTGGAGCGGGACAAGGTGGACGCTTTCGGCATCATGCGCATAGACGGCGAAGATTCCATAGTGGATTTCGTGGAGAAACCAAAGGACGCCGAGGTGGTGGAGCGTTACCGGGTTTCCGAGGAGTTCGCCGCGAAAACGGGTATAGCCTACACGGATAAAAGATGGCTGGCCAGCATGGGGATATACGTGTTCGACTCCAGGGTCCTGCTGGAGATATTGAAGGATGAAAGCCAGATAGATTTCGGACGGGACGTTATACCCTCGGCCCTTTCGCGATATAAAACCTGCGCCCACCTTTTCGACGGGTATTGGGAAGACATAGGAACCATAAAATCATTCTTCGAGGCCAACATAATGCTTGGCGCCCGCTGGCCGGAATTCGACTTTTACGGTGACGAGGCCAGCAAGATTTTCACCAACCAGCGCTACCTGAACGCCTCCCGGCTGATGGGGGCGCATGTGACCGAGTCCATGATAAGCGACGGTTGCTTTATAGACGAGGGGACGGCCATCATAAAATCGGTAATCGGGTTGCGGAGTTCCATAGGGGCCGGGTCGCACATCGAGGAGGCGGTGATATTCGGGGCGGACTACTACAAACGGCCGGAGATGGAATCGGCCAGGCCGCCCCTGGGCATCGGGCCGAACACGCTTATCAAGAGGGCGATACTGGACAAGAACGTTACCATCGGCGCCGGGGCGAAAATAGTAAACCGCCACAATACCGAACACGAGGATGGGGAATTTTACCATATCCGCAACGGGGTTGTGGTTATCCCCAAAGGGGCTGTGGTGCCGCCGGGCGCGGTGATTTAACAGCGGTATTCGTGGCGCGCAATAGCGCCACCTCCTTTATAGGTGGTGTCCCAGTTTGAATCTCAAATAATAGACAGATCCTTCACTCCGCTTGCGCTTCGTTCAGGATGACAATGTTATCAACGGTTTTTATATTGTCATTCTGAGCGTAAGTGAAGAATCTCCCCTGTACTTTCAAACTGGGACACCACCCCTTTATAGCCAAACTTTCTTCATCCGCTTCGCCGGGGTCGCCCGACCCCGGGCGATATCCAGTAGGGGCGATTTGCTAATCGCCCAGGGGAAAGTCAACAGGTTGCCAGCATAGGAATCCGTGGTCGGGCCACCACGGGGAAGCGTTCATAGCGCCACCTCCTTTATAGGTGGTGTCTCAGTTTGAATCTCAAATAATAGACAGATCCTTCACTTCGCTTGCGCTTCGCTCAGGATGACAATGTTATCAACGGCTTTTATATTGTCATTCTGAGCGTAAGTGAAGAATCTCCCCTGTACTTTCAAACGCCACCACAGGGAAGCGTTAGAGTAGGAATCCGTGGTCGGGCCACCACGGGGAAGCGTTTAAATCGCCACCCCAATCCTGTCCTCACAACAGCTCCCATGATATGGTATTATTCCAAAGTTTCGCCCAAAGCCAGGCTTTGGAATGTATGTTACTGTTACAGGTTATATGGCTAAGAAAGAAGAGAATGTGGAGCCGGAGATTATCCGGATAGTCAAGAAAGGCCACGGCGGACATCACGGCGGGTCATGGAAAGTGGCCTATGCCGACTTCGTTACGGCCATGATGGCGTTTTTCCTGCTCCTTTGGCTGTTAAGCATGGTGTCCAAGGAGAAGAAAATACTGCTGTCCCAATACTTCAACAACGTGAGCCTTTCCAACGTGAAGGGGGGCTTGCCGTTTATGGAGTCCGGCTCCCGCAACCTTACCGAAGAACAGCACGACCTTATAACGTCGCTGTCGGTGGACAGCGAGAAGATCTCCGAAAAGATGCCGGGTGGAAAGCCGGTAATGTCTGAAATTGAAAAGGCGCTGGTGTCCAAACTTATGGAGATAGCCGACCAGGTGCGGGTGAACTCGGCGGAAGAAGGGGTTCGCATAGAGATAGGCGATACGGAGAAAAGCAGGCTGTTCCAGCCGGGGGGCGCGGTTCTAACCGACAACGCGAAGAAAATCATCCACGCGGTGGCGGACAACATAAAGGGGCATGTTACCAGGCTTTCCATAGAGAGCCATTCGGAGACTTTCAAAGACCAGAAAGAGGATAGCGCGTGGGAGATGTCTTTGGCCCGGGCCATGGCCGTTCGCGCGGAGCTGGAAGCCAGCGGGGTGAACCCGTTTTCCATCGAGAAGATCATAAGTTACGGTGACAGGCTGTTGGTGGACAAGGCAAATCCGGGGAGCGTGGTGAACAACCGGGTGAACATAGTACTGCTGGACAATAGCAGGAAGGATAAGTCTAAAGAAGACGGCAATGGCGCCCCGGCCCCAGCGCAGGGCGCGGCTGGCGCGGGAGCGCCCGCCCCCGCCACCCACTAGCGGGCGGAGCGCGTGTCTAGAATTTACCGAGCGCTACAAGTATAAGCCCGGCCACCATAAGCATTAACCCGCCCATCCTCAAGGCCGTGCGGGGAGTCTTGAGGAGTATGGCCGAGACTTTTTTCATTTGTTCCGGCGCCACGAAATACGGGACACCTTCGATAACCATCACCATGCCAACGACCATCACGAAAAGCTTCATTTAAACAGCGCCTCGGGTGTATATGGAAAAAACCATTATACAAAAAAACGCCCGGTTAAGGATTAATGGGCGGGATTACAGACGAAGCGGTTTTTATGGCGCGCTTGCACGGCCTGTTACATTATTTGCAGGACGGCGTATTTTACCGGTTCTTCCGTCCAGATACCCAGTCATGGGTTTCCAGTAATATATATTGAAAAGATCCTCATCCTTCGTGATCAATCCCACATGCCCGCCGATGGGGCTTTCGCGATATAAAGATTCTTTCGGTAGTGTCCCAGTTTGGAAGTAAGGGGGGGCACTTACGCCCAGAATGACAATATAAAAGCCGTTGATAACATTGTCATCCCGGGCGAAGCGCAAGCGAAGTGGAGGATCTGTCTGTTATTTGAGATTCAAACTGAGACACCACCCTTCTTTCCCTTCCGTTTGATCTCGCCGGCCAACCTAAGGTGTAAACGATGTCCCCGGTCAATGTGTAAATGATGTATCAGGTCTGAACCATCTCCCTGCCACTCCCTCGAGGGGAGAGGCAAGGAGAAGAGAAATCCCTGACTATCTAAACTTCCACGGCCTCCCTGGGTTTGCCGGTGTAGCCTGCGGGTTTGGGTAACGGCTCTATGGCTTTCAAGGCCCGTTCCACGCCCGCTTCGTCCATCCGGTCGTCCACAAGCTTGCCTTCGAAATAATTGTCGTATGCGGCCATGTCGAAATGCCCGTGGCCGGAAAGGTTGAACAGTATCACCCGCTCTTTCCCTTCTTCTTTCGCCCGCTGGGCCTCCACAATGGCGTGGCGGATGGCGTGGGAGGATTCCGGCGCCGGGATTATCCCTTCGGCGCGGCAGAAGGTGATGGCCGCGTCGAAACACTCCAGCTGGGGATAGGCCGCCGCCTCGATGATGTTGTCCAGCAACATCTGGCTTGTGATGGGCGACGCCGAGTGATACCGCAGGCCGCCGGCGTGGATGCCGGGCGGTACGAAATCGTGACCGAGGGTGAACGATGGGATAAGGGGCGTAAGCTGAGCGGTGTCGCCGAAATCGTAGGCGTATATCCCCTTGGTGAGGGTGGGGCATGAGGCGGGCTCCACCGCCACAATGCGCACGTTCTTGCCGTGAGCCCTGTCCCGGACGTAGGGGTGGGCGATGCCGCCGAAGTTGGAGCCGCCGCCGCAACAGCCGATGACCACGTCCGGGTACGCCCCGGCCATCTCCATCTGCTTTTGCGCTTCCAGCCCGATTACAGTCTGGTGCAATAGCACATGGTTTAACACCGAACCCAGCGCATAGTTGGTGTCCGGATTGGTTGCGGCCACTTCCACCGCCTCGGATATGGCTATGCCAAGGCTACCGGTGGAGTTGGGGTCACGGGCCAGTATCATCCTTCCGGCGTTGGTGGTGTTTGAGGGGGAGGGGATAACCTTGCCGCCCCAGCAGTTCATCATGTACCGCCGGTAGGGTTTCTGTTCGTAACTCACCTTCACCATGTACACCAGCACTTCCAGCCCGAACATGTTTCCCGCCAGGCTCATGGCGGAGCCCCACTGGCCCGCGCCGGTTTCGGTGGCTATCTTTTTGATGCCCGCCTGCTTGTTGTAATAGGCCTGGGCCACGGCGGTGTTGGGCTTGTGGCTACCGGCGGGCGAGCCGCCCTCGTACTTGTAAAATATCCTGGCGGGCGTGCCCAGCGCCTTTTCCAGCCTGCGGGCCCGGAACAGCGGGGAAGGGCGCCACATGGCGTAAATGTCCAGCACCTCCTGGGGGATGTCTATCCACCGCTCGGCGCTTACCTCTTGCTCGATCAGGGCCATGGGGAAAAGCGGGGCCAGGTCTTGCGGCCCCACGGGCTGGCCCGTGCCGGGGTGGAGCGGCGGCTGGGGCGGATTTGGAAGGTCGGCCAGAACGTTGTACCACTGCCTTGGGATATCCGAATTGTTCAGGAGATACTTGGTTTGCTCAGGCATTTTATTTTCCCCCCGGTTCGTGAAATAAGAGGTTGCGCCCGGAGGTTTGCGGAAATTTCCCCGGGTAGTGGAGATTTTAGTTGGTTTAGGGAGTTTCAATCAAGAAAGATTAAAGGGCTGGCCGATAGGCCCGGCGTTATCTGTTAACATATCCGCATGATTGATTTTTCGGCAACCCTGGCCGGTGGCCCGGCTATCCGAGCGGGGGTGGACATTTGCTCGCAATACCGCATCCGCCATGCGGCGGAACGGCATGGGGAGCGGTTCATCCATCAGGTGTTCACCGAACGGGAGATAGCGTATTGCTCCACCCAGGCGGACCCGTATCCATCTTATACCGCCCGGTTCGCCGCCAAGGAGGCGGTGATGAAACTGCTGGGCAAAGGGGTGTGGGTTATCCCCTTCACCAATGTGGAGGTGGGCCGGGGGGCAGAAGGCAGGCCGTTCATCATCCTCACCGGAAAGGCCGAGGAACTGGCCCGGGAACTGGGGATCAAGAGCATGGACGTAACCATATCCCACGAGAAAGATGGTTACGCCGTGGCGTTTGTGACGGCGCTGGCGGACCCAAAAAAGCCTTCTTCCGGCCGTTAGGCTCCCTTGGTGTTACAATATCGGCTCTGGTTTTCTGATATAAAATTCCCATGGAACAAAAACACGTAGTATCGGCCAGGAAATTCCGGCCCCAAACTTTTTCCCAGGTGGTGGGGCAACAGCACATCGTGCGCGCCCTGGGCTATGCCTTGAACTCGGGCAGGATAGCCCACGGCTATCTTTTCGCCGGGACGCGGGGCGTGGGCAAGACCACCACCGCCCGGATCCTTGCCAAGGCGCTCAACTGCATAAAAGGCCCCACGGCGGAACCCTGCCTTGAATGCGCCAATTGCAAGGAGATAGCCGCAGGGACATCTGTTGACGTAATAGAGATAGACGGAGCCTCCAACCGTGGCATTGAGAACATCCGGGAGCTGAGGGAGAACGCCCGGTTCTCCCCCACCAGTTCGCGGCACAAGATATACATAATCGACGAGGTCCACCAGATAACCAAAGACGGTTTCAACGCCCTGTTGAAAACCCTGGAAGAGCCGCCCGCCCACGTGGTGTTCATCTTCGCCACCACGGAACTGGCCAAGGTGCCGGTGACCATACTTTCCCGGTGCCAGGTGTTCGAATACCGGAGCATCTCCCTTGCCGACATCGCAAAACAGCTGGAGATGATAGCCGGACACGAGGGGGTGGAGGCGACGCCCACGGCCATTCAACTGTTGGCGCGGCGGGCCAAAGGCTCCATGCGGGACGCGCAGTCGCTGTTCGACCAGGCGGCGGCGTATGGCGGCGGAAAAGTTACCGAGGAGGACATCCAGCTGATACTTGGTCTGGTCAACAGGTCCACGCTGATAAATGTCATGGACGCGGCGACCCGGCAGGACAAGGCGTCGCTGTTGGAGCTGTCGGAGATGGTTGCCCAGTCGGGTTACGACCCGGCGCTGTTCGTGGAAGAGCTGTTGGAAACCGTGCGGGACATCATGGCGGTTAAGATAAAACCGGAAAACGCGGCGCGGCTTGCCGAAGAGGAGCGCGCCCCGGTGGAAAACTGGGCGCGGGCGCTGGATTTCGACGAGATACAAAGGTTCTTCAGCTCCCTTGTGCAGACAATGGAAGAGATGCGGTATTCCCACATGCCAACGCTGAACCTTGCCATGGGGCTTCTGCGGCTGTCGGAAAAACGTGGCATGGCGCGAATAGAGGACATTCTGGACAGGGTGGCCCGCGCCGAGGCCATCGTGGAAAAAGGGGTTCCCGGCGCGGAAAGGGCCGCCCCGGCGCCTTTGCGCATTCCGCAGGGCTCAAACGCCGCTAAAAAGCTGGAGCCAAACCTGGAGCCCGCCCCGGCGGAGATAACCAAAGCCTTCAGCCAGGGCGGCGCGGAAGATTTAAAGAAAGCGTTCCAGACGGCCCGCCCGGTTCTCATTGGATATCTGCAGAACGCAACCCTGGCCCTGCGGGACATGAACTATACGATAACGGTGGACGACCTGCTCGCCAGGGAACATCTGGAAGAGCCGGAAACCAGGAAGACACTGGAGGACATCGCCCAGAAAGTCACCGGAAAAGCGTTGCGGCAGGTGGTTGTTTACCAGCCTGAAAAAAAAAAGGAAACTGACCCCCAGTTAGCAAGGAATAAGGAGATAGAATCCTCCATAAAAAAACACCTCACCGAAACGCCCATCGTGCAGAGCGCACTGGAGATATTCGGCGGGGACATTGTGGACGTGAAGGTAAGGAAAGACGGCAGGTTAAACCCGCCATCGGATAACTGATTATCGAATTTATTGGAGAGTTTAAGAGATGTCCAAAGGTTTTGGGAACCTGATGCGGCAGGTCCAGCAGATGCAGAAGAAAATGGCGATAACCCAGGAAGAGCTTAACGGCAAAACCATCGAGGGTGAAGCGGGCCATGGCAAGGTGAAAGTGACCGTCACCGGAGGGCTGGAGATAAAAAGCGTGTCCATAGACAAAGACGTGGTGGATCCGGCGGACACCGGTATGCTGGAAGACCTGCTGGCCGTGGCGGTGAACGACGCGCTTTCCAAGGCGAAAAAGATGAAAGACGACGAGTTCTCCAAACTCACCGCTGGCCTGCCGGTGAACCTGCCGGGGATGCTGTAACAACGTGACAGGCTCCGATTCGCTGGCGCGTCTGGTGGAGCGCCTTCAAACCCTTCCCGGCGTGGGGCGCAAGACCGCCGAGCGGCTGGCGTTCCATATTTTAAAATCCACGCCGGACGAAGTGGGGAAGATCACCCAGGCCATGACGGATGTGAAGGAGAAAGCGCGGCTATGCTCGGTGTGCATGTCCATCACGGAGCAAGACCCGTGCGGCATTTGCGCGGACACCGGCAGGGACCACGCCACCATTTGCGTGGTGGAAGAGGCGCACGACGTTTACGCGCTGGAGAAGATGGGGGAATACAAGGGCGTGTACCATGTGTTGATGGGCGCCCTTTCGCCGCTGGACGGGATCGGCCCCGAAGAGTTAAAGCTGAAAGAGCTTGTGGCGCGGGTGGAGACGGGCGGCGTGAATGAGGTGATACTGGCCACAAACCCCAACGCCGAAGGGGAGGCCACCGCCATGTACGCCGCCAAACTGTTGAAACCCGCCGGCGTGGTGGTCACCCGCATAGCCCGGGGCCTGCCCATGGGTGGCGATCTGGAATACGCCGACGAGATGACGCTGAGCAAATCCCTGGGGGGAAGGCTTAGGATGTAAAGGCTATTTCAACCGGATAATAAAATGGCTTAAGCGCAATTAGCAATTGGTCCGGAATTCAATTAGACAGATACAGATTGATAGACAGGTTTCAAAAGAAGACAATACCCTTATGCCTGAAATATGCAGGTTCTTTGGTATCATTATCGCCATGTATTACAAAGACCACGCGCCACCGCATTTCCACGCTCGATATGGCGGGCAAAAGGCGATAATATCCATAGAGAGCCTTTCGGTCATCGATGGATATCTGGCTCCGCGCGTCCTTGGGATGGTTACAGAATGGGCGTTGGCGCACAGGGCCGAGCTTTACGAGGATTGGGAGTTGGCGCTTGCTATGAAAGGGTTGAAATCCATCGCTCCATTGGAGTAGGGAGGACACATACCATGCTTAAAGATGTCGTGTCTGTGAAGCCGCTTAATGACCACCGCCTTTTTGTCAGGTTCGAGGATGGCGCGGAAGGGGAGATAGATGTTTCGGCGCTGGTGTCATTCTCCGGTGTGTTTGCCCCGTTAAGTGAAAAAACCGGTTTTGACAAGGTGCGGGTGAACAGTGAACTGGGCTCCATTGAGTGGGAATGCGGAGCCGACCTTGACCCGGACGTGGTTTATTCCGTCATTACCGGCCAGCCCATACCCGACTACAGAAGCAAAGCCAAGGCTGGTTGATAACTGTTACATCCCTCCGGCCGGTTTTGCTTTCTGTGACTGGTTCAGGCAGTTTTTGAACCGGCTTACAAAGCCGGAATATTCGGCGAAAAGTTTTTCCTCCTCCACGGCGGCTATCGCAAGGGTCCGCTCCAGCTCCACGGTTTCGGAACGGTAAATCGAAAGCTTTTCGAACAGTATTTCCCGTTTGCGCTCGCCGGATTTCACGCCGTCATCGGCCTGGCTTGTCTTTTCGGTTAGGCGTTTGCGCTTGTCTTCCATTTCTTTCAGCCGCCCCTCCAGTTCGGAAAAAGCGCCGGAAAGGGTTGCCAAAAACTGCTCCTTGCGCGCGGCCAGCTCTTCCTTGTCTTTTTCGAACAGCGAATCGAAAGCTCCGTTTATCTCCTCCTTGCCCGTGCCGGGCAGGCGGCCGGTGAGCATTTCCAGGTATTTCCCTTTTACAACCGTCTCTTCCCGTTTGAGGCGTGATAGCTCCTCGCGGGAACGCAGAAGGTCTTTTTTAAGCAGATCTATGTTCTTAACCAGCTTTTTTAGCGTGTCGGCGGTCTCTTTGCGCAGAGCGGCCAGCTTGTCCAGCCGTTCCTTCGCCTGCGCTTTGCGGGCTCTGCTGGTTTTAAGCTTGTCCCGATATCCGCCCAAAGCGCTTTTCAGCGAATCCAGGGTTTGCCCCACCTCTTTTTCAAGGGCGGTAAGCCTCGATTCCATCATGTCTCCGCCGGTCTTGTTATCCATCGTTCAAAAATCCCGTCATCCAATTGACGCGGACATCCGCGATAAATAACAAGAACACAATCCGTGCCAAACCGGCGCGTAGATGGATTTTTGACGGGAGGTATGTTGCCTTTCCGGGATAAAGCGGGGGGGCCCGCTTCTCCGTGGTCGGGCGACCACGGGGAAGCGTTCGATGGGCGACCACGAGTAAGCATTGTCCGCTTCTCCGGGGTCGCCCGACCCCGGTTTTCACTACCTCAACTAAGAGCCGTGGTCCGGCCGGGCTGTTGCCCAAATAGTTTAGCGCCGTTTCAGCGATGTCGTCCCGGGCGTAGCGCAAGCGGAGACCCGGGATCAGGGCCTCTTTTCAAATACAGATAAGGTCGTGGCCCCGGCTCGCGCTTCGCTTGGCCGGGGTGACATTGCGGGAAACGGTTTGGGCAACAGCCCCCGGCGGCCACGGGGAAGCGCTAGATGGGTGGCCACGGAGTAACCTTGTCATGGTGAGTTTATCGAACCATGCCCCCCCATCACCCCTCGACAAGCTCGGGTGGCAACTCAACTCTGGTGTTTCATTCCGGCTCTGTCCACGGACGCCGTTGAACCATGCCGCCCGCTTGATGTAACATACTGCCTTCATTCATCGCCTGTTGGAGTTTATCCGAAATGAAATTCCCGTGCAGACACGGCGCCACGGCATGGCTGGGCGTGGCCATCACCTCCATGGCTTTCATGGGCGCCTATGCGTTCCTTATAGTGTTGAGCCGCGCGCCGGGTTTCAACATGCTCTTCACCGAGCAGGATTTTTTCAAGACCGCGCTGGTTACCCATGTGGTGCTGGCGGTGGTGATATGGTTTCTGGCCTTCGCCATATTCCTTATGTATTACGTCACGGCGGACAGGCAAACCCCCAGGCATGAGCTTTTCGCCGCTGGTGGCGCCTTGATGGGCGTGTTGTTCATAGTGGCCACCCCGTTTTCCGGCCCGGCTTTCCCGCAGTTGAACAACTATGTGCCGGTGCTGAACGCGCCGCTATATTTCACGGGCCTGCTGGTGTTTTTCGTTTCCGCCATACTGGGCTTTGTGTTCCGCGCCCCGGCGGTGTATGAGGCCACGGTTAAATCGAAGGCCGTGGAAGCCTCCGAGGGCGGCGCGTTGTTGCTGGCCGGGTTTGCGCTTGTCGTGGCGGTGACATGTTTCGCGCTGGCGGCTGTCGAGTTGAACTCCACCCCCGGAATGGATGTGTCCCGGCTGTTCTTCGAATCGCTATTCTGGGGCGGGGGGCATGTTCTGCAATTCGCCAACACGGCGGGCATGATGGCCGCCTGGGCCATTTTGGGCAGGAGCCTTTCCGGCGGGGCGGTTGTAAAGGAGAAGGCGGCATGGCTTGTGTTCGCGGCCATGGCGCTATTCATAGTGGCCGGCCCGCTTTATTACGCCAAAGCCCCGGTGGTTTCCACGGAGCACAGGACTTTCTTCTTACTGCTTAAAGGGTGGGGTTTGTCGTTCGGCCCAGTAGTTTTCGGCTATGCTGTGGCCAGCCGGTGGAGCGCCATAGGCGGGAAGGGGAGCGCGTCGCTGGGCTTGCTGGCCTCCATAACTCTTTTCGCGCTGGGCGGATTCATATCGCTGACCATAGAAGGGAGCGACACGCGGATACCGGCCCACTATCACGGCGTGATAGGCGCGGTTACACTGGCGTTTATGACCATGGGGCTATCCGCCATGACGGAGAACGGCAGGCTGGCCGTTAGCGAGAAATGGAAAAAGTTCCAGCTGGGGCTTTATGGCGTGGGCCAGGCCATGTTTGTCATCGGCCTTTTTATCGGCGGCACCCGGGGATTGCCCCGCAAAACTTTTGGCCAGGCCCAGGAGTTGGACGACGCCATGAAAGTGCTGGGAATGGGCGTAATGGGCATCGGCGGCGCGCTGGCCATCACCAGTGGCGCCATATTCGTGGTGTTCATGATAAAGGCGCTGGCCAAACGTACAGACGCGTAAGCTATGGAGCAGGATGGAATGGCGCGCTTAAGTTTAGCCGAGGCGTTCACCCTTCGACAAGCTCAGGGTGACAATTCATTGCCGTCATGGTGAACCTGTCATGGCGAGCTTGTCGAGCCACGAGCCATGAGCCCGGACAAAACGCGCGTTAGGAAGTCCACCCTGAGACACTACCCGGTATTATTCGGCATTGCATTATTCGCCATATGGCCGCAGGTTTGCGTGGCGGCGGATGCGCCCGCGGTTTACGCCATGTGCAGGAACTGCCACAACTATCCGGGAAGCATCGGCCCCCGGTCCGCGCCGGACCTTTCGGAGTCCACCTATACCCTTGACCAGTTTCGGAACCAGTTAATGAACGGATCCAAATGGCCCGGCAAACCCCCGAAGAAACAGAAGTACCGCTGGAAAGAAATGCCGCCCCAGATAGGGCTTGCCGAAAAGCAGATAGTGGAGCTTTACGGGTATATAGTGAAGAGCCGGTAGGTTACGGCTCCCAGGCCGGGTCGGCGTCCAGCTCCATGTAATCCATGAAGGCGGGGTTGGCGCTGTCTGCGAGATATTTATACGCTCCCACGGCGGCTATCATCGCCGCGTTGTCGGCGCATAATGACACCGATGGGATAATCACCGGCAGGCCCAGCGCCGCGCCCAGCGTCCGCATCCTTTCCCGCAAGGCGCCGTTACAGGCCACGCCGCCGCCCACCGAGATGGATTTGGCGCCGGACACATCCACCGCCACCTTTGTTTTCGCTATCAGCGCGTCTATCAGCGATTTCTGGAACGAGGCGCAAATGTCCGCCACGGGCATCACTCCGCCAGCTTTCTCCTGGGCGCGGATGATGTTCTTCACAGCGGTCTTGGGACCGGAGAACGAAAAATCCATCGTGTCGCCGGGAAGGGCCACAGGCACATGGAATTTCGCCGACCCTTGCCGGGCCATCCTTTCCACCTCCGGCCCGCCGGGGTATGCAAGGCCCAGCATCTTGGCCACCTTGTCGAAAGCTTCCCCCGCCGCGTCGTCCCGGGTTCCGCCCAGCCGTTCCAGTTTGCCTATCTCCCGCACCACGAAAAGCTCCGAATGGCCGCCGGACACCAGCAGGGAAACCATGGGCAAAGGCGCCTGGGGATTTTCAAGAAACGCGGCGTACACATGCCCATCCAGATGGTTCACACCAATAAGGGGGATGTTCCTGGCGTAGGCGAAAGCTTTGGCGTAGGACACGCCCACCAGTAACGCCCCCACCAGCCCCGGCCCCCGGGTGACGGATACAAGGCCGATATCTTGAATGGATACCCTGGCCTTGTCCAGCGCCTCCATCGCCAGCGGGCTTATAAGCTCCGCGTGACGGCGGGAGGCCAGTTCCGGCACCACGCCGCCGTATTTGTTATGGATGTCCGTTTGCGACGCCACCACCGAGGATAGTATCTCGAACGGTCCCCGCGCCACCGACGCGGCGGTCTCGTCGCAGGAGGTCTCCAGCCCCAGTGTTAGAAGGTTATTTTCGTTCATGGCATGTCAATGATACAGCAATTGTATTTGTCATGGTTCGTGGCCCGGCAAGCTGGCCATGACAGGCCCACCATGACAAATGACACGTTGCCGTCCCGAGTTTGCCGAAGGGCGGGACCCTTCGCCTTCGTTCAGGTGGCAACTTATGCTTCACCGCGGTCGCCGACCACGGGTCTGGAGAACAAAAGAGAAGCCAGGGCCGGGCGACGCCGGGGAAGCCAAATGATTCTTCAAACATTATCCGTGATAAAATTTTCTGATGAAAGTGAAGGAACTTGCGCGTCTAATAGAAAAAGATGGCTGGTTTATGGTTCGGCAAAGAGGTAGCCACATGCAATTTCATCACAGCCAGAAAAAGGGGACGGTTACAATCGCCGGAAAGCCGTCAGCCGATGTTCATCCATTCGTAGTAAACAGTGTTCTAAAACAGGCGGATATTAAAACACCCGGCGCGGGCGGCGGAGGCCAGAATGAATAAATACCTTATCTTTATTGAAAAATACGGTGACAGCTTTTCAGCTTTCGCGCCGGATTTGCCAGGGTGCGTAGCCGTTGGTGAGACAATTGAGGAAACGGAAGAATTAATGCGCCAGGCCATTCATATGCATCTTGAGGATATGAAGCAAACGGGGGAATCTATTCCATCCCCCTCGGCGGTGTTCCGATATGTGGAAGTGTAAGAAGCCTGCGCCGTGCGACGCCGGGGAAGCGGGATGTGGGGGCGAGGGATAAAAATCCGGTAGTGTCTCAGTTTGAAAGTACGGGGGAGATTCTTCGCTTACGCCCGGAATGACAATATAAAAGCCGTTGATAACATTGTCATCCTGAGCGAAGCGCAAGCGAAGTGAAGGATCTGTCTGTTATTTGAGATTCAAACTGAGACACCACGAAAAAACTCTCCCTGTTGTTTTTTTTCTCCGCCGCTGGTAATATGCGCCATCAAGTTCATGGGGCTATGCCCGTTTATTACCCGGAAAACAGCAAAATGCGATTTATAACCGCCATAGTTTTCGCGCTACCCTTGTGGCTTTTCGTGGCCGCCCCGCAGGCCGAGGCCCGCGACGCGGAGGCGATAATAGCCGAAGTGGGGCTGGCGGACGTCATTTGCGGGCTTAGCCACGGGCAGGTGGAAACTTCGCGGGGCGCCATGGCCGCTGAAGGCGCAAGCGCATCGCCCGCATCACACAAACATGGCGGCAAATGCCACGGCGCGCCGCTGGTGGTAGCGGCGGTCGATGAATGTTGCCATTCCATGTGCGGCCCTGGCGACGCCATTGCCAGTTACGATCCTGGCAAGATTTTTCACATGATCACGTACCAGGCGGCAAAGCCTTTGCCCCTGTATGAAGGCGCTCAGCCTGTTACCGGGCGCATCGTCCCCCATTTTAGAACCGACGAACCCAACCCAAGACCTCCCACAGCCTAAGTTCCCGTCACGCTTTTGCCGTTCCGGCGTTACGGCCGGATATCTATCCGCGTGTCCGGGTTTTCCGGGCGGTTGAATCCAATTAACAATCCGGCGCCGGGGTATTTATACCCATTGGCGCATAACTTGAGGTTTGGGCAGTGAAACTGTTATCCACTTTTAAAGCCATGGCGCGCATGCTGGCGGCGCCCGCCCTGTTCCTTTTCTCCATTGTGGCGTTGAGCGCCTGTGGCTCTTCCTCCGGTACGCCCGGTTACGATGTGGAGCTTGTTCCAGGTTCCATGGCCACGGGCAAAAGCTCGTTCCAGCTTAAGGTGACCAGGAAAAGCGACGGCTCCCCGGCCACCGGCCTGGCCGGGAACATAGAGCTTGCGCCTTTGATGAACATGGGGACATTCGTCCATTCCACCGCTATTCCCGCGGACGCGGTTTCGGAGTCATCCACCCCGGGCACTTACGACTGTACGCTCTTTTTCGTGATGGGTGGCGACTGGACCGTGGACGTGACCATAGGATCCGAGACCACCACCCACGCGATGACGGTTGGAATGGGCATGGGGTCGGACACTTCGGTGGTCAGGATGAAGAACGCCAGCGACATGTATATGTCCATGGACGGCGCCATGGGCATGAGGAACTACTATCTGTTCACCGATAGCCTCGTGCCCGGGGAAACCCACGGTAGCGCGCTCACCGTGTTCGTGGCCACCCTGCAAGAGGGGCTGATGAGTTTCCCGCCGCTTACCGCCGGGCTTCAGCTTATGGGTATGGATGGATCTGTCCAGAAGACCATAGACAACTTCACGCTTGAAATCTCCGGCGACGGAGTGGAGTGGGACGCCATGACCTGTGACGGGAATTCCCGGTGCGAGGGGCATCTCCATCACGCATACGCCGCCGGTGAGCAAGGCACGGCCTATCTGCGGTTGACGGTGAACGGCGATGTTTACACCACCGACGGCGCGGCGGCCAACAACTCCGCCGATCCGGCCAGCAACAACGCCAACGCGGTTTTTACGGTCACCATGGGCGGCAGTGACATGTCCAGTGGCGGCATGTAATGCGCTCTTTTAGCCATTCTTTCCTCATCTCCCTTTGCGCGGCGGCCCTTTTCCTCGGGGCCGCCGCCCCTATGGACGCATGGGCCGCGTCATGTTGCGGGGGCGGTTCCGCATCGTCGCTTGTCATGCCCAAATTCTCCCAGGGGATGCTGGACGTTTCGCTGGACATGGAAAAATACGACGGTTACTGGAACGCCGACGGAAAATACCTGCCAGACCCTCCCGGCTCCAGCCTGAACCAATACCGGTTGAACCTGGCCGGAGCAAAACGCCTTGCTCCCCGGTGGCAGGCTTATATTTCGCTACCGCTGGTGTGGAACGACAACCGGTATTCCGCCGTGAAGTCGGACACCCGGGGGGTAGGGGACGTTTCCTTGGGCTTCTGGTACGAGGCGTTCGACAACATCATGTGCGTGTGGAAAGTGCGGGAAATAGCGGATATGAAGCCCGCCGTTTACCTGGGCGCCTCCCTTACGGCGCCTACTGGCGCATCGGCATACGATGATGTGAAAAGCAGTTTCGACGTGACCGGGCGGGGCTTTTACAGGCTGGACGCCAACCTCCTGCTGGAAAAGACCATCTTTCCGTGGAGCGTGTCGTTCCAGTATTCATACGGGGTTCATCTGGAACGCCCCATCAACCGGGAGTATGGCGAGTATGTCAATCCATATCATAAAAAACTGGGGGACAGGAGGCTGTGGTCGGTCTCCGGCGGATACACCCATTTCATGGAGAGCATGAACTCCCTGAGCGCGGGCCTTTCGTACTCGGACCTGCTGGAGTCCGGCGGAACCATAGACGGTATGGGCGACCCGACATCGGGGATGAAAAAGCGCTCTGTGGCGGGCACATTGGCTCTGGCCAGCGACGACCGGGACTGGGTGTTGAAATTCAGTTTAAGCCACACATTCAAGCAAGACGGTTTCGGGGCCAACTTTCCCGCCACGGACATCTATACCATAGGGGTAAGCCATGTATTACGCTAGACTGGCGCTGATATTGCTCGCGGGTTTTTTAGCCTCCTGCGGGGACATGAAGAACGACCTGCTCCCTTCCGGCGAAGACCGCTCGGCCTCGGCCCAAACGGAGGAAACGGTGGTGGAAACGGTGGCCGATTTCACGTTGCCGGACACCCTGAACAGGTCCGTATCGCTGTATGAAACCCTGGCCGGTTACGATGGGGTGGTACTTTATTTCACCATGTGGTGCCCCGTATGCTCGGCGCACATGGACCATATGCTGGCCAACGTGACGCCGCTTTACCCCAATGTGAAGTTCTTTTTGGTGGATTACGTTTCCGGCTCGGTGGAGGCGGCCCGCACGGCGGAGGTATCCAACGGTTACGCCATCTCGGCGTTTACAACCCTGGTGGACGTAAATGACGACCTATTAAAAACCTTCGGCGCCACCATGGGGACAACCGTGGTGATAGACAGTTCCGGAGCCATTGCAATGAAAGAAGACTACAAGGATGGAACAGCCCTGAAAGCGGCGCTGGAGGGGTTGAAATGAGGCGGCTTCCGTTCGCGTTCTTTTTGACCGTGGCCTTTGCCGTTCCGTTATGGGCCGCCGCTGAAAATGAGGGATACATCGCCGGGGAGCGGCTGTTTAATTCCCGGTGTGGCCTGTGTCATCAGCTTCCAGACCCCAAATCCTTAAGCCGCGCCCAATGGCAGGTGGCCCTTAAGACCATGAACAAGCGGCTTGAACGCAACGGCATGGAGCCCCTTACAGATGTGGAGAACCAGGCTTTACGGGCGTATTTTGAGGCTGTCGGGGCGGGGAATTGACCAATCACTCCTTAACGGCCCATTCATTAAAGTGAATGGGCAAAGCTTGGTCCCTCCCCCTTCCTTGCGCCCCAAACCATAAACTTTCCGCTAACGATAATTGAAATTGAATTAGTTCCAGAAGGTGATATATTTTTAATTGTAGAAATCAGGGGGGCCTGAGGTCATAAATTTGGTATCGCTCACCGCAGTATAGGAGCGGAACCTTCGGTAAAACCACTCCATCTTCCGGGAGGGAATATGAGCGACGCTGTAACGGCTGAAACGGGCGTCAAACCGGGCCAGCAAGGGCGGGGTAAAGAGGGCAAATACCTCACCTTCGTCCTGGGCGAAGAAGAATACGGCCTGGACATCACCAAGGTCAAAGAAATCATAGGGGTAATGGAGATAACCCACATCCCCCGCACGCCTCCTTTCATAAAGGGCGTTATCAACCTCCGCGGCAAAGTCATCCCGGTGATAGACCTCCGCCTCAAGTTCGGCATGGAAGAGGCGGAATACACCAGGGAAACGGTGTTCATCGTGGTGGAGGAGTCGGGCATACTCATGGGCATCGTGGTGGACACGGTGCGGGAGGTGCTGGACATCCACGAGGCGGACATCGAGCCGCCCCCTCAATTCGGCACCCGTCTGAATACCGATTTCATACTCGGCATGGGCAAGATTCAAGGCAAAGTGAAGATCCTTCTGGACATAGAGAAGGTGCTTTCCGCCGAGGAAGCCGCCATGCTTACCGGTTTGGCTAAGGAAGACTGAGAGGCTTTTTCATAAATTTCCATAGGGCGGCGCGATGGCCCGAAATGGATTAGGGGAGGTCCCGTCATGAACTTCAAGAACATGAAACTCGGAACCAAAATCATCAGCGGTTTTCTGGCCATCCTCGTGATAGCCCTCGCCTTGGGCGGTTTGGCCGTTTGGAACATGTTGAACGTCAAGACTGATACAACCCAACTTGCTGAAGAATATATCCCTGAAGTGGAAATCGCCATGGAGGTGGAGCGTTACGCACTGAAAAGCGTGATAGACATGCGGAGCTACGGTTACACAGGGGACGCCAAACAGCTCGAAAGCGGCCGGAAGAACATGGGTGAAATCAGGAAGCACCTGAAGGAGGCCGACGAGCTGGCGGACCGGGCCGAAAACCTGGTGAAGCTAAAGGGCGCCATGGCGGACGTGTCCAAGATACTTGCCGAATGGGAGGCGCTTGTAAACGAGACCGAAAAACAGAACAAGGAGCTGGATACCCACCGGGTTGAGATGACCGAAACCGCCAAGGTTTTTGTGGACAATGTGAACACCTATCTTGCCGATCAGGACGGGAAGATAAAGGCGGAGATAAAGGCCAAGGCCCCGGCGGATAAAGTGGCCTCCAGGGTAATGAAGATAAAGCTGATCAACGACGTGGTTGATTTTGGGAACGCCATCAGGGTTGCGTCCTGGCAATCCCAGGCCCTTCGGGATCCCGCCATTCTGGATCCTGTCATGAAGAATTTCGACGAGATAGACAGGATAGTAAGTGAAGTGCTGGCTACAACAAGCCAGGAGGCCAACGTACAGCAACTTACGGCCATCAAGGAATCCGCCGCCAATTACAAGCAGATTTTGGCGGATATGAACGAGATAGCCAAGAAACTGCAAGAGATCGGCGTAAAACGGCAAGCCGCGGCAAATACGACCGCTGAAAAGGCCAGGGGCGTGGCTGATGATGGCATGGCGACCACCGTAAGGCTGGCTGATGAAGCTGAACTGATGCTCAACACCGCCTCATGGGTGATGATCATCGGCCTTGGCGTGGCGGTGGTATTGGGGCTGGGGCTGGCGTTCATAATTACTCGCGGAATAACCGGCCCAATGAACCGGATCATCGAGGGGCTTTCGGAAAGTTCCGACCAGGTGGCGGCGGCGGCGGGGCAGATCTCGTCCTCCAGCCAGTCTTTGGCGGAAGGCGCCACGGAGCAGGCCTCCTCGCTGGAGGAAACCTCGTCGGCGCTTGAGGAAGTGTCCGGCATGACACGGCAGAACGCCGACAACGCCAACCAGGCCAGTTCCCTTGCGCGGGACACCCGCGCCGAGGCGGAAAAGGGGAACCAGGCCATGGGCGACATGATCAACTCAATGAAGGCCATCAACAAGTCTTCAGAGGAGATAGCCAAGATCATAAAGGTGATCGAGGAGATAGCGTTCCAGACGAACCTCCTGGCCCTCAATGCCGCGGTGGAGGCCGCCCGGGCGGGCGAGCACGGCAAAGGTTTCGCCGTGGTGGCCGAAGAGGTTAGGAACCTGGCCCAGCGTTCGGCCACGGCGGCCAAGGATACCGCCGCGCTCATAGAAGAGGCGGTGAAACGGGCATCCGAAGGGTCGGACATGGCCAACCGGGCCGGTGAAGTGCTCCACATCATAGTGGAGAGCGTAAAGAAAGTAACCGACCTGGTGGCGGAAATAGCCGCCGCCTCCAACGAGCAGGCGCAGGGGGTGGACCAGGTGAACACCGCCGTGTCGCAGATGGACAAGGTGACCCAGCAGAACGCCGCTGGCGCCGAGGAAACCGCGGCCGCGTCCGAAGAGCTGAACGCCCAGGCCGAGCGGCTTAAAGACATGGTGGGAGAGATGGTTGCCATGGTGGAGGGTTCGTCGTCAGGGCGGTTTCGCGGCGCCCAGGCTGGCGCGGTTAAAAAGGTGAAACCCAAAGGGGCGCTGAAAGCCCCGGAGCTTCACGCTTCAAAGGAGAAAGCCGCGCCGCGGCGCATGGGGGCTAAAGAGCCGCAGAATCCTAAAGAGCCTTCCGGCGGCAAAGGCAAGGCGGATGACATAATCCCTCTGGATGACGATTTTAAAGACTTCTAGAGCGACGTTATCCCGGCAAGGCGTTTAAACGGCCCTCCGCTGTAAAGGCGGAGGGTTTTTTATGACCGTGGCGTGACCTTTCCCGGCCTCCCGCTTACCTTGCAGGCCGTTCTTGTCAATATTCCCCCCTGGTAAGCATCCAGCGGCCGTAAAAATAGTTTGCAAGGAGCGTGAAATTATTATACTAATAATCAAAGTATATTTTCATATTACAGGAGGCGGGCTCATGGTTGACGGAGGCGGGAAGCTGAGCGGCGCGGCTAAAAGCATGCTTAATGAAAGAAAGAAGCTGTTGACCGCGTTGAACAAAAAGAGCAAGGAAACGCTGGATCTTCAGATGAAGCTTACGGAGCTTCATGGGGAGCTGGTCAAGGAGGGGGTTTACCTTGATACGAACGCAATCATGTGCTGGTGAACTAAAAGGTCTAAAGGGGCATGCCTTGGGGCCGCGTTCCATACGCGTTTACCGGTGATGACGTTTTCCTGGTGGACAGCCGGGGTGGGCCGGTGTGGCCCCTCCGGTCTGAAACCGAGCTTATTGCCCTTCAAGCGCTGGCGCGTATCTTCGGCGGGGAGCTTTTTGAGACCCATGGGGTTGCCGGGCCGCCGGCCGCAGGGAGGGAAACCGTCGCAGTCTATGGGGAGGTGGATGAATACTCCGCCCGTCTTTACGCGCATCTCACAGGCCGCAGGTTTTTGAGGGCGGAGGCTTTGCGGGACATATCACAAGCCCCAGGCCTGTCGGTATTGATTACTGACGGCGGATCTCTTACGGGGAAAACCCTTCAGGCCATAAATAATAACCCAGTCTCACGGTTCCAGGTTCCCGGCGTAATCTGCGGTTATCACCCGGACCAGTTCCGGCTTCTTGCCATTTTAAAGACCGCTTCCGCGCGCTTTGTTACCGCCGGTTATGGGGATGTGGTGGAGATAGCGCCAGAACTGCCCTTTGCCGGCGCCGAGACTGAAGGGATTTCGCGGTTTGGCGGAAAGGCCAAAGTGGGCATGTTGAGGAACGCCTTGGGAAAAGGGAGCGATCAGGTTTTGATCCACTCCCATTCGGACGGAGTGGATGTTTCCCTGGGCCCGGGTGGTGTTTTGTGCCCTGTGACGGCCAAGATGAAGCCCACCGGTGCATTAACGCCGGATTGCATGGAAACAAAAAACTGTTTCAGGCTGGAGACGCCCATCATCCGGGCGCAACGGAACAAGGTTTTGATACGGCCAGAGGAGGTGAGGTGCCGGGTACTCACACTCAGCGCCTGCTCGGCCCTTTTGCCGCCGGATTGGCATGTGGATCAGCGTATGGGGATAGCGCCAAGACTGCATGTTTCGCCATTCGTAGGCGCGATGATAATAACCTGCGGGCTTTCACACACAAGCTTGCGGTTTATGGAGAAACTGGCCGGATTAATCGGGCAGGGGGTTCCTGTGGGGAAAGCATTGGCGAAGTTCCGGAAGATGGACATGATGAACGGAGGTGGCCGGAACCTCTATTTGATGGGGGATCCCCGCGTGGCGATACCCCCGGCCGGGCGCCGGGCTAAAACGCCTGTGGCTAAAATACCGGGCGGCAGAAGAAAAAGAGTGTTAATTGGGCGCGCAGGGGCGCAGGGGAGGCTGGCTTTTTTAAGGCTTACGCTGATGTCTGTGATAAGCGGGGGGAAAAAATCTTCCATAGCTGGAGAGGCGCAGGAGGCGCTGAACGCGCTTCTTGCGATGGAATATGCCCTGTCGCAGAATTGCCCACCCAAAGCCGTAAACTTTTGCGCGCTCCAGTCCAGGGTTATAAGACTTCTTCTTCAAACCCTCAGGTTTTACGATGATTGGCATAAGTTTTCGGAGCCGGTTGGAGAGTCCTTGCCGCATGGCGTTTGCCCGCGGTGCGGCGGCCTGGCCGAAATGCCCCGGCTCAAGCTCCGGATAGAGGGGGCGCCCAGCCGCCGCAAAACCCTATGCGCATATTGTGGCGTGCTGGAGGACACCTCGGCGGACTCAACCTTTTACCTTGACGCCACCCCGGAAGGCCGTTTGAAACTTATGGGGGAAAAGCCCACGGCGCCATGCGAGGGGGGCGCGCTGGCCCATGAAGTGGGCACGGGGGGAAAGCTGTATTTCCCGTGGCCGAAAACCGGCGCTGGAAAACTTGCCGCATATATGGATACCGGCAAAAGGTTCAGACCGGGCAGGTATTGTTTCCACTTCATGGCGATGTATGGGCTGGACATACATTACTCCATGCTTTTCTACCGCCCGGCGGCCAGCAAACGCTGATGGCGCGCGGCAAAAAGGGCGAAGCCGGGGAAAGGGTGAAAGAGCGGCCCGTTTTCATCTTCGCTTCCGGCCAGCGTACTGGAAGCACTTTGTTACAGCGACTGTTGAACACTCACCGGGACATACATATTTGGGGTGAGCATTCCGGGGGGCTTGAACCAGGGCTGGCGCGAAATTTACGCATGGCGCGGCAGGGATTAGAGATAGCCGCCACCCGGGACGGCGGCGCGGAACAGTTCGAAAGTTACCGGAAAAACCGGGCCGACCAGTGGATGGCGGCCATGACCCCGCCCGGGCCGTGGGATGACGTGTTCCGCGATGTTTTTATAGATCTTTACGCCGGCGCGGCCAGGGATATTTTCGGAAAACGCCGGTGGGGTTTCAAGGAAACCCTGTATGACGCCGCGGACGCGCGGTTTCTTGCAGGCCTGTTTCCATCGTGCCGGATAATATTCCTGTTCCGTGATGTCCAAGAAACATACCGCTCCATGCGCCGGAACAGCGCCATATCACCTTTTTTTTCCATAGACACATTCGTGGGCCAATGGGTCCGCATAGTCACCTCATTTCTTGAAAACGCAGGAGACAAGCCGAACGTGACGATGGCGCCTTTCTCGCAACTTATAAAAGACCCTCGCGAGGCGATGGAGATGGTGGCCGGGTTTCTTGAGGTGGACGCTGATGGATTTGACATGGGCATTATTAAAAACGTGATTCCCGGGGCGCCGGAAATTAACTGCCCTGCGCCTAACGAAGAGGAGCTGGAGTTTATCGAGCGGGTGGCTGGTGAGACCCGGCGGGAGCTGAAGAAGCGTTTCGGAACGGCTGGATAAAGAATTGTTGAATTAATTCGGGGGGGGCGATGGCTCTTAAATATTTCGGGTGGGAGATAACCCACGCATGCAACTTAAGATGCCTGCATTGCGTCAATAAAACCGGCGCCCGAAGGAAGAACGAGCTTACGTGGGACGAGATGCTTTCCATGATAGGCAAGATAAGGGAAGCGGGCGTTACAACGGTGTTCTTTTCAGACGGGGAGCCGCTAATGTCGCCGCTGTTCATGCCGCTGGCGCGGAGGCTGAGGCAAGAGGGGTTCGGGCTGGCGCTGGTTACCAACGGCACGCTGATGACTTGGGAGATGGCGCGGGAGATAGCCGAGTTAAAGTTCGATGTGGTTGGTATAAGCCTTGACGGGCCGGAGCCGGTTCACAACCATGTGCGCGGGCCGGCGGCGTTCGGGAAGGCGGCACAGGCGGCGCGATGGCTGAAAGAAGGGGGTATAAGGCTTAGCGTTACTACATGCGTGAACAACGTTACGGTGGACACCCTGCCGGAATTCGCCGGGATGGTGAATGACCTGGGCGCCGATGAGTGGCAGTTGCTCACTTTGGTAAAAAGCGGCGATTTATCCGGGGATGTTGTTTATTTCGACAAGGTTGTGGCTGACAAGATGGACAGTTTCGTGATGAGGGTCAAAAACGGGAACGGCTACGGTTTCAATCTGCGGGTGATGAACTGCCTGGACCAGTTGCCGGTGAGCGTGGGGGAAAATCCGTTCAACAACCGGTGCGAGGCGGGAACGACTTTTCTTTGCATGGCCGCCGACGGTCTGGTGAAACCATGTTTCGCCCAGCCGGACGATTATTTCCTGGGGGACATGAGGGTTGAGTCGCTTGCGGACATATATGGAAGGCTTGCCGATCCGGCGCATCCTTACTGGAGCCGGAAATATTGCAAGGGTTTTTGCAACACCATAATTTGACACCCAATGAGCCATGTCAAGTTCCGCCCGCTGGGCGCCACGGGGTTGAAGGTCTCCATCCCCTGTTTTGGCGGCCTGCACCTGGCCACAAAGCTTGGCCCGCGTGAGGCTGAAAAGCTGGTCCGTTACGCCGTGGAGCGGGGCATAAACCTGTTCGACACCTCCCGCGCCTATATGGACAGCGAGGAAAAAATAGGCCGCGGGCTGGAAAATATCAGGGGCGATATCCTGTACTGCACCAAGAGCATGCGGCGCGACGGGACGATCGTGGAAGAACTGGATGCGTCGCTGATGGCGTTGAGGACCGGTTATGTGGACATTTACATGTTTCACAGCGTGGACCGGGAGGAGGATTACAGGAGCGTTATCCGGCGGGCCCTGCCAGCCGTGGAACGCGCAAGGCAGGCGGGCAAGATAGGGCTATTGGGCCTGTCCACCCACTCCCGGCGGATTCTGGAACTTTCAGCGCGGGAGGGGGTTTTCGATTGCCTGCAATTCCCCTTTAACCATGCGCACCGCGCCGGGCTTGCCGATGGGCTTGGAGATGAGATAGCCGGAAAAGGCATTGGCATATTGGCCATGAAACCCTTTGCCGGAGGGGTTTTGAACGATCCGGAGCTGGCCGTAAGTTTCATTGCGCAATACCCATGGGCCGTTCCCCTGGTAGGTTTTGAGAAAAAAGGGGAGATAGACCAGATAATAAGCCTGTTCGAAAATCCGCCCCCTTTCGATGAAAGGATGCGCGCCAGGGCCGACGCGGCAGTGGCCCGGACCGGGAGCGGATTTTGTTGCGGGTGCGAGTATTGCCAGCCCTGTCCCCAGGGCATTTCCGTGGCGGCTATCATGTATTACCCCGTGATAGAGCGGCAATATGGGCGGGAGAAGATGGACGCGGTGACGCTCCAGCGCCACTTTGAGCGGTTTGAAAACGATTGCGACCAGTGCCGCCAGTGCGAAAGCAAATGCCCATTCAGCCTGCCCATACTGGAAATGGCGCCCAGGCATCACCGGCGTTTTGTGAAACTGATGAATGGCGGTTGAGGCGCGGCCTAGTAGATGAACCTGCGGACGCGGGGAATGAAATCGGCGGGCTCCATGAGTTTTGAGATGAAATCGTTGGCGCCCAGCCGGAAGGCTTTCTCACGGGTTTCCATGTTGGAGTCGGACGTGACCACGATTACCGGGACGTTCTTGGTTTTGGGGGCGCCGCGCAGGCGCGTAAGCAGGTCGAACCCGCCCATCACCGGCATGAAGATGTCCATTATCACCAGGTCCGGGATAACGCTATCCATCATGTCCAGAGCCTCCTCGCCGTCGCCGGCCTCCTCGATTACCGCGTCTATCTTTTCCAGGTAGCGGCGGTAAACGGCGCGGACTATTTTCTCGTCCTCCACCAGCAGGATAAGCGGCTTTTTCACCGGGAGCGACGCTATAAACACGCTTCCCTTCCCTTTTTCCGACTCCACCGCTATGGAGCCGCCGTGGGCTTTCATGATGTCGTCGCAGTATGGAAGGCCAAGGCCGGTGCCTTTTTCGCCAGCGGTGCCAAGGGTGGAGGTCTTTATTTCATGACGGAACAGGTCGGGCGCGATCTCCGGGTTTATCCCTATGCCATTGTCCCTCACCGCCACAGATCCCGGCTTACCCTTGGGCTGGAAAAGCTCGACAACGGATCCGGCGGGCGAAAACTTTATGGCGTTGGCGATGAGGTTTAGAAGCACCTGCGAGAAAAGCTCCGGGTCGGCGTAAATCCGCGAGCCGGGGGCCACGTTGTTGCGGATATTGATGGTTTTCTCCTCGGCCACGTATTTCATCGCCGACATGGCCGATTCAGCCAGGATGTGGGCGTCCTGGAATCTAGGCTGGGGGGTAATGGCGCCGGTCTTCAAACGGCTTATGTCCAGCAGTTCGTTGATCATCTGTATGATCCGCTCGCCGCTCTTGCCTATGTGCCACAGCATCTCCCGGTGTTTTACCATAAGGTTCTGGCCCGCCTCGCGGTTGATGAGGTTTAGCAGGCCCACCATGGAGGTGAGGGGCGACTTCAGGTCGTGCGCCACAAGCGACACGAACTTGTCTTTCAACCGGGTGGCTTCCTCCGCCGTTTCCTTGGCCTTTATAAGCTCTTCCTCCGAGGCTTTCCGCTGGTTGATGTCAATCATCGCGCCGCGCAATGACACGGGCTTGCCCTCCACGCGGGTGACGGTGACGATGTCCCGGAACCAGACGGGCTGGCCGTTGGAGTTCATGAAACGGTACTCCAGGTCGTGGTCGAGCCCCTTGCCGGCGGCGGTCATGGAATATTCCACGGCGCGGGCCCTGTCGTCCGGATGGATATGGTTTTTCCAGAAATCCAGCTCGCTCCATTTTTTTATGGGATAGCCCAGGATCTCCACGGCCTGGTTGCTGACGAAGGTGAACTGCCTGGATTGAGGATCCGCCTCCCAGGAGATAAGGCGCACTCCTTCCACCAGGAGCTTGTAGCGTTCCTGGCTTTTTAACAGCGCCTCCTGGGCCACGGCCCGTTCCCTGGCCTCAAGCTTCAGCCTCTGGTTGGCGCTCATAAGTTCCGAAGTGCGGCTGGTTACGCGGGTTTCCATCTCAGCCTGGGCGTTGGCCAGTTCCATTTCCGCTTCCTTCAGCTGGGTGATGTCCACCGCGAAGGCAATGACCCCTTTTATGATGCCCTCCCTGTCTTTGTAGGGGACCTTGTCTATCTTCACCCACCGGGAGCGCCCCTCTTTGCGGATGGTGGTGATGATGTTAGTCTTCGGCTGGCCGGTTATCATCACCTCCAGGTCGTCCAGGCGGAACCTCTCGGCGTCTTCCGGCGGGAAAATATCGAAGGATGTTTTTTGTAACACCTGGGCCCGGCCGGCGCCGATGAAATCCAGGAACGCCTTGTTGGCGCGCACTATCCGGTTTTCCCTGTCCTTGAATATCACCATGGCGGGGATGGCGTTGAGTATTGTCTCCAGCTGTTCTTCCTGCGCCTGCCACAATTCCTCGGCGGCGCGTTTGGCGGCCAGGGCCGTATTTCGTTCGGTAATGTCCCTGGCGATGGAAATAACTGTTTGCTTTCCATCCATGTCAAAAATATGGGAGCTTACCTCAACGGGTATTTTGCGGCCGCTTTTCGCCTTGTGGATCCATTCGATCCTGAGGGACTTTTTCTCCATGAATTCGGCCATTACCGTTTTCAGGTTTACGGTTGGCGAGTCCATCCCGGAGATGTCCGCCACGGTCAGGCCCATAAACTCGCCGCGGCTGTATTCAAGCCTGTGGACGGCCACGTCGTTTACGTCTATGAATGGGCCGGGGGAACCGTCTTCTAAAAGGTGATAGACGAAGATGGCGTCGTTGACGCTGTTGAACAGGAGGCGGTACCAGTCATCGCCCGCCAAAGCTTCCTTTGGTGGCTCTTGCCCGGCGCCTTTGAAAGCCGGTTTGGATATCTGGTCCAGTCCGTTCATTAAAAGCCGCTTACCCCAGAGTTTGCCCTGTAAATTTGGATGCGACAATGGAAAACCGCTTCCTTAATTATAGTCCAATTTCCGTAGTTTTACCGGGGCTGGCGCATGTATGTTTTGACGGATGGGAGGTTGGGGGTTTTTACAATATAATTGGTGGTGTATTAAACAGGAAAGCCGGGAGGAAAATGATAATAGACGCCCACGTCCATCTGGTAACCATGTCCATGATCCTTTCCGCCCAAAAAAAATGGGACAGGGTGAAGCCGGGCATCATGGAGAGGGCCATCGCCCATGGCAGGGCGTTGATCAAGCGGGAAACGCTGACGTTCCTCAAGTCGGTCTCCATCCCGGCCCTCGCCCATATGTGGCTGGAACAAATGGACAAGAACGGGGTGGATAAGGCGCTGTTCCTGCCCATCAGGGGCGAAGGCTTATCGGAGCTGGATGAATTCATAAGCCTGGCGCCTGACAGGTTTAAAGGTTATGTCTTCCTGGACGACCCGGTAAAGAAGAGCTCCCAGGCGGTTCTGCGCCGGTGGCTTGCGACTGGCCGGTTCCGGGGGCTGAAACTTTATCCATCCCTGCAAATGATTTCGGCGGCGGACAAACGGCTGTTCCCGCTGTACGATATTTGCGCGGAATATTCCGCTCCTGTCTTGATGCATTTTGGTATCACACACGCGCCGGTGTCCGACTACCGGTTCACAAACCCCCTGGACATCCAGTATCCTTCCAAGCTCTTTCCGGACACCCAGTTTATGATCGCCCATTTCGGAGCCGGGTTTTTCCGGGAGATACTTCTGCTGGGGTTCCATTCGGAGAATATCCATCTGGACACCTCCGGAACCAACAACTGGCGGTTGTTTCTTCCTTCGGTGATGGGGCTGGACGGGATTTTCAAACGGGCTATCGAGGTTTATGGCTGTCAAAGGATCCTTTTCGGCACCGACAGCGTTTTGAACGGCGTGGCGGGATACCGTCAATTCGTGCTGGATGAGCAGGCGAAGGTTTTGAAAGCCATAAAGCTTAAGAAAAACGACCAGGCGCTTATCATGGGCGGTAACGCCCAACGGCTTTTCAACCTGGACAAGTGACGCGCACTTGAAAAAAACACTAATACTGGCGCTGGCCATGGCCATTACGGCCAATCCGGCTCCGGCCCGGGCCGGGCAGGATGGCCCGGCGGGCGCGTTCTACACAAAAGCCGTTACTTACGGCTCCATAAAGTGGTATCCATGGGATGGCGATACTTTCAAAGCCGCCCGCGCCGTTGGGAAACCCTTGCTTATATATATCGGCCAATACTCATGCGAAACCTGCCTGGATACCATTGTCAAACTATCAGGCGAACCGGAGTTCGCCCAGCTTGTTAATGGGAGCTTTACTCCGGTACTGGTAGATAGCCTTGAACAGCCCCACGTAACCCAGTTTTACCTGCAATATTTCCAGATAACGCTTCGGGAGAGCGGTTGGCCCATGCTGGTGTTCGCCACGCCGGATGGGACGCCGTTCATGGGGTCTGGTTCCTCTTTTGCGCCCCCCGGCGCCATGCATATGGACATGGCCCGAAAAGCCTTGGTCGTTTTTAACGAGGACAAACGCAAGATAAACGGTAATACCGCCGTGCTCCGGGAAGCCTATCAGCGGTTGAACGGGATATCGGCTATCCACGCCAAACCTGGCGCCGTGAAACCGGATATCCTGGAGGAGACCCGCGCCCGGCATGACGCTACATGGGGCGGGTTCGGCCAGGGCGTAAAATTCCCGCAAGCTGTTCTTCTCCGCCATATCCTGTCCAATCCGGACAGCGCGCCGGAAGACATCCTGATGGTAAAAAGCGATGTGGACGCCATGCTTTCATCTCCTTTGCGGGACCCCATTGGCGGCGGTTTTTTCCGTTACGCCAGGACCCGGGAGTGGGACTGGCCGGAACCGGAAAAGAACATGGCCCTCAACGCTGGGATGGTTAACCTGTTACTGGATGTTTACCGCGTCACAAAGGACAATGTATATCTGGCTTTCGCGGTGGAGACGGCCCAGTTCATGCTCCGGGAGTCCTACCGCCCCGGTGGAGGTTTCCGGGCGTCCCAACATTCCGCCGGAGGGGCGTATTACAAATGGACAGCAGACGGGCTGTTAAACGCCCTGGGCGGGGCGGATGGCCCATGGGCCGTAGATATGTTCGGGATGAGCGGCGCTGAAGGGCCGGCCTATCCACGCTTCGCTTCATGGAAAAGCGGGGAAGAGAATGATCCGGCGCAAAGGATGGAACGCGTTAAAAGCGTCTTGCTGGCCAAAAGAGGTCAAACCCTGGCGCCGGACATTGAACATGTAATGGTAACTTCATGGTCGGCGCTGGCCGCGTCGGCGCTGGTCAACATGTACACGGCCACAAGCGCCGAAAAATATTTGATTCCGGCGGTCCGCACCTATGAGTCCATCGAAAGCCATATGAAAAGCGGAGCCATTTTGCCCCATCTGGTGGACGACAAGGGGAAGAGTGGCGGTGGCGCGTTCTTAGAAGATTATTCAGCGTTCATGGCTCTGGCGCTGGATTTATATGAGGCCACGGGTGGAAAGGCATATCTGGCCATGGCGCGGAAAATGGCAATGGAAAGCGAGAAACTGTTCTTGGCGGATGGGGGAGGGTTGTTGATAGCCGCAGTGGACGCGGATGTTCCACTCACCCGGCAAAAAAGCTTTCTGGATGGGGCCGCTCCGGCCCCGGGGGGGCTTATGGCCCAGAATTACGCACGGCTTTACGGGTTCACAGGCCTGGTAAAATATTCCGAAAAAGCCGCCAGCGCCTCGGCGGATGGACTTAGGCTGTACGGCCTGGCCCCGCTGGCCGTGGCATCTTACGCCCAAGGGGCCATGATGGCCAAAGAAGGCGCAATGCTTTCAATCAGCTTGTCGGGCTCAGTTAACGACCCCGAATATTGGGCCGTGTTGGGGGAATTGCGGCAGGCGCCCATATTCAACAAGGTCATCATGACATCACCCAAACAAAGCGGGCCGGTGACGATGGAGGCCAGGCGCGCCGGAAACATAAAAACGATCACGGGCCCGCAAGCCATCCGTGAAATGGTAGAATCGGAAACGTTAAAATTTAAACAATTCGAAAAGTTATGGACAGCGACAAAGGACTCTCCGTTGAAATAGTAAAGCTTGAAAAGCTTCCCGACGACCGGGTTCCCGCTCCTTACAAGGGCGGATTCGCCTATACCATAAAGATCATCAACAAGAGCGGCGTTACGGTCCAGCTTCTGGGCCGGAAATGGATGATAAAGCAGGCCGACGGTTCGGTGGAGACAGTGGAGGGGGACGGCGTGGTGGGCGCCCAGCCTGTGATCGCGCATAACGGGGAGCATGTTTACACCAGCTATTGCCTCCTGCACGGTACGCACGGGGCCATGTGGGGGTTTTATTTCGGGCGTGACCTGGAGGACAATCCCGTGATGTGGCGGATACCGAAATTCGAGATGCGGATGGAGGCCCGAAGCGGATTCGGCCCGGAAGACGGGCTGGACGAAGCCCCATAGCATCGCGCATGGCTACTTTTATTAATGAAAACTCGGGCCAAGTTGTTGTAACATAACCGTCGAACGCTACTTGGCCGAAGAGGTAACCCAAGCGTACAACAGGGGGAGTTCAATGAGCGCTATCGCCGAGATACTGGCCCGGGAGATTATGGATTCCCGCGGGAATCCCACAGTGGAAGTGGACGTTTATCTTGAATCAGGGGCCTTTGGGCGCGCGGCGGTCCCGTCGGGAGCCTCCACCGGTTCGCGGGAAGCGCTGGAAATGCGGGATGGCGACAGCAAACGCTATCTGGGCAAAGGCGTACTGAAAGCCGTGGAGAACGTGAACGGCAAGATAGCCCCCAGGCTTCTCGGCGTGGACGCCAGCCAGCAGGCGCTCATAGACATGCTGATGATAGAGCTGGACGGCACATCCAGCAAAAAGAAACTTGGCGCCAACGCCATCCTGGGCGTATCCATGGCGGTGGCCAAAGCCGCCGCGGACGAGAGCGGCCTGCCCCTTTACCGCTACATCGGCGGGGTCAACGGTAAAGAGCTCCCCGTGCCCATGATGAACATCATCAACGGCGGCGCCCATGCCGACAACAATGTGGATTTCCAGGAATTCATGATCATGCCTGTGGGCGCGGGCTGTTTTTGCGAGGCCCTTCGGTATGGCTCCGAGGTGTTCCACAACCTCAAATCGATACTGAAGAAGAAGGGTTACGCCACCTCGGTGGGGGATGAAGGCGGGTTCGCCCCCAACCTGAAAAGCAACAGTGAAGCGGTGGAAGTGATTCTGGAGGCGATAACCAAGGCTGGCTACAAACCCGGCAAAGACATCATGCTGGCGCTGGACGCGGCGGCTTCGGAGTTCCACGAAAAAGGCAAATACGTGATGGAAGCCGAGGCCAAGCCCCAGAAAACCACCGACGATATGATCAAGTTCTACGAAAGCCTCGTCAACCAATATCCAATCATCTCCATCGAAGACGGCCTGGCCGAGGGGGATTGGGCCGGATGGAAATCCCTTACGGACGCGCTTGGCTCCAAAGTCCAGCTGGTGGGGGACGATATTTTCGTGACCAACACCGAGATATTCGCCAAAGGTATCGAGAAAGGGGTGGCAAACTCCATCCTGATAAAGGTGAACCAGATAGGCACCCTCACGGAAACTCTGGACGCCATCGAGATGGCCAAGCGCGCCGGATACACCGCCGTGGTGTCGCACCGGTCCGGGGAGACGGAAGACTCCACGATCGCCGACATCGCCGTGGCGGTGAACGCCGGGCAGATAAAGACCGGCTCCATGAGCAGGACCGACAGGATAGCCAAATACAACCAGCTTGTAAGGATAGAGGAAGAGCTTGGGCCAGCGGCGGTGTTCCGCGGGCGGGACGTTTTCACATCCATTTGCTGATAGGGTGGTTCTTTAAGGATGATGGACAGGAAACCCTGGTTTCTTTTCGCAGTATCGGTGGTGTATTTCCTTTTGGTTACGATAGCCGCCCGGTACAAAGAGAACGGGTTTAATGACATAAACCGCTTATCCACCGCCATAGCGGAGGTTAGGGAAAAGATAACCGGGGTCACCGAAGAAAACGGCCTTTATGTTAAAGAGCTGGCCCAGATAACCGCCAGCGACGAATATGTTGAGGCCATCGCCCGGGAAAGCCTGGGGGTGGTAAAGCCCGGCGAGGTGGTTTACGAATTCGTGGATATTGAGAAGATAGCAGGCCACCAGCCGGTAAATGAGACGGCGGGGGAACCGTCTGAATAACGCCCGGCTTTAAGTGGCGGTCCATTCTCTGGCCTGTAGCGAGGGAAACGTAAAGCGGCCCGGCCTTTTACGGGAAAAAGGCTATTTTGTGCCATGGGCGCGAAAAAACTACCGGTTTCAGTGGAAATAAGTAATAATCAGGTTCCATAGTCTGTGGCTACTTGGGAACCTTTCCGCATTTCCGCGCCTGATTCCCGGCGCCATTTTTTCGTTCATGGGCGTTTTCGTTCTTTATTTTTGCGACTTTGAATAAATGAAGGAATTGCTGAAGAACCTGCTGGCGCTAAAAGCCCATACTTTAAGCGTAAAGCTTTCCATCCTGATGGGCATCCTTTTCCTCATTTTCTCCCTTTTTAACATATTAACCTACGCGTACAAGCAAAAAGAGCAGGCTATTTTCGAAGCCGAAACCAACGCCAGATCCATCGCAAATACGGTATTAAGCTCCCTCAACTCCATGATGGAGCAGGGGAGCATAGACCAGCGGGGGCTTTTCATAGACCTTCTGAAGAAAACCAGTGAAGGGTTGGATGAAATAAGGGTTTTCCGGAGCCACTCTGTGGTGAAGCAATTCGGCGAAGGACTGCCCGGCGAGGCGCCGGTTGACGAGATTGACCGGAGGGTGCTTGAGACCGGCAAACCGGAATTCCATTTGGTCGGGGAAATGGGCCACATGAAACTGAGGGCCGTGGTGCCATTTCTGATAACCGACAACCGTGGCGGGATTAACTGCCTTAACTGCCATGATGGCAGGGCCGGGGACGTTAACGGAGCCATAAGCATGGTGATAAGCCTGGAAGAGGCGGAAAAGCTTGGATTGTCGGATATCATAAAGACATCTTTCTTCCACCTGATCGAGCTTATCATCCTGCTTACGATGGTGCTATATATCATATACAGGGTTGTGCTTACGCCTTTGGGCAAGATAACCCATATGATAGAAGAGCTGGGCCGGGGCAACCTGCACGACAGGCTGGACATCAACAGGAAAGACGAGATGGGCCAGATGGCCAAGGTTATGAACCAGTTCGCCGACAATTTAAAACACGAGGTGGTGGCGGCGTTCGACAAGCTGGCGGAGGGGGATTTCACCTTCGAGGCCAAAGGCGTTATCCGCGACGGGCTAAGGGTGACCAACGAAAACCTGAACCGCCTGATCGCTCAGATTAACGCCGCCGGGGAGAAGATAGCATTCTCGTCGGTGCAGGTGCTGTCTTCCAGCGAATCGCTGGCCTCCGGCGCGCAGGAGCAGGCCGGCTCCATAGAGCAGATAACCCATATCATGGAGCAGATGCGTTCCAAGATCGGCATAACGGCGGAAAACGCCATGGAAGCCAACAGGCTTATGACCACAGCCAAAGAAGCCGCTGTGAACGGCAACCGCCAGATGGAAGAAATGGTGGGCGCCATGGCGCGCATTGTGGAGTCTGGCCAGAGCATATCCAAGATCATCAAGGTGATAGACGAAATAGCGTTCCAGACAAACCTTCTGGCGCTCAACGCGGCGGTGGAAGCGGCCCGGGCCGGAAGGCACGGCAAGGGCTTCGCCGTGGTGGCAGAGCAAGTGCGAAACCTGGCCGCCAGGAGCGCCAAGGCCGCCAAGGAGACCGAGGAGCTTATCGAAAGCTCCGTTGCCAACTCCAGGAATGGCGCTCAGATAGCTTCCAAGACCGCAGGCGCTCTCAACGAGATCGTGGAGTCGGTAGGGAAAGTCACCGGCTTGGTGGAAAACATCGCCCACGCCTCCGGCGAACAGGCCGAAGGGATAAACGTGGCCAACGAAGGGGTTACACGGATAGACCGGGTGACCCAGCAAAACGCATCCATCGCCAGCGAAACCACCGAGGAGGCCGAAAAACTGGCGGCCCAGGTGGTGGAGCTGAGGAAGATGCTCTCCCGCTTCAGGCTTAAGAGCTTGCCCCACGGCCAGCCTGGCAATCAACAGCAGGTTAGAAGGCTCCCTCCGGCCCGCTAAAGGCGGAGTTACCCTCCATTCTTAAAGTGGGGTAGTGTCTCAGTTTGAAAGTACAGGGGAGATTCTTCACTTACGCTCAGAATGACAATATAACAGCCGTTGATAACATTGTCATCCTGAGCGAAGCGCAAGCGAAGTGAAGGATCTGTCTATTATTTGAGATTCAAACTGGGACACCACCTAAAATGGACTATGCTGTAAGGTATGGAAGACATATTCTCGAAATTGCGGCAGGAAGCCATCCAAAAAGCGGAAGAGCGAACCAAGGCCTCTCCAGCCAATGAAGGCTCAAAGCCATTTGACGATGAGCGGATTGTCCGCCAGGTAGCGGAATTCACCGGCCTATCGGTGGATGAAGTGGCCTATTGTTGCGGGAACATCTGCCCCCATTGCGAAACTTTTCTGGACAAGGCCATAGCCCTGGTGGAGCTTGGATATGGGCATCACCTGTTTATGAATCCCATGCAGGAAGACTATTTTACCGATGCGCTGGACACTTTCCGGCGGGATCGGCGGGAATACGAACTGAAAAAACAGGATCTTATGGACAGGATGCGGTAACCCCCCCATTGTTTACGGTGGGGCGGAGCGGGGTTGGTTTTTTGTCTGGGGTCATTCCTTTCCCTATAGTTAAGCAAGCCCGGAAAAATATTTTTAACATATTATTAAAGTATTGATAAAACAAATAGTTGCAGGTTAAAATAATTTAAAGTTTATCTTTTTGGAAACCGATATATACATTGAGAACCGGGAATGGGACTGAGCGCCAGACCATTCCATGCTCTATAAACTGAAGGGAGGTGAGGGAATTGAAAGTATTCGGCGCGGATCCTAACTATAACCAGGCAAGGGTTGAGGATCTAAAAAAGCGGGATCAGGCGGCGGCGGCCAAGTCGGCAAAGTATGAAAGCGGCGGGGCGGCATCGGCTGAATCCAAAACATCGGCCACAGTAGCCGTATCGGGTTTCGCCAAAGAAGTGTCCAAGGCTGGAACCGAGGTGCGCAACACCCCAGACATCCGCCGGGAGAAGGTGGAAGCCATAAAAGAGAAAATCTCTAAAGGGGAATACTACGTAAGTAGCGAGAAGATAGCCGGGAAGATAATAGACGACATAGTGAAACAGGCCAAGTGACGGAAGTGACGTTATTAAACCACTTGGCCTGCAAGCTATAAAACCGGTTCGTTGCCCTCTTCGCCCGCATTGGGCATCATATTGAAATAAGAGCGGCAGTTCTTATAACCCGCCACGCATTCCAGACAAGACCTTTTAAATCAGTTTGAGTGATCCAAATAAATCTTAGGTTGGGGCAGATCTGCGCGTATGCCCGGTTTGTGATGGTTGCTTCATAAATATGGCTGGATAGGGGCTCCCGCCTGGTGTGGAACGCTAAAAAATTCGAGTCCTGGCCCATACCCTGTAACCTTTTATAAATGGATGCGTCATACGGGGAAAGGCAGGATGGTTGCGTCCTGCCTGCGCACAGGAGATTTAAAGGAGATGATGGAAATGAAGGCGTATATGGAAAAGCTCATGAAAGGCTGTTGTGGCGATGATGGAGCGACGGCGATGGAAAATATGCGGCGGATGATGAAAGAGCGCGGTTGCGCGTGCGGGTCTGGTCCGGCGGAGGGCGAGGACAAAAAACCTGAAACCGGCGAAGTGGATTGTAAAAAAGATAAAACCTGTTGCGCCTAAAGTGGCCGGTTAAAGGGGGGTATAATTATGTTTGGAACATGCGTTGCGGCCTGTGGTTCCTTTTGGTGGGTTCCACTGCTTATATTCGGCCTTATGGCTCTGGCCTGCTTCTTTATGATGAGAAGCGGCAAAATGTGCTGTATGGGCAGGAAGCCCGATTAGCTCTTCTCCACCCGGTAACAGGGGGTTCTGCGGTGACTCGATTAATTGAAGGGCTTAGCCTGGATGACGCGCTTGGCATTTACAAGCCAAGGGTGGCCGGTTTTCTTTCCAAACTGGCGAGCGACCAGGCCGACGTGGACGACCTGACCCAGGAGACTATGCTACGGCTCTCCCGTGGATGGGATAACTTTCGCGGCGATGGCAAGTTGTCCTCCTGGATATTACAGATAGCCTCCAATGTGAGTATCGATTTTTACCGTCGAAGGTCTGTCAGGCCGGTTAACTCGTTGCTGGATGTTGAACTGCTTTCACAGGATGGCGCCGATTTCGTGGAGGCGCCGGTAGAAAAGCGGCAGATGTCCGACTGTGTGATGGCGATGATGGATACTTTGCCGGAGAGCTACGCCAGGGTGTTGGTCCAGCATGACATGGAGGGGTTTAAGTTAAGGGAAATAGCCCAAGGGGAGGGGAGTAGCGTTAACGCCGTTAAGGTTCGGCTTCTTCGAGCGCGAAAACGGTTCAGGAAAATCCTTGAATCCGCCTGTGATTTTTCTAAAAACCGCGACAACGTTTTACTGTGTGAGCCTAAGGAAAAATGCAATTGCGGCGGGTGAGCGCCGAGAGGAAAAATCAATATTCAAAGCCTTACCATAATCCCCCATTTTATAGCGCTTCCCCGGGTCGCCCGACCCCGGTTTTCATTTATGGTTAACGTTACTCAATTTTCACCGGAACGCCTAGCCTGGCCCACTTTCATTGATCCATGAGTAAACACCAGGAATCCGTGGTCGGGCGACCACGGGGAAGCGATATGCACCCCGGGTCTGTCGAAATGTCACCACGAGCTTGTCGAGGGGTGAAGCGCAGGAATCCGTGGTCCGGCGATCACGGGAAGCGGCAGAAAAGATTTAGATGCTCAACGTAGCCTTCCCTTCAACTCCTGTCCGTAAAACAGTCGGTACAACTGTACGCATTTAAGGCACACACCGGTTTTTGGCTCTGGACAATTGTCCTGGAGGTTGTGGTAATAGCATGTAAATAAAGAAGATGCAGTTTTGGCACGCTTGTTGTATTTAATTGGGGCGTGGCCGGATGGAAAGGCGGAAAGGCCGCCCGGCGGATTAGAAAAAAGATAAACGCTACACGATAGCGGATAAAAAGGAGACGAAAAATGGAACACGCAATATACTTCCTGTCATACGCCGCTTTCATAACTGTGTCAGGCGTGGCGATGGCCGTTGCGTATTACATCCGGCACAAGAACGAAGGCGCCCCGATAAACTACAAGCTACTGGCGTATGTGGCCGGTGTCGGCCACCTGATGTGGACCTGCGCCGCCGTCACCGTGTTCGTGTACGAACCGAGCGGGGCCGCCGCCGGGTTCATGACCCTGGCGGTTTCCATATGGCTCAGCGCTGGTCTGGTATGGCAGATGAAGCCGTATCTGAAAGGCATGGAAGAGTCCAGGGCGCTGTAATCCGAATAGCTTCATAATCAACCGGGGGGGGTGTTTATCCCCCGCCGGTTTTTTTTGTTGGAGGGCCCGAGGTGAAACACACCGCGGACAGCAGGGCGCCAGTTGGATACTATCTCGGCACTGCATGTGTCACGCGGCCCTGGAAGGAGCGCATGGGCGCAGGGGGCATTAAATTAGGGCGATGCGGCGATCCGCCCCGCCACGAATTTAATCCGGTCTTCGCTACCCCGCCAGGCGCGCGTCCAGTGCGCGGCGCACGGCGTCCACGTCCGGCGGAAGGTTGATGGGCAGGTTGGAGTGGACGCTTTCCACGTCCGGCAGGCTCCGTTCGTGGTAATCCAGCTTGAATTTCGAGAACTTTAAACCGTGGGCGGTGGACACCACCACCACCTTGTGTTTATTGGTGATAACGCCCTTTTTCACCAGCTTGAATAACGCCGCAAGCGCCACGCCGGTGTGTGGGCAGGTGTACATGCCGGTCCTGTCTCCCCGGGCGCACGCGTCCGCCAGTTCCTGCTCGCTGGCCTGCTCCACTATGCCGTTAAACTGTTTCAATATGTCCACCGCCTTGTGGAGGGAGACTGGCGCGCCTATCTGTATGGCCGATGCGTAGGTTTTTTTGGCCTGGATGGGCTCGTAATTCGTGTAACCGGACTGGTAATACCGGTAAAGCGGATTGGCCATTTCCGCCTGGGCGCAAACTATCCTGGGGCGTTTGGTTATAATGCCCAGCTGTTCCATCAGCAAAAAGCCTTTGCCCAGCGCCGAAACGTTGCCCAGGTTGCCGCCGGGGATTATCACCACGTCGGGCGCCTCCCAGTCAAACTGCTGGGTCATTTCGATGGCAACGGTCTTCTGCCCCTCTATGCGAAGGGAGTTCTTGGAATTGGCCAGGTATATGGTCGGGTCTTTGGCCACCTCCTGCACCACCTTCATGCACCCGTCGAAATCTGTCTCCAGCGAAAGCACCAGCGCCCCGTTGGCGATGGGCTGGATAAGCTGTTCGTTGGAAACCTTGCCCCGGGGCAGGAAAACGATGGACTGGATGCCCGCCGCCGCGCAATAGGCCGCCAGAGCCGCCGAAGTGTCCCCCGTGGAGGCGCAGGCCACGGCGCGGATCTGTTTGCCGTGGTTTATCATGTGCTTGACCATGGAGACCAGCACCGTCATCCCCAGGTCTTTAAACGAGCCGGTATGGCTGTTGCCGCAAAGTTTTATCCAAAGGTCGGGGATGCCTATTTCGGCCCCCAGCCGTTCGGCCCAGAAAAGGTTGCTCTCCCCCTCGTACATGGAGACGATGTCGTTGTTCTCCACCGTGGGGCAAACCCATTCCTTCATCCGCCACACGCCTGAGCCATAGGGCCATTGGCTCCGGCTCCGGCGCTCGTCGAAAATCCTCATCCACTGGGCGGCGGAGGTTTTCGAAAGCTCGTCCATGTCGTGGACAACCTGCAGGAGCGAGCCGCATACCTCACAGTTGTAGATTACGTCGGTAAGATGGTATTTCTTCCGGCACTTGTCGTTAAAACATTCGAACCACGCGCTATAAGCCACGTTATCACTTCCAAATTATGAGGTGGTTTTTGATACAGCTTTGAATTATATTTATCTGTCTTGGTCATTGTCAATTTCGCCGGGCGTGTGGAAACCAAATATATTACTGGATTTTTCGCCGAAGTAATGGTTCCGCGCCCTGTGCGCTCGCTGTTTACCTACTCCGTACCAGCCAGCGTTCAAAGCAAAATAGGGCCCGGCAAGCGGGTTTTGGTTCCGTTTGGAAAACGAAACCTTATAGGCCTTGTGGCTCGCATGACGGATAAAACCCGGGTGACGGGCATAAAACCCATCCTTGACGTTTTGGACGAAACGCCCGTTGCGGGCGCAAACCTTTTAAACCTGGCCATGTGGACCGCCGCCCATTATTACGCCCCGCCGGGCGACATTTTGCCCCTAATAACCCCCAGGGGCGACATGACCGTGGACACCTTCGTGGAGATAGCCGAAGGCTCCACCCCGCCGGAAAGCGATGGGAAAGCCAGCGAGATATACGCCATCCTCAAGGCGCGGGGGGGCGGCAGAAAAGTCCACTTGCTGGCCAAAGACGCGGGCGTCACCGTAACCGGGCTTAAAAAAATTCTTGGCGGCTCCCATGCCCGGCAATGGGTGAAGTTTACCCAAGGGGCCAGAACCTATGGCAAAAGAGCCCGGCAAACCCATGTGGAGCAGGATAAAGATTCCGGGCTGGTGGAACTGACCCCCCAGCAGAAACACGCTGTTGAGGAAGTCTGGAAAGATGTTTCCGCTGGCCGGTTTTTCGTGAGCCTAATCCATGGAGTCACGGGTTCCGGCAAGACCGAGGTTTACGCCCATCTGGCGCGGAGGACGCTGGCCATGGGCGGGTCGGTTCTGGTTCTGGCGCCGGAGATAGCCCTGGCGGACATGCTGGCCGAACGGCTGGAGAGAAGGCTGGGCGTAAAACCAGTGATTATCCATTCAGACATGGCGCCGGGCGAGCGGGACGCGCGGCTGGAGTCGTTGTCCCGCATGGAGGCGGCGCTGGTGGTGGGGGCGCGGAGCGCCGTGTTCGCCCCGGTGAGAAATTTGCGGCTAATCATCGTGGACGAGGAGCACGACCCGTCATACAAACAAGAGAACTCCCCCCGGTATAACGGGCGGGACGTGGCCATAAAGCGCGCCTCGCTGGAAGGGGCGGCGGTGGCGCTTGGGTCGGCCACGCCATCGCTGGAGAGCTATTATCACGCGGTGAATGGCAAATACGGCCTGCTGGAGCTTTCACAACGGATAGACGGGCGGCCCATGCCCAAGGTGGAGATTGTGGAGCCTGCGCCCGGCGCGGCCATGGGGGAGCGGTTGCTGACGGAAATAGGGGAGAGGCTCGCCAAAGGGGAACAATCGCTACTGTTCATCAACCGGCGCGGTTTTTCAAGATATGTCCAATGCCAGCAGTGCGGCCACGTGTATGAGTGCAAGAACTGTTCGGTGAGCCTTGTGCATCACGGCAAGGCGGGCAAACTGGCCTGCCACACCTGCGGATACGAGGAGCCAGCGCCGGACACCTGCGAAAAATGCGGCTCGCCATCGTTCTACCTGGGCGGGCCCGGCTCCGAACGGGTGGAAAAAGATCTGGCCGCGCTATTCCCCACCGCCAGGATAGCCCGGATGGACAGGGACACCACCACAAAAAGACGCGCCGGGGCCGGGATATTGAAAGCCGTGGAAGCAGGGGAGGTGGACATACTCATAGGCACCCAGATGGTAACCAAAGGGCATGATTACCCGTCCATAACCCTGGTGGGCGCCGTGAGCGCGGAGGACACCCTGCGCCTGCCGGATTTCCGCGCGGCGGAACGGACGTTCCAGCTTATCACCCAGGCGGCGGGCCGGGCGGGGCGCGGTGAGAAACCGGGGCTTGTGCTGGTTCAGGCCCATGGTAAACCGGGCCATGCCCTTCTTTGCGCGGCGGAGCACGATTACGCCGCTTTTCTGAACGCCGAGACGCCCTTGCGGCAGATTGTGGGGTATCCCCCATTCGCCCGGATCGCTTTTATAAAAATAGACGCTTCCGGCGAAAGGCGCGGGCTGGAATATCTGGCGAAAATGGCGCAGGTTTTGGAGCGTATTGGCGGGAAAATAGGGGGCATAACAGTGTGGGGCCCGGCCGAATCGGTGATCTTCAAAACCAGGAACCGTTTCAACTGGCGGATCATGTTGAAAGCGCCGAACCACGCCATATTATACGCCGCGCTGGAAATGTATTTCGAGGGGGAGAAAAAGCTGTTCGGCGGAACCGGCGCGGCGGGCGTGAGCGTTACGGTGGACATGGATCCTGTAAGCGCTATGTGATGGATTAATATAATTTTATTTGTTTGAAGGAAAATTATTACAAAATGTGTTAGGATTTTCTTAGAAGCCCCGGTAATACATTTGAAAAGGGGGTATGTGATGAACACTGTCAAGCCCGCCATACGGTCCGCCAAACTGAAAACCTTCAAAGAGCGCCTGCAATACCTCATCGGAGACACCAAGCCTTACGCCTGGTGCAAGCAGGTTGGTATCGAGAAGGGCCTGTTCCAGTATTACTGGCAGAAGGGGAAAATCCCCAAGTACGAAAATCTGCTCAAGATCCGCAACCATACCGGTTGTTCGCTGGATTGGCTCATGTCCGGCGATGGGGACCCTTACCCGGACCGGGTGGAGGATATGGAAGCGGCGGTTAAAAAGCTGACCGGCCATATAGACGATCAGATAGACCGGCTGGAGCGGATGATAGACCGGCTGGCGAAGCTCAAATCCAAAGCGGAAGGGTTGAGGAAACGGCGCTGAAACAGCCTCGCATTGCGGGCTTTAGGGCCGGGCTTGGCTTATAAAGCCCGGTTTTAGAGAACCAGGATACCCAAGAGGATTTTTGCGATCATCCCCTGCACGTTTTCCGTATCGCCGGGTTTTATAACGCAATCGTCCACCATGGTTTCGGGGGAGAGGATGAAGTCCATCTTGTCCTCATGGGCGGTAAGTATCACAAAATATACCTGCGGATAGCCTTTTTTGCCTTTAACCTCTTTGGCCAGTTCCACGCCGGAAATGCCGGGCAACTCCAGGTCGGACACCACGATGTCCGGCTTCCATTCCTTTATGCCGCCGATGGCGTCCTCGGCGCTGTTGGCGCCCTGGACGGTGAAGCCCAGCTTGCTGAATATCTCCTCCAGCATGTTGCGCTGATAAGTGGAATCCGAAACGAAGAGTATCTTCACCGCCTTTGGCTTGAACCCCTTGTCGGAAAGCAGGAAATACACGAACCGCTCCATCTTGTCGATTATGTCCTGGGCGCGGCCCATTTCCCGCTCCAGCCGGTCCGTCTTCACTTTCATGGCTTCATTCAGCGTCACCAGCTCCCGGTTGCGCTCCGCCTCGTCCATATCCCACTTGGAGCGTTTCACCGCCTGCTTTACCAGGTAATAGGCCGACTCCGGCGAGAGCGGCTCCGGTAACAGGCCATAGGCGCCCTCGTTGAAAATCAGGGTCAACAGCGGCGCGGAAAGCTCTTTGCCGGTGATAAAAATGAAACGAAGGGAAGGTTTCTTTATCCGTATGGCCTGCATGGCCTTGATGGAGGCCAGGTCCCCCTCATGGAACCGGGAGATTACCACCCCGCTGGAAAGCTCCGCCATTTTGTCCTGGAAACCGGGGTCGGTTATCTCCACATCAAGCCTGTTTACGGCCTCGCCCCTGCCGGTCAGGATTTTCTCCAGCCCGCCGAAGCTTTCCCCGGGGTCACCGGCCAGAATCACGTCAGACATTTTTTTACGCTCCCGATTGTGCAGGCCGCATGGGCGGCTTTTTAAGTGCGCAGAAGCTCGTATTCCACCACGTCGTAATATTTCATCAGCTTGTCTTCGATGAACTTTTTGACCTTTTCTTCATCCAGAGACGAGGAGAACATCACTTTCAGCTGGTCTGAAATCCCCTGGTTCTCTATTTCCTCGGCGGTGGGCACCGCGCCGAAAATGTGGCCAATCTTGGCTATCCTTTTGAGTATTAGCAGAGCCACCAGGAACGGTTGCTGGTATTTCGGCTTGAACGAAAGGAACACCTGGTAAAGCTGTTTTTCCTCATACCTGTGGGCGAACAGGTTTATCTTCTCCAGCGAGCCTATGTGGAACGTGCGCTGGTGCACGTCCACCGGCTCTTCCACTTTCTTTTCCCTGGGTTTCTTGTATTTGTCTATGTTCTTCAGCAGGGCTTTGTCTATGGCCGGGGCGCGCCCCTCGGCCAGCGCCTGCTTGGCGTTTTTTATGGCGTCGGTGGCGTCGAACAAAATATCTATTATGTCTTCTGATATTTCAAGGGCGCCGGACCGGGCCTGGTCCAGCACCACTTCAACCTCGTGGATGAAGCCGCCCAGCTCCTGAAGGCCCACCATCATCAGGTTTCCCTTCATGGAGTGGAAGTCCCGGAATATCCTGTTGACTATCTCCATGTCGCCGGGATTGCTCTCCAGGGCCAGGATCTGCTCGTCGGCGTCCTTTATCATGTCCTCCAGCTCCACGAAGAACTCTTCGCGGTGGGTGATCTCGCGCCCGATGTCCGACGATAATACCAGCGCGCCGCCCATGGCCACGGTTTCGCCTTCGTGGGGCTCTTCCCCGCCAGCGGCTCTGGATGGGACGGAAACCGGCTCTTCCTCCAGTTGGCGCGCCATGGCCTTTTCCACCTGGATGGCCTCCACCCCGCCGGGCGAGATGCCCCGGGTGCGGTTGATAAGCTCCACCACGTCCACTATCATCCCCATCTTGTTTCCGGACAGGGTGGTGGTGCCGGATATTCCCTGCACGTCGAAAACCTTTGAAAGAGGGGTGAACACCAGTTTCTCCGGCATTAACAGGTCGCTGACCCTCAACGCCATCCGGCCGTTCTTGCCTTCCACAATGACAACGGTTATGTTCTCTTCCGGAGGCAGGGGCGGGTCGTCCAGCAGGTCGTTAAGGTCGAAGAGCGTGACCAGGCTGCCAAGATAGGTTATGGTGCGCGCCCGCTGGAGAGTGGAGTTTGTGCTGGTGAAGGGTATCCTCAGGGTGGATATCACGTTCAGGATGGGTATGGCGAACAGGTTGTTGCCAGCCCTCACGGTGAGACAGTCCAGTATGTTCACCGCCGTGACCTGGGGTATCCGGTAAATGAAGGTGGTTCCAGCGCCCACCTTGGTGTCTATTATCACCTCGCCACCCAGCTCTTCGATGTTGCTCTTCACAACATCCATCCCCACCCCCCGGCCCGATATTTTACTGGCGGAGGTTTTGGTGGAAAGGCCCGGATGGAAAATTAGCGCCAGTTTCTCGTCGCGGGAAAGCGCAGACGAGGCGGATTCCTCCAGCAGACCGCGCCGGACAGCGGCGGCCGCCACCGCTTCCGGGTCTATCCCGCGCCCATCGTCTTTTATCTCCAGAAATATATTGTTCTCTTTCTGGTAGGCCTTCAGCGTAACCTTGGCCATCACCGGCTTGCCCATACGCTGGCGCTCCAGCGGGTCTTCAACGCCGTGGTCTATGCTGTTCCTTATCTGGTGGTTCAACGGGTCGTAAAGTTTTTCGGCGATGGTCTTGTCCACCAGTGTTTCCTCGCCGAAGGTGAGAAAGTCCACCTGCTTGCCGGCGTCCTTGGCCATGTCGCGCACGGGGCGGCGGAACCGCTGGAAGGTGGAGCGGATCTCCACCATGCGGATGTCCATCACCAGGCTGTGCAGGTCCGACGAGGCGCGGCTGGAGGCCACCTCGGTCATCTTGAGCATGTCCATGGAGGTTTTGTCCATCGGCTTGGCCCGGTCGTAGAAATCCTGCAGGCGCCGGTTGGTGGTGGAAATGTTGTTGGAGGTGATTATTACCTCGCCGACAAGGTTTAAGAGGGTGTCCAGATGGCTTATCTTGACCATCATCCGGTCAACAACGCCCTTTTTCCCGCCTGTTTCCGCCGTCTCTTTAGTATCCATCGGTAAGCCTTGTCACCACTTTTTGTAATAGGGCCCGCTCGATTGGTTTGGGTACATAATCGTCGGCGCCCATGCTGATGGCCTTTACAAGATATGTGGCGTCGGTATGGGTGGAAAGCACCACCACGGGGATTTTATTGAGAGTGGGGTGGGTTTTTATCTCGTTGCAAAGCTCCAGCCCGTCCATCACCGGCATTACGATGTCGGTAAAGATAAGGTTGTACTTTTTGCCCTTGGCTTTTTCAAGCCCCTCCAGGCCGTTCTCCGCTTCTTCCACGGCGAACCCAAGCTCTTCCAACAGCTCTCTTAACGTAACGCGCATGCTGTGGTAGTCGTCCACCACCAGCGCGAGCGGTTTTTGCGAGGGCGCGTCACTCATGGGTCATCAAATCTCCGAAGAGGGAAGCTTGCCGCCAGATAAGTTCCATTCCCAATATACCTCCAGGACACAGGGCCACAGGCAGGAAATTTAAACGCCCCTTATAATTTAGAGCTATTATAGTTACGCTTGATGCGTTGTGTCCAAATTTATTTCCGCCTTTCGCCACGGCGCGGGGAGGCGGCGGGAACCATAAATTGAACGGCTGGTACGCGGTTTATTACCGGGAGGTCCTTCTGCTCAAAAGGAAACTCCCGAAGCAGTTGGCATCCATGTCGGTTATGCCGGTCCTTTACGCCGTGGCCTTCGGCTATGGCATGGGCAAGGGCGTGGCGGTGGACGGCCACAGCTACATGGAATTTCTGATGCCCGGGCTTGTGGCCATGGCCAGCATGAACCATTCTTTCGCCATGGCCGGGGAGATAAACATATCCAGGTTCTACTGGAAAATATTCGAGGAGTTCCAGGCCGCCCCCATCAGGAACATAGCCTATGTTGCCGGGGAAGTGGCGGGAGGGGTGACCAGGGGCCTGCTTTCGGCGCTGGTGATACTGGTGATATCGTATCTTTTCGGTGTTCCGCTTTCATGCGGCCCGTGGTTCTGGCTGGCGGTGGCGCTGAACGCTTTTGTGTTCGCCTCGGTGGCGGTGTTCGCCGCCATGACCGTCAGATCCCATTCAGACCAGTCGCTTCTCACAAGTTTTCTCATCACCCCCATGGCTTTCCTCGGGGGCACGGTTTTCCCCATGGACCACCTGCCGGGATGGGCGGGATCCATACTGTCCCTGCTCCCGCTGACCCACGCCTCCAGCGCCATAAGGGCCGCCGCTTTCGGTTTGGGGCCGGAAATAAAATCGCTGGCCCTCATGGCGATATTCGGCGCCGTTTTCTTCGCCATGGCCTTTAAAACCGTGGACAAGGCCCGGCTGTAACCGGCATCCTTTTTTAACAGGGCTTTAATTCGCCCATGGGCGGTTTCCGGATATAGTAAAATGGCTATTTATGCGGCATGGGCCGCCGCGCGGTATTTCCGGTAAAGGCCCGGGTTTGCAACCATAATTCATGAGCGGTTTTGAATGAAGCCAGTTAATCTCCTCATAGGCATACACAACCACCAGCCGGTAGGCAACTTTGGCCACGTTTTCGAAGAGGCTCACGACACTTGCTACCAGCCCCAGCTAAAAGTATTGGCGGAGCACCACGGCATACGCATAGCCATACACCACTCCGGCCCACTGCTGGAGTGGCTGGAAACCCACAGGCCAAAATATTTCGACCTGCTGGGCAAACTTGTGGACCGGGGCCAGGTGGAGATACTCTCCGGCGGGTTTTACGAGCCGATACTGTCCTCCATCCCTGAAGGGGACGCGGTTGGACAGATAGAAATGATGAACGACTACATCAAGCGCCGCTTCGGGTTCGAGCCCAAGGGCATGTGGACCGCCGAAAGGATATGGGACCCGTACCTGCCCCGGATCATTTCTTCCGCCGGGCTCAAGTTCACATTGCTGGACGACACCCATTTTTATTACGCCGGGCTCACCGCCAGCGACATGCACGGCTACTATGTCACCGAAAAACACGGCGCCTCCGTGGCGGTGTTCCCCATAGACAAGACATTGCGTTACAGCATTCCCTTCCGCCTGCCCCACGAGACCATAGACCATATAAAGCGGCTTCGGGAACAGGGCGGCGTAACCGGCGTAACCTATGGCGACGACGGGGAGAAGTTCGGCCTTTGGCCCGAAACATACAAATGGGTGTATGAAGAACGGTGGCTACACAATTTCTACGAGACACTGGAGAAACATCAGGATGTGGTGAACACCTCCTTCTTCTCCCAATATCTGGAGACCCACAAGGCCAGGGGGAGGATTTACCTGCCGCTGGCCTCTTACGAGGAGATGATGGAATGGTCTTTGCCGGTGGAGGCGGGGCTGAAGTTCGAGAGGGTTCTCCACGACCTGGCCGAATCGGGCAAAAAAGAGGAGTGGAAACCGTTCATCCGCGGCGGGTTGTGGGACAACTTTTTGTCCAAATACGACGAGTCGAACCGGATGCACAAGAAAATGATATACGTGTCCGGCAAGGTCGCCGCCGCCATGAAGGGGCTTTCCGGGAAGAAGAAAGACGAGGCCCGAAGGGAACTTTACCAGGGCCAGTGCAACTGCGCTTACTGGCACGGGCTTTTCGGCGGGCTGTACCTTAACTATCTGCGCCATGCTGTTTACCATCACCTGATAAACGCCGAGAGAATAGCGGACGAGGCGCTCCATGGGGATAAAAGCTGGTTACATGTTGAAACCCTGGATTATGATACCGACGGGGCTCCGGAGATAGCTGTTGAGAACCAGCGGATAAGCGCTGTTATAGACCCTGACATGGGCGGGACATTACTGGAGTTTGATTACCGTCCGGCCTCATTCGCCTTGAGCAACACGTTCACCCGGCGGCGGGAGGCGTATCACGAGAAGATAAAAAGCCACGCGGGCGGCTCCGGTGAAAATGCGGACAAGCCGGTGTCCATCCATGACATTGTGCGGTTAAAAGAGCCGGGCCTGGCCGACGCCCTGCATTACGATCCTTCGCCCCGGAGGATTTTTGCCGACCATTTCCTTTCGCCGGAAGTGGGGCTGGAGGATTTCATGCGGGGCCTTTACCAGCCGCTGGGCGATTTCGCCGGGATAGCATACGAGCCCGAAGTTTCCAAGAGCCGGTCGGAGGCCGAAGTGACGCTTACGGGCAATGCCGTTATAACGGTGAAGGGGGAACATGTCCCGGTGACGGTGGTTAAAAAGCTGTCCTTCAACTCGAAGGACGCGGCTATTGACGTTGAGTATGTCGTTAAGAACAAGGGTGGCGCCGCGCTGGATATCATTTTCGGCGTGGAACTTAACCTTACCCTTCTGGCCGGAGACGCCGATGACCGCTACTGGGTGGCCGAAGGGTTAAAGTCTAAACCCAGGCTCAAGGACATCATGAGCCATACCGGCGCCACCATGGCGGGCATGAGGGACGACTGGGCCGGATTCACGGTTTACGCCGAATCGAAAAACCCTTTCGATGTGTGGTGTTTTCCGGTGGAGACTGTATCCCAGTCTGAAGGAGGGTTTGAGCGCACTTATCAGGGGTCGTGCTTGTTCATCCATCACAGGATGGCTATAAAGCCCGGCGGCCGGAGCGGTTTTTCGTTCTCATTAAAGGTGGATGGGGGTAAATGAAGATAATTAAGGCCTCGGGCCCGACATTTGAACGGGCCATGGCGAAGCTGGACGACAGGTTGAACGGAGGCTCGTCCGCCATTGGGGACACGGTATCGGCCATAATCGCGGAGGTGCGGAGGAGGGGAGACGCCGCCCTTGTCGCTTTCAGCAAAAGGTTCGACGGCTCCAATGTAACCCCCACCTCGTTGCGGGTGCTGGAAAAAGAGATGGGCAACGCCACCAGAGTGGCCAACCCGGCGGTGGTAAAAGCCCTCAACGCCGCCGCCAAACGGATAAAGAGCTTCCACCAAAAGCAGGTGGAAAAATCGTGGTCCGTAAACGAAAAGGGTTGTGTGACCGGCCAGGTGATAACGCCGCTTGAATCGGTGGGGGTGTATGTCCCCGGCGGCAAGGCTTGCTACCCCAGCTCGGTTCTGATGAACGTTATTCCCGCCAGGATAGCCGGGGTGAAAAGGGTGGTAATGGTGACCCCGGCCCCGAGAGGCTATTTGAACCCCCACGTGCTGGTGGCGGCGGGAATCGCCGGGGTGGACGAGGTGTGGAAGATAGGCGGGGCGCAAGCGGTGGCGGCGCTGGCCTACGGCACCAAATCCATCAAGCCGGTGGACAAGATAGTGGGGCCCGGCAACGCCTACGTGGCCGAGGCCAAGCGGCAGGTGTTCGGCAAGGTGGATATAGACATGATCGCAGGCCCCAGCGAGATACTGGCGCTGGCCGACGACACGGCCAATCCGGTTCTCGTGGCGGCGGACCTTCTTTCCCAGGCGGAGCATGACGAGAACGCCTATCCCATATTGGTCACAACGTCTGAAAAACTGGCCAAGACCGTGGATAACGAACTTAAAAAACAGGCCGCCAGGCTGGACCGTTCGGCGATAATCGCAAAATGCCTGGCCAGCAACTGTTACGCGTTCGTGGCGAAAAACCTTAACGAGGCTTTCGAAATAAGCAACAGGATAGCGCCGGAACATTTCGAGCTGTTGATAAAAGACGCGGAAAAACACGCGGGCAAGGTGAAAAACGCCGGGGCCATTTTCGTGGGTCCGTGGACGCCGGAAGCTTTAGGCGATTATATGGCCGGGCCCAACCATGTGCTTCCCACGGGCGGGGCGGCGCGGTTCCAGTCGCCGCTGGGCGTGTACGATTTCGTGAAACGCACCAGCCTGCTCAACTTTACGCGAAAGGGATTCGAGGCTTTGGCCCGGGACGTGGTGGCCCTGGCCGAGGAGGAGGGGCTTGGCGCCCACGCCAATGCCGTCAGGCTTCGGATGGAGAGCAAATAACCTTAAAGCCGGTGTGCTAAACTTTTCCCCATGACAACAAGAAAAGAGACCGTCAACCCCGAAGAGCTCATCCGGCCAAGGATAGCCTCCATCGGCGCATACCATGTGGAGCCCTACCCGTGCGAGGTGGCGCTGGACGCCAACGAGTCCCCATACGCCCCGCCGCCGAAACTGGCGGAGCGGATACACAGGGCTATGGGCGCCGTGGCGCTCAACCGCTATCCGGACATGCTGGCCCAAAACCTGAGGGACGCTATCGCCGCCAAGGAAGGGGTGGAGGCGGAGGAAATCCTGTTGGGCAACGGTTCCGATGAGGTTATCCAATGTCTTTGCGCCGCCACGCTGGAGCCGGGGGAAACAGTGTTGGTTCCGTCGCCCACATTCTCCATGTACCGGCAGATAGCCGGATATTTCGGGGCGGACACCGTGGAGGCGCCCCTGCGGGAAGATTGGTCGCTGGACCTGGAGCGCATGCTGGACCTGATGAAAGACCGCGCCCCAAAGATCATTTTCCTGGCCACACCCAATAATCCCACGGGAACCCGGTTCGCCAGGGCGGAGGTGGAGACTGTTATAGAAAACGCGCCCGGTCTTGTGGTTGTGGACGAGGCGTACGTGGATTTCGCGGACTGGTCTTTCGGCCCTCTTTTCCGGCAGGCGCCCAACGTGGTGGTGTTAAAAACCCTCTCCAAGGTGGGGTTTGCGGCATTGCGGCTGGGCTACATGATGGCCGACCACAGGCTTTCCGCGGGCGTTAACAAAACGCGTCTGCCTTATAACATAAACTCCATAACCCAGGCCGTGGCGCGGGAGGTGGTGGAGCATTGGGATTGGCTGAAGCCCCTTTTCGGCATGGTGAAAAAGGAACGCGAAAAAATGTCCGCCGCCCTTAAAAAAACCGGGTGGCTTGCGCCGTATCCGTCGGAGGCCAATTTCATCCTCATGCGTGTGGACAAAGACCCGCAGACGGTTTTTAGCGGATTGCTTACCGATGGGGTGCGTGTCCGGTGGTTCAAGGACTCTTCCAGGCTGTCGGATCATTTCCGAGTGACCGTGGGGACGCCGGAGGAAAACGCGCGGTTCCTTAAGTCGGTGGATGGGATTCGGTGAAGCTTGAAATAAAATGTCCCCAGTGCGGCCATGGGGTGGCGGTGCGGCAAAATCCGTATCTTACGGTGGACATCATCATCGAAGTGGGGGAGAAGATCGTCCTTATCGAGCGGCGCGGCGGCCCGGAAGGGTTCGCCCTGCCCGGCGGGTATGTGGATTACGGCGAAACGGTGGAACAGGCCGCCGCGCGCGAGGCCAAAGAGGAGACCGGGCTGGACGTGACGCTCACCCGCCAGTTCCATGTTTATTCCGACCCGGCCCGGGATCCCCGCCGGCACAACGCCTCGGTGGTGTTCATAGGCAACGCCCAGGGCGTTCCGGTAGGCAGTGACGACGCCAAGAGCGCCGCGCTGTTCTCAAAAGCGGAGATACCACTGGAAAAGCTGGTGTTCGACCATTCGAAGATAATGGGGGATTATCTGGGCGGCAGGTATTAGCGCCTGCCCGCGCAGGGGAAGGTTTTAACCTGCCCTGCGACAATCAATGCCCCAGCTTGGCGCCGCCGCTGACCTCTTCCAACGTAAGGACCTTCTGGTTCTTTGGATCCCACAAAGGCGATATCTCGCGGATGGTGTTTATTATCCTCGGCAGGTGGGTCATCACGTAATCCACGTCGTCCATGGTGTTCTCATGCCCGAAGGAGAACCGCAGGCTTCCATGCACTATCTCGTGGGGAATGCCCATGGAGGTCAGCACGTGGGAAGGCTCCAGCGAGCCGGAACTGCAAGCCGAGCCGGTGGAGATGGATATTCCGGCCATGTCCAGGTTGATTAAAAGCGCCTCTCCCTCCACGCATTCGAAACTCATGTTCAGCGTGCCGGGTGTCCTTTTTTCCCTGTGGCCGTTCACCTTGGTGAAAGGTATGGTCTCCAGAATCCGCCTTTCCAGTTCGTCCCGCAGGATTTTCACGTGGGCGGCGGTTTTCTCCAGCTCCGCCTTGCCTATCCGCACGGCCTCGCCAAAGCTCACGATACCCGCCACGTTCTCCGTACCGGCCCGGATGCCCCGCTCGTGATGCCCGCCATGGGCCAGGGCGTGCATCTTGGTCCCCTTGCGGATATACAAAGCCCCCACGCCTTTTAAGGCGTTCACCTTGTGGCCCGACACCGATAGCAGGTCCACCCCCAATTCGTCCACCGTGAAGGGCACTTTCAGGAAGCTTTGCACCGCGTCGGTGTGCATGGCCACCCCTTTTTCCCTGGCGATTTTGGCGATCTCCGCCACCGGCTGAATGGAGCCAACCTCGTTGTTGGCGCTCATGATGGAAACCAGGATGGTGCTTTCAGTAATGGCTTCCCGGACAGACTCGGGGTTCACCAAGGCCTCGGCGTCCACCGGAACCCGGGTCACCTCATAACCGTTCTTCGAAAGGTATTTGCAAGGCTCCAGCACCGCCGGGTGCTCGATGGTGGAAGTGATTATGTGCCCGCCGCCATGTTTCCGGTTGGCCCACGCGTATCCTTTAACGGCCAGGTTGTCCGACTCGGTGCCGCCGGAGGTGAAAAATATCTCGGATGGCGAGGCGCCCATGGCCCCGGCGACTATCTCGCGGGCTTCCGATATTTTGGCCCGGGCCGCCCGGCCCTGGCTGTGGGCCGACGACGGGTTGCCGAAATTATCCCTTAAGTATGGAAGGATGGCCTCTATCGCCTTCGGATAGACGGGCGTGGTGGCGTTGTTGTCCAGGTAAACCCTGCGAAGACCGCTCATATCATGCTTCTCCAGCTCAATAACGCTTTGGGGTGTTCACACCCGGAGCGATTTTAAAGTTTCATCATCGGCGGCGGCGCATAAAACGGTCCAAGCGCTTTCGCCCCCTTTTTTCCTGTAGTTTATCTTTGTCTCTTTGTCCCGGGTGTCGCAATACCGGGCCGTTATCCTTCCGGCCATCCCTATAACCTCGCGGTCCAGACCGCCTTTGACCACCGTAAGCGGGCCCCGGCCCTCGGCGGAGTAGAACAGGAAGTCCTCGTCGCCAGCCATGCGCATGAGTTTTTCGTTTTCTTCCTCATCGCGGCCAACAATTACCTTGCAACCGGCGGAGAGCCTGAAATGGCGGCCCATGCGCAACAGCCGGGCGTCTTTCACCCCGGCGGACGCGTCGTGGTCCAGCAAGTCCCGCATCCTGTCGGCGAAATGGGGGTCTGTAAGAAGACAGCCGCCGGAGGAGCAGAGGTTCTCGGTCATCCCGAACTCCTCTTTGGCGATGCGCACCTGCTCTTTCCTGCTTCTTCCATGGATGTCCAGCATCAATTCGCGGTCTATCACCCCGTCAAGCTCCGGTTTGGTGGGTGGTAAAAGCTTTGCGCTCAACGGGCGCACCACCAGCCCTGAAAGGCCCGCCTCTTTTTCTATTTGCCGGAGCCTGTCAAACTTCTGGGACATCATCCTCTGGCCCACAACCTCGCCGGTGAAGATGAAAGCGGCGCCTATCTCCTCCATTACCTCTTTGGCCCTGCGGAATATCAATATCCGGCAGTCCACGCACGGGTTGATGTTTTTGCCGTACCCGTGTTTGGGGTTCCGCACCAGGTCTATATACTCCTGCCCCATAAACTCCACCCGCACGGGCATGTTAAGCTCTTCGGCCAGGCGTTTAGCCTCGTTCTTGCATCCGTGGTCTTTCCTGGTGCAGGTGCAGAAAGGGCTCATGAAGTTGAGCACCGTCACCTCGAACCCCAGCTTTTTCATTATGCGCGCGGCCAGTGTGCTGTCCAGCCCACCGGACACCAGCCCCACGGCTTTAACGGCTGTCCCCGCGCCTTGCTCCACCATGGCTGGGGCGCCTGATGCAATCTCCATATCCATATAGCCTGGGCCTTTCAATACATCGCTTCTATATACGCCTGCTGGCGGAGCCGTTCTATCCAGGTGTTCCGTTTCCGCGCGAAAGTCTCACCCATCAGTTTTTCGCGGATTTCGTTTTCCACTTTTTCAAACGCCACGGGTATGGGCTCTTCCTTGTCCGTCACCATGATGATATGCACGCCGAACTGTGTTCGGATAGGCCCGCCAACTTCACCTTTTTTCAACGAAAAGGCGGTTTCCTCGAACACTTGCAGCATCTTCCCCTTGGTGAACCAGCCCAGGTCGCCGCCATTGGCCGCCGCGCCGTCCTCGGAGAGCCGCTTGGCCAGCTCGGCGAAGCTGGCGCCACCCTTCACCTCTTTCAATATGGAGCGGATCTTGAGCTCGGCGTCGGCGGCCTTCTCCGGCGCGGCCTCTTCCGGGGCCAGCGATACTATATGGGAAAGCCTCACCCGCCCAGGCTCTAAAAACTGGCCTTGGTTCCGGCGGTAGTAGCCCAGCGTCTCGTCGTCGGAGATGTTCACGCCGCCGATTTCCATGCCCGTGACCCGCTGGATGAGCATCTGGTTCTTCAGCTTTTCACGGTACTGGGGCATGCTCATCCCCTGGCCCTTTAGCATCTCTTCCAGGAACTCGCTGGTGATGCGGTTGGTGGCCTTTATCTGCTCGATGGTCTGGTCAACCTCGCTTTCCTTTATGACGATGTTGTTCTCTTTGGCGTAGTGGGCGATTATCTTGTCGTCTATCATGCGCCTGAGCAGTTCCGGCTCGGTGATCTTCTCGTCGGCGGCGAAAGGGCCCTGGCCCTTGAAGGATTTGATAAGGGCCATCTGCGCCCGCACGTCGGATAGCAGGATTATCTCGCCGTTGACGTTGGCCACAATCCTGTCCACAGTCTCGGCGCCGGCCGTAACCGGCGTCAATAGCGCAAGCGCCGCAAGGGCTAGCGCGGCGCCAAAGCCTCGGGATATACCGTGACCTGCGCGTTTTTCTTTACGTTCGCCAGCCAATTCGCAAACTCCTCGCCCCGCTTGAGGGACTTAATCATGTCCATTGCTCTTTCCCGCGACTCCGCGTAGCTCATGGCGCGGGGTTTCTCCCTTTTTGCCACCTTGAATATGTGATAACCGTAGGTGGACTTGATAACTTCGGAAATCTCGCCTTCCTTCAGGCCGAACACGGCGCTTTCAAACTCCGGCGGAAGCTGGCCGCGGGAATAATATCCCAGATCGCCCCCCTTCTCCGCATCGGGGCTTTGGGAGCGCTCCTTGGCCATTTTAGCAAAATCGGCGTTCCTTAACAGTTCGTTCCTTATTTCCACAGCCTCCGGCTCGGTCTGGGCCAGTATCTGGTAAACCCTTGCCCGCTCGGGCCACTTGAAGTCGTCAGAATTCTGGTTGAAAAATTCCTTTATCTCCGCCTCGTCCAAGGATATCTTGTCGTCCACTTCCTGCTTGATCAGCTTCATGATCCGCATGCTTTTCTTTAGCCGGTCTTTCCACTCGTCCAGGGTCAGCTTGTTCCCCTCAAGAATCTTGCCCAGGGAATTATCGTCGTATTCGCCGATGAGGGACTTTACCTCCTCGTCCAGCTCGCCACCGCTAACGTCTATACCCTGCCTGTCGGCCTCCCATTCCAGCGCCTGGTCGTCCACAAGATGGTTGAGCAGTGATTTTCTCAGATGGTCCATCTTCTCCTTCGCCTCGTGGCTGTCCAGCCGTAAAATGGCGGAGTAGCGCGCGATCTCGGCGTCCAGCTGGACGGTGGTAATGATCCGGTCGCCAACCCTGGCCACGGGCAACGAGTTTTCGCGGGAGCCGGACTCTTTGGAGTCCGAGCCGGAGCATGCGGCCATGGCACTGGCCATTACCGCCGCAAATAGGATAGTTTTTGTTCGCATAATTTGTTTCCGGGGTCGCGCTTTAGCGCCTCTTCATAAAGGGCGCGGGCGGCCGTTAAATCCTGTCTGTACACTTCCTTCAGCTGGGCCAGGTTGATCCTGGCGTCGTTCCTTTCCGGGTCTTTGCCGATGGCCTCGCTCAACAACCGTTCGGCCTCATGAACATTGCCAAGGCTTAAATGCGCCGCGCCGAGGGCCGAATAAACCGCCGGATTATCCATATCCGCCGCCAAGGGGCCCAATGCCTCCACGGCCAGGCTGTACCGGCCCGTCATTACAAAACGTTCCGCCGCCTGGCCCAGCATTACGGCCAGCTCGCGGCCCGGAACTTTAAATTTTATCACGCTGTCGGTTGCCAGGCTAACGTTTCCGGATAAAACCAGCGATTGCCAAAGGCCGAACGCCGCCGGGGCGTAACCGGGCATAAGCTGTACAGCCTCCGAAAAATCCTGGGCCGCCTCGGCGTGGCGCCCCATGGAAGAAAGTAGGGCGCCCCGGTTGAACCGGGCCCCGAAATGGCCTGGAACCGCCAATATGACCCGGCTGTAAAGCTCGATGGCCTGTTCATGCCTTCCAGCGTCCCGCTCCAGCGCCGCCATGCTTACCAGCCCGTCGGCATGGCCGGGAACCAGCGCCAGAAACCGGGCCAGATATCCGGCCGCCTCATCTTTCCTTCCCAGCTTGTAGCAGGCGTTACCAGCGTAATAAAGGGAATCGGCGTAGGCGTTGTCCAGCCTGAAGGCCTGCAGGAAAGGTTTTACGCAGTCTTCCCACCTCCCTAATTCATGAAGCTGAATCCCCAACTCGTACTGCGCCTTGGCGTCTTCCGGCATTTCCAGCGCCTTGCGGGCGGTAAGCTCAAGGTAGAATTCCTTTTTGGCGCGTAACGCCCCGGGTTCGGCCACCTTGCCGTAGTGATGAATGACCACCCAGGCGATTCCCACGGCCCACCGCGCCTCCGGGTCGTGGCAAATCACGTTTTCATGGATACGCCCCTCCCACCTCACATCGGGCCGGTTGCGGAACAGCCGCAGGGCGAAGTTGTCGGCGTAGCTGTTGTAACCTTTTTCCATTTCGGGATACTGGCCGCTGACGGGGAGCATGTTGTCGTAACCAGGGCCGGGCAGGTAGTGGCGCTGGATGAGCATGTAACCGTCGTTGCGCCCGTTGTCCACGAGGCCGCGGATGGCGTTGAAGTCCGTTTCCGAAATCCGCTCATCGGCGTCCAATGATAAAACCCAGTCCGCCGTCACGTTTTCCAGCGCCAAATTACGCGCCTCGGAAAAATCGTCGTTCCAGGGGATGTGCGCCACCTTTGCCCCGAGGCTTTCGGCCATCCCCGCCGTGCCATCGGTGGAGCCGGTGTCGGCCACCACTATCTCGTCCACCAGGGGCCGGACAGTTTCGATAAGCTCCCGGATGTTCTGGGACTCGTTTTTCACGATCATGCAAAGCGCCAGGCTCATACGGAACTCTCCAGCATGAACAGCAGGAAATCCATTATAGAGGCGAACCGGTTTTTCCACCCGGTCCCGGACAAAACACATTCGGCGGAGGTTTCCGAGGTGAACCGGAACTTGCGTCCACCCTTATACGCGGCGGTGGCCAGTTTTACGGGATCCAGTTTTGTGGATGGGTCGAACACCAGGTACAGCTTGTCCCGGATGAGGTCCACCTTCAACACTTTCAACGTGGCGCAAAGGGCTTTAATGCGCGAGACCGCCAGCAGTTTCTCCACCTCTTCGGGGACGGGGCCGAACCGGTCCGCCAGCTCCACCGCCAGTTCCCGCGCCTGTTCCAGCGACGTGATGGCGTGGATCCTGTTATATACCTCTATCCTGTGGGCAAGGGCGGGGATATATTCCGGAGGAACCCTTCCGGCGACGTTTATGTTCAGGTTCACGTCGAACCTTTCTTCGGAGACCACCCCCTTAAGCTCGTTGATGGCATCCTCCAGCATTTCGCAGTATGTTTCAAACCCTACTGCGTCTATGTTGCCGGACTGTTCCGGGCCCAGAAGGTTCCCCGCTCCGCGAATCTCCATGTCCCGCGCGGCCAGCTTGAACCCGCTCCCCAGTTCCGAAAGCTCCTCTATGGCTTTAAGCCGTTTCTTGGCGATGTCTGTTATCCCTGCCAGCCCCGGGGCCAGGAAATAGGCGAAGGCCCGGTGGCGCGCCCGGCCCACCCGGCCCCGCAACTGGTAAAGCTGGGCCAGCCCGAAATGGTCTGCCCGGTTGATGATGATGGTGTTGGCCGAAGGGATGTCCAGCCCGGACTCGATTATGGTGGTGGCCAGCAATATGTCGAACTGCTTCGCCACGAAGCCCATCATCACCTGTTCCAGCTCGTTTTCGTTCATCTGGCCGTGGGCCACGGCGGTCCTGGCCTCGGGCACGATGCTCCGGAGGTGCTTTTCGAGGCTGTGGATGGATTTCACCTTGTTGTGCACGAAAAACACCTGCCCGCCCCGGTCCATCTCCCTTATCACCGCCTCGCGGATCACAGTGTCCGAGAATTTCACGATGAATGTCTGGATGGACTGCCGGTCCGCCGGGGGGGTCTGTATAACCGAAAGGTCGCGGATGCCCAGCATAGCGGTATGCAATGTGCGGGGTATGGGCGTTGCGGTGAGGGTCAGGGTGTCCACCCCCGAAAAGGCCGAGCGCAGTTTCTCCTTGTGGGCCACGCCAAACCGTTGCTCCTCGTCCACTATCACAAGCCCCAGTTTTTTGAACTTCACGTCCTTTTGCAGTATCCGGTGGGTGCCTATGACGATATCCACCTCGCCCGCCTCCACCTTTTCCAGTATCTCCTTTTGCTCCTTGCGGGACTTGAACCGGCTTAGCGCCTCCACCTTCACCGGGAAGCTTTTAAGACGCTCAGAGAAAGTCTGGAAATGCTGTTGGGTGAGCAGGGTGGTGGGGGCCAGCACGGCCACCTGCCTGCCGTCGTAAACGGCCTTGAAGGCGGCGCGCATGGCCACCTCTGTTTTTCCATAACCCACGTCGCCGCACACCAGCCGGTCCATGGGTTTCTTCTTCTCCATGTCCTCGGCCACGTCGGCGATGGCGGAAAGCTGGTCTTCGGTTTCCTCGTATTCGAACGTGTCGGCGAATTCTTTGTGGAAGTTGTTGTCGTTTGAGAAGGCGAACCCCTCGGAAAGCTCCCGGGCGGCCTGGATCTTGAGCAGTTTTTCGGCCATGTCCATCATGGCCTTTTTCACCTTGGCGCGGGTCTTTTTCCAGGTTGTCCCGCCCATGCGGTCCAAAGGAGGCCTGCCCTCGCCGCCCCCGCTTATATACTTTTTCAGCAGGTGGGAGCCGGCGATGGGAAGCAGGAGCCGCTGGTTTTCGGCGTACTCTATCTCCATGTACTCGTCTTTAACGTCGGCTATCATCTCCTCGCGGGAGCCTATGTACCGGCCCACGCCGTGGTTCTTGTGCACAACGTAATCGCCGGGTTTTATGTCCGCCAGGCCCGCTATGAAGGCTTTCCGGGCCGGGGCGGAGCGCCGTTTTACCTTGATGACCTTGCCGAAAATCTCGTCGTCGGTGACCAGCGCCCATTTGTCGGAAGGGATAATGAAGCCTTCCGGCGCAACCCCGGCGGTGATGAACAGGTTCCCCTCGAACAACGACCGTTGTGGCTCCATGATGTGGGCCACCAGGTTTTCCAGCCCCTCCGGATCCAACCGGCTGGCGCCCATGTCCTCTTCTTTCAAGAGACGGGCCAGCCGCTCCACCCCTCCCGTGGTGGCGGCGGAGATCACCACCGAAAAGCCCTCTGAAAGCATTTTTTTCAGGTCGCCGATGAAATCTTCCACCTTGCCCCGGTACCTTTCCGGAGCACGGGTGGAAACGATGAAAGCGTTTTCCCCTTCTTCGGTCATGGCCAATTCGCCAAGGCTTAGCGCGGCGTTGGCGGTGATCTCTCCATGGAAACCATCTTTGCTTATGAAAAGCGCCTCGGGCTCTAACGCTATGTCGTTGCGGGCGGAGGCCTGGGCGCGTTCCTCTTCGATAAGGGTGTAAAACGCCTCGATATGGGCCTCTATGGCCGAAGGCTCGTCCAGCGCGAAAAGGATGTTTTCCGGCAGGTAGTCCAATACCGTGGCGCTTTCGGGATAGAACAGCGGTAATAGCCGCTCCATCCCGGCGAAAAATTTCCCCTGCGTGAGCGCTTCGCCTATTGCCGCGGCCCGGCCCTGGGACATGCCCCACTGGCGGGCCCGGGCCATGAACACTTCCGATAGCCCCTGCTTGTCCAGCCCCTCGTAGAACACCTCCCGGAAGGGGAACAGGGTTACGCTTTCCAGCTGTTTTATGGAGCGCTGGTTCTCCACGCTGAAATTGCGGATGGAGTCCACCTCGTCTCCGAAAAACTCCAGCCGGGCCGGGTAGGCGCCATGCCCAGGGAATACGTCCACCACCCCGCCCCGCACCGAGTATTCACCACGGTTTTCCACCATGGCCGACCGTTCGTAACCGTAAGCGGAAAGATGGGCCACGAGAAGCTCCAGGTCCATGGAGTCTTTAACGTCTATTCGCAGGACCGCTTTTTTCAAAGCCGCCGGGGGCAAGGTCTTCCTGGCCATGGCTTCCACGGTGGTAACCAATATGGCGCCTTTTGGGTTGCCCATCAGCCGGGCCAGGGTGGAGAGCCTGGCTCCGGACACCTCCGGGTGGGGTGACATTTCCTCGTAGGGGAGTATTTCCCATGGCGGGAAGAGCAGAAGCCCTTCCTCTTGGGGAAGGAAGAACCGCAAAATGTCGAAAAGCTCCTCGGCCCTGGCCGCCTTATCGGCCAACAATACGATGGGCCGTTGGAGCTTTTTGGCCAAGGAGGCGATAAAAAGCCCTTTGGCCGACCGGGTAAGGCCGTTACAGGAAACCAGCCCCCTGTCTCCGGCGGCCAGTTTTTCCAGCACCGATTCGAGGCCGTAAAGGGAGATCATCTAGAACCGTTCGTTCGAGGTTATCAAGAATTTATCATGGCCGGGCGCGAACCCGGTTTAAAACAAAACGCCGGCCCCGGATAAACGGAGCCGGCGCGTAATGCGGATTGGAAGCCGCGCTTAACTGGCCTTGCCGATCTTGTTCCGGGTGTAATTGATAAGCCCACCGGCGGAGATAAGCTCCTGCATGAACGGGGGGATTGGCGTGGCCTGGTAGCTTTTGCCCTTGGTGGCGTTCCTGATTACGCCGGTGGAGAAGTCCACCGAAAGCTCGTCGCCCGTGGCCGCTTCCCGCGCCGCCTCTTCGCACTCCAGTATGGGAAGCCCCATGTTGAAGGCGTTGCGGTAAAAGATGCGCGCGAAGAACGGGGCTACCACGCAGGCCACGCCCGCCGCCTTTATGGCTATGGGGGCGTGTTCCCGCGAGGAGCCGCAACCGAAGTTGTCTCCCGCCACGATTATCTCGCCGGGCTTCACCTGTTTGGCGAACTCCGGATCCGCGTCTTCCATGACGTGCTTTGCCAGCTCCGCCGGGTCGGAAGTGTTCAGGTAACGCGCTGGTATGATCAGGTCTGTGTCTATGTTGTCGCCGAATTTCCAGCACTTGCCGGTAACGCTCATCGTTTAGTCTCCCTTAGCCTTACTCGACCTCTGTGGGGCCGGTGATGGTTCCTGTTAAGGCCGAAGCGGCGGCCACCGCCGGCGAGGCCAGATACACCTCCGATTTGGGATGCCCCATCCTTCCCACAAAGTTGCGGTTCGTTGTGGCCAGGCATTTTTCACCCTCGGCCAGGATACCCATGTGGCCCCCAAGGCATGGCCCGCAAGTGGGGGTTGAAACCACCGCGCCCGCGTCTATGAATATCTCCAGAAGGCCGCTCTTCATGGCCTTTTTGTAGATGTTCTGCGTGGCGGGGATGATTATCATCCTCAAACCTTTGGCGATCTTCCTGCCTTTAAGCAGGCCCGCCACCATCTGCAGGTCGGCGTAGCGGCCGTTGGTGCAGGAGCCCACCACCACCTGGTCCAGTTTTATTCCTTTGGCCTCGCCCACGGGCCTGGCGTTTTCCGGAAGATGGGGGAAGGCCACCTGCATATCTATGTCCGCCCCGTCAAACTCCATCACGCTGTGATAGGCCGCGTCCGGATCCGACTCGTACACCTTGAACTCGCGCACGGGTTTTGTCTCCTGGGCGTTGATGAAGTCCATGGTCTTCTTGTCGGCCTTTATGATGCCGTTCTTGGCCCCGGCTTCCACCGCCATGTTGGCCATGGAGAACCGGTCGTCCATGCCAAACTCCTCTATCATTGGGCCGGTGAACTCCATGGCGCGGTAAAGCGCGCCGGACACGCCGATCTTGCCGATGGTGTAGAGGATCAGGTCTTTCCCGGAGATCCATTTGTTCTTCGGCTTGCCATTGAAGACAAACTTCATGGTCTCTGGCACTTTAAACCATATCTTGCCAGTCACCATGGTGGACGCCAGGTCGGTAGAGCCGATGCCAGTGGCGAACGCCCCCAGCGCGCCGTAGGTGCAGGTGTGGCTGTCCGCCCCGATGATAACGTCGCCGGGCAGGGTAAGGTTGCGTTCCGGCAGAAGCGCGTGCTCCACCCCCATCTCGCCCACTTCGAAATAGTTCTCTATATCGTGTTCACGGGCGAAGACCCTCATGGCCTTGGTCTGCTGGGCCGAGGCTATGTCTTTATTTGGCGCGAAATGGTCCGGCACCAGCACCACCCGCCTTTTATCGAATACGTCGCTTGCGCCCGCCTTCTCGAACTCCTTGATGGCGATGGGGGCGGTAATGTCGTTGCCCAGCGCTATGTCCACCCGGCAGTCCAGAATGTCGCCCGGCTTGACGGAGTCAACGCCTGCGTGGGCCGCCAGTATCTTTTCGGTAATCGTCATTCCCATTAGTGAAAATCCTTTTTTAAATACCGTTTCATCTATGATGAAGTAATTTTTTATGATGACAAATCCGGGCCTATAAAATCAACTTATTTTGGTGAATTCGATTAAAAAGGGCCGGCATTTTCCAATACCGGCCCCGAAAGAGCGCCCGCGATATTACGCGGAAATCAGAAAGTCAGGCTGGCTTCAAGCCCGACCATGGTGATGGCGCTGGTCTTGCCGTCGAAACTCCTGGCCTCCAGGTCCTTTTTCGCGTCGTCGGAAAGGGGATTTACAGCCCGGGCGAATCCGGTAACCGTCAGTCCGTGAAGGTGGTGGGGCGAATAGTCCAGCGCCAGCTCGATGGAAGAGTTATGGAGCCCGGAGAAGCTGGCTCCGGTCTCTGTCGAGGTTTCCGCTCCGGCGGTTTGCGTTAAACCGGCGGCCAAACCTTCGCGCGCCTCATGGGAGGAACCTTCGGTATCGGCGGTGGCGGTTTCTTCGGATGTTCCGGCTTCATGCGAACCCCCATGGGAGGAAACGATGCCGCTGGTGTTCAGATAATTGGCCATGGCCTTGAACCGGAGCCCAAGTTGCCCGCCAAGAGGACGCTGGTACGAAACTCCCGCGCCATGGTATGAGCGTTTTTCGCGGTCGAGCTCCCAGTTCAGGAGCAGGTCGAGCGTTAAATGGTGTGTCAATTTGTATCCGGCGGTAAGTTGCGCCTCGGTGGTGGTGAAGTTGTGGTTCGTGTGCTCCACCGAATTATATGCGGCGGAGATGTCCAGGCGGTGGCCATGCCAGCCAATATGGGGGCTTACCTCCCGCTCCACCTGCTCTTTGGATGTGGATACCATCATTCCGTGGATTCCGGCGTGCAAACCCCCACCCATCGAAAATCCAAGGCCCACAAAACCCTTGCTGGCTGTCTCATCGGTTACTATGACGCCGTATCGCTCATAACCGGACGACAGGCCGCCGCCCGCCTCTACATGAAACCCGGAATGATGTTCTTCTCGGCGCATTTCGCCATGTCCCTCGCCATGACCGGCCGGATGGGCCATAGCTTCAGCGCCATGATGTTCCGGGTGATCCGACGCCATGGCCATTGCGGGAGCCACGATCATGCTTAAAGCGGTCAACGCGCCAAACAATATTCCCCTCGTTGCAAACATTCTTTTCCCCCTATTATGAGCCCTGATAAAAAATTGTTTTTTGCAGTTCCATCCAGTTTGAAACTCGGTAATCCCCCGGCATTTGTCGCGCCAAAGAATTACGGAATGACTGGAAGAGACGTAAGAAACGCCGGTGACACCCGGCTGGAGCGCATATTTTTACCAGCGTGTTTTCCATGTGTCCAGAGTAAAATACATATTTATAGCGTCTTTTATACGATTGAAAAATGTTGTCACTTCAGCGCCGATGGATGAAAATCCGCATCTAATAGCCGGAATAAACGGCCCCACGGCAAAATGGAGGAGTCTAGTTCACATCATGACAGAAACCCGGGAACTTACGATCTACGCCCTGGAGGGGCTTGTGGCCGGTGGGGACATCAAAGGGGAGACCTTACGATGTCTCAATCTTGAAACCGGTAAGATAACCAATATCCCCGAGACCCAGGCCAGGCAGGACACTTCCTGGGATATGGCGTTCAAAAGGTCGGTCATCTACCTGAACAGCGGTCCCGCGGGCCCGGGGGACGTTCAGGGAGCTTTGATAGACCCCCCGGTGGACGTTTCCCGGGAAGATTTTGTGAAGATTACCGCCGACGACCTGAAACGCAAGTTCGATTCTGTCACCACCGTTCCACCCGGCGCGCAATTCAGGGGGGAAGATGTGGAGCCGGCCATATTCGACTGGCGGGTATTGAAAGATGGCAGATACACCCACAATTCCGTTAAAGGCTGGAAATTGAGACTGGCCGACGGCGCAAGATACGCCAAGATGCGAATGAAAAGGCTCGAAGCCGATTGTAAGGCCATAACCATACAGTACGCATATCAGCCCGGCAAAGACGCGCCTTTGGATGAGGAGCGGATGGCCACCATAAACCCCGGTGAATGTTTTAATTTCAAGACGGGCTCCATTGCGCCTGAAAGCGGCATGGAGTGGGATATTAAACATGACGGCTCAAGATTGCTCATCAACAGCTCCGTCAGCGGGCCGGGCCGGGCCGGGGCGCTGGGCTCAAATAAATATGGCGCGACGTGGAAAAACGTGGAGAACCCATCGGATTCCATCGCCTATTTCATGGACGAGTTCGGCGCGGTGTTCAGGAACCCAAAGTGGTACCGTTACAACATAGACGGCAAACATAACCTTCATCCCAACGGCGCCGTTTACGCCATAAAGACGCTAGCGGGTGTATATAAATTACAGGTGTATGAGTATTTCGAGCATAAAGGCTCCGACTTGGGCAATTTCAGGATCCGCTACGCCCGCCTGGCTTGATGGAGGCTAGATGAAACCTGAGGTAGTAACGTTGGACTGCCGGGAGAACCCCGGCAACAAGGTGTTCGACCAATTGCGGGACCTTTTGCTGAGTAAAAGGCTGGACGTGGCGTTCGTGGTAGTGGTGGCGCCAACTAAAAAGTTCGCCCGTAAAGTGGAGACCTTCGCCAACCTCACCCGCCTGCAGGTGTTCACGGAGCAGGTGGAAAACTACTGGAAAGTCACCGTTTCCCCTTCTTCCTGCGCTGTAAAAGGCGCGGTCCCGGTTCCGTTTATGGGTACGCTTGATGTAAAATGAATTGAATCATTTGGGCTTTTCCCGCATCTAACCCATAAACGTAATTTGCAAGGAGTTATATAAGTGTTCAACGTTTTGTCGAGCCTGTTTCACGCCAATATCGAGGGTGCGGAGTTTGTTACCCCAGACGCGGCCAAAGAAGCCATGGAATCAGGGGCGATACAAACGCTAATAGACGTTCGCACTCCTGGTGAATTTCAGCAGGCGCGCATACCCGGCGCCATCCACATACCGCTGGACAAGCTGGCTTCTAAAATGGACAGCCTGAAGAACCGCCGCGAGGAGTCCATACTGCTTTATTGCAGAACCCATAACCGCTCGGCTATGGCGGCCAAATATCTTTCCGGCGAGGGTTTTAAGAACCTGAAAATCCTCAACGGGGGTATCACAAGCTGGGCCAGCCAGGGTCTCCCGCTGGAAAACTGAACTGTTTCGACAGACAAGCGGGGCTATTAACGCCCCGCTTTTTTTGTCGAGTACAAGTGGTGGGCCGGTTTGAAAAAATGGTGAAGAGTCCGTGGTCTGGCGACCACGGGGAAGCTGATCCCCTTTCCGTGGTCGGGCGACCACGGGGAAACTGACCCCCTTTGGTGACGCGCTTTCCACCCTATATCATATGGCTCCGGTAAATATATCCACGCCCGGTAGTGTCCCAGTTTGAAAGTACAGGAGAGATCCTTCACTTACGCTCAGAATGACAATATAAAAGCCGTTGATAACATTGTCATCCTGGGCGAAGCGCAAGCGAAGTGAAGGATCTGTCTATTATTTGAGATTCAAACTGGGACACCACCCCACGCCCTTTCTGGTTGAACCACAGGACGCTGGAGGTTAAACTCTCAAAGACAATATTTACATTTAGCAGGCGGTTTTGTCCGGATGGATAACTCGGTTGATTCAAGCAGGATAAGGTGGGCGCCATTTTACGCGCTTTTAGTAATAACGGTCATAGCTTCCGGTTTCTGGAAGCTGGAGAAAAGCAGGGAAGAGCCTTTAAAGCCCATGGAGCTGGAGGCGCCGCAGGCGGCAAGGCCCGCTCCTTCACCCATGGAGGGCAAACCCGCGCCGCAGTTCTCCCTCACCACCATTGATGGAAAACCCATGCGCCTGGCGGATTACCGTGGCAAGGTGGTTTTCCTGAACATCTGGGCCACCTGGTGCCCCCCTTGCAAGCAGGAAATGCCTTCCATGCAAGCGCTTTACGAGCATTTCAAGGGTAAAGACTTCGCCATGCTCACCATAAGCATAGACGAAAAGAAGGAAGACGTGCCCCCATTCATGAAAGAGTTGGGCTTAACCTTCCCGGTGGCTGTGGATCCGGAGCAGAAAGTTGTTTCCCAGTATGGTATTACCGGCGTGCCTGAGACTTATATAATAGACAAGGAAGGCGTAATCACCCATCACATAGTGGGCCCGGGTGAATGGAACAACCCCGGCATAATAAACGCTTTTGAGGGATTGGTAAGCAGACCGGCCAAGGCGGGACAGGGCGCTTAATAATAATCCGCCAGCTTTTGCGGGCTCACCCCCAGCTGGTGGAGGGTGATGAGCGCCAGGTTTTTCGTTACCCGGCGCCATACCCCTTCCCGTTCCCATCGCCGGGCGGAGGTTCTGGCGGCGTCGCTTAAAATAACCACCTTGCCCCTGCGTTTCATGGCGGTAATCAGCCGCACATCCTCCATGAGGGGCACGTCTTCATAACCGCCTATCCCGTCAAACACCGTTTTTCTTACGAAAATGGCCTGGTCGCCATAGGGCATTTTGAGAAACCGTGACCTTAAGTTGGCTCCCGCCTCCACCAATTTTAACGTATGCTTTGGCGAATCTATGGCCAGCCGGTATGCTCCTCCTGCAACGTCTTGACGGGCCATAGCCTCTCGAACGGAATTTAAGGATCCAGGTTCTATTGATGTGTCGGCATGGAGGAACAGCAGTACATCTCCCCGCGCTTCCCTGGCGCCGGAGTTCATTTGAACCGCCCGGCCTTTGGCGCCTTCAACGACCTTGAGCCGGGGCAGTTTGGGCCTTACGGTTTGAGTGTCTTCCAGGCATAGGGAAATAATCACCTCCACCTTTGGCAGGTCCATAAATCTTTTCGCAAGTTCTCCAGGCGCGGAACCCTCCCGCCAGGCGGGGATGATTATGGATATAAGCTCCATAAGGGAATTGCCGAGGTTGCGTTATTTAAGAAGCGCCCTGCGTTTCATGGGAGTGTATTTCTGGGTTATGAAATCCATAACCTGCTTTTTAAGCCTCACCTGGTTTTCCCCGGCAGGCACGAATATGTCGAACATTGATGGGTTGTTGAGTGAAAAATCGTTCCCGGCGTTTTCCAGCGCCTCCAGCGCCTTTTGCATCCCATCGGCAAAGCCCGCCGGATGGCAAAACGCCTCTCCCCAGCTGTTGGAGTAAAGCAAATGGATCATTTCCGGCTCCCGTTTCCACCGGTCGGACAATAAATTGACCACCACCAGTATTTTCAAAGTCCTGGCTTTGGCCAGAAGATCGTCAATCTTGAGGTCCGCCATCGCCACGTAATGGAACAGGGTGTATATCCGTTCCAGCAGTTGCTGGATATCCTTGAGGGACACCGGCGTGGGATTTGGAATGAAATACATGAACGACTTGGGGGAATAGATACGGTTCTGCGCCAGCCACATCAACAGCTCTACCGGATCCGGCCCGCGGTTGATGGCCAGGTGGTCCACCGGCGTCCCCTTGGCCAGCGCACTGGCGATGTTGTCCCGGTATATCGTCCATACCGGTTTCACCTTTGGCTTGATCAGCCCGGTGAAACAGATGGTTTCCAGCGCTTCCGCCTCGTCTTTTACCCGTTTTAGGTACTCAACTTTTCCAGGCTTCTTGGAATATATGGTAAACAGTTTCCTGCCGAGGACCGTAAGGTCTTTATCGGTGATGAAGTTCTTTACGTCGGGAAGGGTGGACACCTGGTCTGTAAGGTTTTTGTAAACCTCCAGCATGAATCCGTGGAGGGATGTGGCCAGCTTGGAGAGCCCCTTGAAATCCCAGCTTCTAAAGCCGTTCATCCTGGCCAGGCGCCCTTCGTCCCATCCCCATCGGCCAAGCACCCGGCGCAGGGCCTTTTCCTTGTATGTAAGCCCCTGCTCCATTTGCAAAGAACCCACCGTCCCATCCACGCACTTTATGAAAAAGCATTTTTCCAGGATGTTCAGCGCAGTGTTTCTGTCTTTGCCTTTGTAGAAACGATGGATGAAGTCCATCATCACAAGGTAGGGGTCCGCCTCTTCCAGCCCGTCCTTGTTCTCGTGCGCCATTCTTTTAAGCTCGTCGCAAAGAAGCGGCGCTCCGCTCCCGGCCATGATGTAGCTTTCCATCAGCGCCATTTTCAGGGCGGACTTGTGCGGGCTGACCATGGCTTTGTTGAACTGCCAAAGCAGGGCGCCGAACAGCTCCCCTGGCGGGATGGGCTCTGTGGGGCCAAGATCCACCACCTCACGGCTGTCTATCTCGGCCTCCATCATCATCATCTCTTTGTGTCTGGCGTACTCCTGCTTGCCAAGGCCCGCCGGAAATAGCCACCATAGCGGGTCTTTGCCCGCCACAAGGATGGCGGTCCGGTAGAACTCCTCCTTCAACAGATACGCCTGGGACGACCCGGACGATTCCTTGTCCGTGGCGCCAAAATCGTTGGCCTGGGCTTTTTCCACTTCGGTGATGAAAAAGTGGGCCTCCATCTTTTGGTCTGAAAGCCATTTTTCCACCGCCGCAAGCTTTGTCTTGAGCGCTTCAAGCTCCATGGGCGCCAGCTTTTTTCCGTCAACCACCACCCAATAGTCGTAGTCCGATTTTTTGCCGTGGGCCACCGTGCCGATGGAACCCATGATCATGACCGATTCGATCATGAACCGGTTCACGTTTCTCCGGCTTTCGGCCAGCTTGAAATCGAAATTGGGAAAATAACGGCGGATGGCTTTCTCCACGTTTTCAACGGGAGTGTAGAGGTATATTCCGGAGGCGAACGACTCTCCCTGGACATAGCCCGGCAGGTCCGGATGGTTTGTATGTAAAAGATATGGCGTAACGTGGAAAGCCAGCCTTGCTTGATCCGGGCTGACCTCGGCGGCTCTCAACATCCGCCGGCTGTTATAGCTCCGCCAGGCGTCGCGGTTTCTTGCGTATTGTGATTGCGCCACTACAAAACCTTATTTTGGAGCGGAAGGGTAAGCTCTTCCTTCCATTTCCGATATGTACTCTTCGGCTTTGGCGGCGGCGATGGCCCCGTCGCCCACGGCGGTGGACACCTGGCGTAACGGGGTGTCCCGGCAGTCTCCCGCGGCGAAAATCCCGGGGTTGGACGTGGTCATGTCCGCCCCGGTGATTATGAAACCCTGCGGATCCTTGTCGCACTCCACAAAGCCGGTGCTGGGCGTTATCCCGATGAACACAAAAATGCCGTCCACCTTTATATCCCTCGCCTCGCCGCTGTCGGCGTTTTTCACGCGGATACCGGTAACTCCGGAATCGTCCCCAAGGGCGGCTTCCACGCTGGAGCGCCAGAGGATTTCCACGTTCTCCCTGGCCAGCAGACGCTCCTGCAGGATCTTCTCGGCCCGGAACCGGTCTCGCCTGTGGATGTGGTAAACCTTGCTGGCCAGCCGCGACAGGTAGATGGATTCTTTAACCGCCGTGTCCCCCCCGCCGATGACGGCGATGGGTTTGTTGCGGTAGAAAGGCCCGTCGCACGTGCCGCAGGTGGAAATGCCTTTTCCCAAAAACTCCTGCTCGCCTGGGAACCCGAGCCTTTTAGGCTCCGCCCCGGTGGCGATTATCACCGCCTTGGTCTCCAGCGGGCCGTCGGCGGTGCGCACGGTTTTGTATGGGCCGTTTTGATCTATCCCGAGGACCTCGGTGAATTTCGTCTGCATTCCCACAGCGCGGGCGTGATCCTCGAAGTGTTTCATCAAGTCGCCCCCGGAGAGGCTGGGGAACCCCGGGTAGTTTTCGATAATATCGGAAAGGGCTATTTGCCCTCCAACCCCCAGTTTTTCTATTACCAGGGTGTTTAGCCGGGCCCGCAGGGCATATATGGCCGCCGTAAGGCCCGCCGGGCCGCCGCCGATTATCACAAGATCGTACATCATCCGCATCCATTCAACCGCAGAAGGCCCTATTGCCGGTGTTAAGCCTGGAAAAGGGCGCTTCATCACCTGTTAAGAACTGAAACGCTGGCCGACTGTCAAAGCATACAGTCATGGAGCCGTCGTAGGCAACGGTAAACAGCGCCCCGGGGCCATAAAAATAGCCCTGAGCGCCGGTGGTTTTCAAGGGGAGGAGGGCTGATAACAAAGCGTTTTCTCAACCATCCATCTTTAAATAAATGCCTGCGCAGGAAAGAATTGTAACACACAGCCATGGAGCCCGGCGCCGGGGACTAAAGTTCCAAAAAATGGCTTGTTTTAGAGTGGGCGGGTGATACACTTTAGCCAAGGTCAAAAATCACATCGGGTGGGTCATGCTCAAGATAATCATCCTAAGTTTCGTGGCCATTTTTCCGTTCGCGCCGCTTACCTCCCATGCGGGCAGTCTTTCCACTGTAAAGGTGAGCTTCAAAACCCTTTCCTGCGACGGGACCAAGGGCCTGGCGTCGGTGGACGCCGACCGGATAGTGAAGATACAGAGCATAAAATGCGACCCAGGCTCTGCGGTTAACGAGGTTTACCAGGTGCTGGTGAGCGGCGAGCCCGGGTCTGGCCTCACATACCGGGTGTTCGAAACCACAGAAAAAGAGGCCGAAAGGCTCCAGCGGGAAGTGGACGCTTATCAACATTCCAAAGAGCGTAGCCTTGAGCGGTCGGACAGGTTGATAATCGAACACGATGAACATCGGGGCGGTACTTACGGCAATCAGCCTGGAAATAAATACGGCAAATAGAGGTTTGCGGCCCTCATGATCACCTCACAGGCCAGCCCAAGCCATGAAAATGGCAACCTGCAACGGTCCGAGGTGGCCAAAATAGTGAAAAATTTCATCGAGGCCGTGGAACAGGTGGTGGCCACCACCGCCCAGACCCGGGTAACCGCCCGCACAAAGGCGGCCACCCTTGCGGAGTACTCCTCCATCGAGGGGGACGCCGCTGGCGCCCTGGCGTTCATAGGGGATTTTGGCGGCCAGTTCATCATTGTGTTCACCAAAGAGGCGATCTGCGAAATAACAACTAATATGCTTTACGCCTCCACCCCTTATAAAAACCACCGGGATCCGGATGTGGAGGGGGCCATAGGGGAGCTTACGAACCAGATCGGCGGCCAGGCCCGGAAAGGCATAAACGAGCGCACGGGATGGAAAGCCACCAACGGCATACCCAGCGTTATAGTAGGGGAGAGCATCCGGTGGACCATATATGGCTCCGGCGCCATCATTGTCCGCGTGCCGTTCACCACCCCGGAACTCCACGAGTTTTACCTGGAAGTGGCCGTGTCCCACCACCCGGCCGCGGGCGGAATGGTGATCTAGAATCGGGCTAACTGGCGGGCGCATTGGCCGCTCCATGAAAAATTCTTCCCCTAACTATTGACAACAGTTGGGCCTTTATATAAACTTTTCCTTTTCTTGAGCGCGGCAAAGGTTCTGCCGCCACAGCCTGTTATTGGACAATCGGCTGTTATAAAGAGAAGGCTTTACGAAGGAGACTTTGAGTTGCCGACGATAAATCAGTTGGTGAGAAAAGGGCGGGCCAACCTGGCCAGGAAGACGAAGAGCCCGGCGCTCACTTCATGCCCGCAAAGACGCGGGGTTTGCGTGAGGGTTTACACCTCCACGCCCAAGAAGCCGAACTCGGCTCTGAGGAAGGTGGCCAGGGTGCGGCTCACCAACGGTTACGAGGTGACTTCCTACATACCCGGCGAAGGGCATAACCTGCAGGAGCACGCCATAGTGCTCATCCGTGGCGGCAGGGTGAAAGACCTTCCGGGCGTCAGATACCACATAATCCGCGGCGCTCTGGACACGCTTGGCGTGGAAGCGCGGCGGCAGGGCCGTTCCAAATATGGCGCAAAGAGGCCGAAGGCCGGTCAACCGGCGGGCGGCAAAGGCGCCAAGGGCGCGCCGGCTAAAGGCGGCAAGAAATAATTAACCGGATGTTTGAGTGATTTATGCCTAGACGCAGAGTTATAGTAAAAAGGGCTGTGATGCCCGATCCGGTGTATAACGACACGCTCGTTAGCCGGTTCATGAACGTTGTTATGAAATGCGGCAAGAAGAGCACGGCCGAGAGGCTCTTCTATGGCGCTATGGACAAGGTCGCCGAGAAAACCAAGAAAAACGCGATAGAGGTTTTCCGCCAGGCGGTTGATAACGTGAAGCCTTTCCTGGAGGTTAAATCCCGCCGGGTGGGCGGCTCCACCTATCAGGTTCCCGTGGAAGTGAAGCACGACAGGCGCATAGCCCTGGCCATCCGCTGGATAATAGACAACGCCAGGAACAGGGGTGAGCGCGGCTTCGTTAACCAGCTTGCCGCCGAAATCATGGACGCCGCCAACAACACCGGCTCCGCTATCAAGAAAAAAGAAGACACCCACAAGATGGCGGAGGCCAACAAGGCCTTCTCCCACTATAAGTGGTAGTGGAAATAGGGAGACATAAAAGTGGCTCGTAAAGTCCCCCTGGAGCGCACCAGGAACATCGGCATCATGGCGCACATTGACGCCGGCAAAACCACCACCACAGAGCGGGTGCTGTTTTATACCGGCATCACCCACAAAATAGGTGAAGTGCACGAGGGCACCGCTGTGATGGACTACATGGTCCAGGAACAGGAGCGGGGTATCACCATAACCTCCGCGGCCACAACCGCCTCCTGGAAAAACCACACCATCAACATAATAGACACTCCCGGCCATGTGGATTTCACCATGGAGGTGGAGCGGTCCCTTCGCGTTCTGGACGGCGCCGTTGGCGTGTTCTGCGCTGTGGGCGGAGTGGAGCCCCAGTCTGAAACCGTGTGGCGCCAGGCGGACAAATACGGCGTTCCCCGTATAGCCTTTGTCAACAAGATGGACAGGATCGGGGCGGATTATTTTGAGGTTTTAAAACAGGTCCGCGAAAGGCTCGGCCATAACGCCGTAACGCTCCATGTCCCAATCGGGGCGGAGGATCAGTTTACCGGCTTTGTGGACCTGCTCACCATGAAGGGGGTCATATACACCTCCGACGACGTGCTGGGCTCCACTTTTAAAGATGTGGAAATTCCATCGGACCTGGCCGGTGTGTCCGCCGAATACCGTGAAAAACTCATCGAGGCCCTTGCCGACCTGGATGAGTCCATCATGGAGGCTTACCTCGGCGGCGAGGAAGTTCCGGTTGAAAAACTGAAGGCCGCCATCCGCAAGGGCACCTGCTCCATGAAGCTTATTCCCGTGCTTTGCGGCGCCTCGTTCAAGAACAAGGGGGTCCAGGCTTTGCTGGACGCTGTGGTGGATTATCTGCCGTCGCCGCTGGACATTCCGTCCGTTACCGGCGCAATACCCGGAAGCGATGAGGAAGCCGCCAGGAAAGCCAGCGATGACGAGCCGTTCTCGGCCCTGGCGTTCAAGATAATTACCGACCCGTTCGTGGGCCAGCTGGCGTTCTTCCGCGTTTACTCCGGCGTGATGGAGGCCGGCTCCTATGTATATAACTCCACCAAAGACAAGAAAGAGCGCGTTGGCCGTTTGCTGAAAATGCACGCCAACAAGCGCGAAGACATAAAAGAAGTGCGCGCGGGCGATATCGCCGCGGCGGTGGGCCTGAAAAGCACCACCACCGGCGACACGCTGTGTGTGGACTCCAGTCCGGTGATTCTCGAATCCATGGATTTCCCGGAACCGGTTATCTCCGTGGCCATCGAGCCGAAGACCAAGGCTGAGCAGGAGAAGCTTGGCGAAGGGCTTTCCAAGCTCACCAGGGAAGACCCGACGTTCCGCGTGAATACCGATCCGGAGACGGGGCAGACCCTTATTTCCGGCATGGGTGAGCTTCACCTGGAAATCATCGTGGACAGGCTACGCCGGGAATTCTCGGTGGACGCGCATGTGTCCAAGCCCATGGTCGCTTACAGGGAGACCATCAAGTCCAAGGTGCGCATCGAGGGCAAGTTCGTGCGGCAGACCGGCGGCCGGGGCCAGTTCGGCCACGTTTGGCTGGAGCTTGAGCCGCAGGAGCCGGGAAAAGGTTTCGAGTTCGCAAACAAGATCGTCGGCGGCGTGGTTCCAAGGGAATACGTGCCTGCCGTGCAGAAAGGCATCGAAGAGGCCATGAACTCCGGCGTGCTGGCCGGTTTCCCGGTGGTGGATTTCAAGGCCGCCCTGGTGGACGGCTCCTACCACGAGGTGGACTCTTCGGAAATGGCGTTCAAGATCGCCGCCTCCATGGCGTTCAAAGACGGCGTCCGCAAGGCCAATCCGGCCCTGCTGGAGCCGATCATGTCCGTCGAGGTGGTGACTCCTGACACTTACATGGGCGATATCGTGGGCGACCTGTCGTCGCGCCGCGGCAAGATACAGGAAATGGGCGAGCGGGCCCGGGCCAAGGTTATCCGCGCCAACGTGCCGCTTTCCGGCATGTTCGGCTACGCCACGGACGTGCGCTCCATGTCGCAGGGCAGGGCCACGTACACCATGCAGTTCTCCCATTACGAGGAGACGCCCAGGACGATTGCGGACGAAATAATAGCGAAGAGCTCCGGCAAGGGCGCGGAGAAGGTCGCTTCATAAAGAAATTTCTACGTAAACACAAACACACCGAGACTCGGGAGGGTTCGTAAGAGAGTATGGCTAAAGAGGTATTCAAGCGGGACAAGCCGCACGTGAACGTTGGTACGATAGGGCACGTGGACCACGGCAAGACTACGTTGACCGCGGCGATCACCGAGGTGTTGAGCAAGAAGGGCTGGGCGGAGTACATACCGTTC